>CAYSJK010000047.1:0-14361 GCA_964431375.1 uncultured Pirellulales bacterium
GCAATGTTAATCGCATTGTATGACTTATTCAGAAATAGCCGCTTTTAATAATTAATAATCTCTAATCCGTCTTCACGATAAGAGCGGTCAAGCTTTATGTGGTAATCCTCCACTTTATGTCTTCTAAAGAGGTTTCTATCCAGTCTTTTCAAAAGGTCATTTGCTATACGTTCAGACGCATTTCCATCGCCAAGGGGATTCTCCCAGGTTCTGCCGTAAAGGTTTTCTAACTTATCAAAAACCTCTTTAAAATCGTATCTATCTGCCTCAGCAGGATCAAATTTCACACTTGAGCCAACATCATATACTTGTGGTCGCTCAGTGGCCTTGCGAATTTGCAGTGACGGAATCTGCAATACACATGTTTCTTCAACAACGGTTCCTGAATCAGTGATTACTCCCCTGCTATTTGCCATCAGTACAAGCATTTCAGTATATCCAATCGGGTCTATCATAATTACATTTGAAGGTAAAACAAGCCGATATTCCTTCAATACTTTTTGAGTTCTATAGCTGGCCGAAAAATAAATGTCCCTATCAGCAGCATTGATTAATGAAAGGATATTTTCAAATGATTGCCGAATATGGACATTTTCACGGCGGTGGCAGGTCATTAAATAATACTGCTCTTTTTTAATGCCACGTTTTCTAAAAAAAGAAGGTGTAGCCAAAAGGTCGAATTTTTCTTTTTGCTCAAAATAATAGCGATTCAGAACGTCCACTATAGGATTAGTGGTAACAATAATGCTATCTGGGTTAAGGCCTTCATTAGTCCCTTGCTGTTTGTACTCAGGAAAATAGGTGTAGATGACGTCTGACAAATGGTCAATAATAGTCCGGTACTTTTCTTCCGGCATCCTCCAGTCATAAGAACGCATACATCCTTCAATATGAACAATAGGAATGTTAAGCTGAGCTGCTGCAAGACAGCCCATCACTGTATTGGTATCGCCCAGAAAAACTGCCGCCTCTGGCTGAATATCTGCTAAAACCAGCGCAAGACGAGAGATAACAGAGGCAACTAATTTGGCATCGGTATCTCCTTGTGCTCCAAGCTCAATATGAGGTGGAGCAACGTTTAAATCACGGAAGAAGATATCCTTAAGATTATCTGAATAGTGCTGCCCAGACCAAACAAAAACAATCTCGTGTTTATCCTGTGCACGTAGCTTTTCCAGAATAATAGAAGCCCTGATTACATCAGGGCGAATGCCTAAAATGATTGTCAGTTTCTTTTTCATTTTTTCCTCGCAATCACGGTTATTTTATGTTCTCTATTCAATAAAGCGGATAGAAGATTAATTCCTCTTATTGTGATATTTATATATTGGGGTATATTTAGCCTGTCGAGGCTCTCTTCCTCGCGAAAGACCTTTATAATGGAAAAATTATGTGCCTTGAGAAGTATATTTAAGCTTTTTAAAGAAAACGACTGAATATGCTCGAAGCTATAGAACCAAAGCATCGGAAATTCAAATCTATTTAACGAAGCCCTATAAATTATTTTGGCAATATCGCGTAGCAGTGCCTCTTCCGTAGGCGTTCTAATCAACAAAAGACCACCATCGAAAAGAAGTCTTCCGCAAGAAGCCACCATAGAATTTACGTTAGTGATATGCTCTATCACGTCAAACAGGCTTATTACCTGAAACGGTTTACAATTCAAATTCTCTTTTGTCAAATCGGCTACATATACTTTCAGAGAGAAGTTTTCTCTTGCATAAGAAGCGAGCTCCTGCGAGATTTCCACTCCCTCGACATCCCATCCTTGCTTTTTTGCCATATCAAGAAACACCCCTGTTGCGCATCCTACATCTAAGAATCTACCTTTTTGGGGGAATTGCGAGTTAAAGTAATTGAGTTTTTCACGAAATTGCTTCAAAGCCAAGCTCGAATCTAAATGAGACTCATAATCAGCAAGACATTCGTGGTAATAATTCGTATACCATTGGTCATTCTGAAGTTTTCTATTTCCTTTAAAATCGTCCATAGTGTAATAATCTGAAGCATTATCAGAATTTATCGGGCTATTCTTAATGAAAACGTGGCTACAATTTTTGCATTTCAACGCAATGAGATTATTGCATCGAAGACGAAAATAACCGCTAATATCAGCGTTCCCACATATTGGACAATTCGACACATCCATAATGAAATATACCTCGCATTCGTTTGGTAATTGATTACAGAGATCTCTCTATGATTACAGTAATTATTTGGCAGCTGAAGCGGACTTTACAAAAAGGCCATTGATTGCAGTACGAATGTCTTTATCACTGCCGAAAATATCTCCTAAACTTTTATACTTTATAATATCCAGCCACACCTGAAAAAAACACCATTCATTGATATATGTATTATCCAGGCATTTTTATCTTGCAAGGACCAATACTCTTATACTCATTCGGCAATAACTTTTACTTCCGGCAAAGGAACAATAAACTTCCCACCTTGTCTTAAATAATCACTTCTTTTTTTCTTAACTTCGTTAATAAAGCTCCAGGCAAACAATAGTGCGTATTCGGGAAATTTAGATTGTTTAGTAAAATCCCAAGGTTTAATAGCAACATGTGTGCCTGGAGTAAAAAAACCATGTTTTGCGGGAGCATCATCAACCACATAATCAAGATAACGATTATCAATCCCACAGTAGTTCATTATAGTTGTCCCTCGGCCTGAAGCACCGTATCCTATGATTGTTTTCCCTTCGTCTTTAAGACGGTCAAGTAAAGCTAATAGCTGTTCGCGTGTATCATTGACCTTTTGAGCGTAATCCAAATAAGTTTCAACTTCTTCGAAAGCTTTCTCTTTTTCGTATTCTGACAATTCCATAACAGCAGATGAAATTTTTTCAGATCTTTTCCCTACGTTTCTGGCATAAAACCGCACTGCACCTGACCTGACACCGGGTATAAATTTCACGTCGAAGATTTCCATCCCAAATCGCTTTAGAAAAATAGTTAAAGTCTTAAGAGAATAATAACTGAGGTGCTCGTGATAAATCATATCGTATTGCATCTCATCAATCAATGTTCCCAAATAGTACACTTCGAAAATAAACACCCCATCCTCTTTTAAGAGCGTTTTTGCTCCTTTCATTACATCAACCATGTCATCGATATGAGCGAATGAATAACTTGACACAAAAGCATCGAAAAGACCATATTCTTCTTTTACTCGCAAAGCAAGCGTCTCGCCGAAAAAATCATTAATGACTATGATGTCCTTTGAATCTATGGAATTTACCACATTCGTTGCAAGATCTACTCCTACAGCTTTTACACCCATCGCGGCAAATGGCTTTAACAATATACCGTCATTACATCCGAGTTCGAACACGGAAGGATTTTTTCTATCTTCAAGGAAGCGCTCATTAGTTTCTTGGGCGTAATTCGCCATATGCTCAACCAGTGTTTTAATAGACGAAGAAAAATAAAAATAATTTCTAAACAGGGTTTCAGCGGGTACTACATTACTGACCTGAACTAAGGTACAGTCCTTGCAAAAATTAAGATCCAAAGAATAAAACTTTTCCTCCGAAAACTGCTCTTCTCTCAGAAACCCTCCTGCGAGGGGGACATTGCCCAAATCAAGTATTTTCACCAAATTCTTACTTTGACAGAACCGACAATCGATGCGATGGGTAAACCCTCCAAACTGTTCTTTGTTTTCTTGGATAACTTTTTGCCCTTCCATATCTATCTCCTGTTATAATAATACTAACGTCTCCATAAAAAACTTTTAACTGCATACTTTAAGTATTGTAAACACATCATCGGTCCATAAGAGAAATGCGTTTGCCCTTGTCCTGTTTTTCTACTCATAAGTATATATGGGATCTCGCAAAAAGATTCTGTCAAAAATTTAGCTTGGTATAACTCTTCCATAATGATAACAAATCCCTTTTCGGTGAAATTTATCTTCTTCAAAATGTCGACCTTTACTGCACGAAAACCATTTGTAAGGTCTGTCAAGGGCAATCTGTAAAGAACTCTGGCAACAAAATTGCCAATAACAGACATAATTCTGTGACTCCAAGGAACACCTTGCACTGCCCCTCCTTTTGAATAGCGGGTAGCCTTTATGTAATCCCATCCTTCACTCATTTTCTCATAAAACTTCTCTAAATATACAGGATGATTAGTAAGGTCGCTGTCCATACATAGAGCATAATCATAATTATTATCAATCGCGAATCTAATTCCCGTCCTTATTGCAGCTCCATAACCCTGATTTTTAGAATGGCAAACCACCTTAAATCCATCGTTTTTATGCTTCTGAAGTAAATCCCCAAGTACAGCTCCAGTAGCGTCCTGTGAGCCATCATTAACAACAAGCAAATCAACAACAGGAGGGAGATTTTGGCTGTATTTAAGGATAGTTTCAATGCTATTTTTGGCAATTGCTTCTTCATTATACATCGGCGTAACAATGCAAACCCGCATAGTCATCCAATCAATTGATATTAAAACCACAAAATTCCTATCCTGTGCAAAAACCCTCTGGCCAGCAGCCAAAAATAAAGAATCCCCTCTTTATACACCTTGAAGTCTTTATCCACCGGTTTAGATTTATGGTTCGACAGAACATACTCGACTCCTCCATTGGCCAAGAGAACTTTGAAAGTAATTTCAGGACATATGCTGTGGCCATTCTGTGTCAGCCCTACAGCCTGAACAAACACTCTATCAAACATCTTAAATGTATTAGTAGCGCTTTGAATTTTGACTCCCACAAAAATCCTTGCAAAAAAACGAAAAATTAATCTATAGATGTTGAACAATACTTGCCTCATATTTGACTCGGCTTTGGAATAAGGCGAAATTGCCTGAACCATCTGGTTGCCTTGCCTCATTTTTTTCAGCATTACATCAATAATACTTACATCATCTTCACCATTTGGAGAAACAAGAACTACGTAACGGCTTGTCGAATAGGCAATGCCAAAACGTGCCAACGCACCATAATCTCGCTTATTACCGGCTCTCTGTAAGAATTCAAACTTAAGCCAGGGATACTTTCCACGAACATAATGAACTAGACTTTCTGCAGATTCGACTTTTTCATTTGCCACAACAATCACTTCAACTTCGGAAGGGTTACTCATTAGACAGATAGCGAGTTTGTCGATAAAGTTTGGGAGCATATCCACAGAATAAACGCATGGGATAACAACTGACAGCTCATTCATAACCTTTTGTCCTCTTATACATTAAGTTTTACTACTTTTCCCAGAGGAGACCTGTATTCGCTGATTAAAGGCTTCAAATACAAATAATTTGAAAAACGGGTTAAAAAGGAATCCTTTACCCTCCCCTCCAACAGCAATTTCTTCAGCTCCTTTATACCGGTGTCAATCGTTAACGTTGGATTAAAACCCAACTGGGTTCTTGCTTTCTCGCTGGAGACACGATAATTTCGGTTATCTTGGAACATTAAGCCAGCAACTTCTATCTGTAAGTCGGGAAAGTTCTTTTTTACGAGATGAGCAATTTCAATAATTGTAGTACTTTCTGAATGTAAATTATATATGCCTGTATTTGTGCTCTGTAAAGCATTAACAACTGCCAACGCCGCATCACGAACGTGAAGAAGAGGTCTATACTGCTGACCTCCAAATATGCTGATTTTGTTATGGACAACGGCGCGCATCACCAAAGTATTAACTACAAGGTCAAACCTAATTCGCGAAAACCGGTCGCTAATACCAAACAAGGTACCCAGCCTGAAAATCAGTGCGTTCATATCAGCTAATATTACCTCAGTTGAAAGTTTAGTTTCTGCATACAACGACAACGGGTTCACCGGCGAGCCTTCATCAAGTACTTCATCTTGAGCACCGTAGACTGAACATGTTGACATAAAAATAATACGACCATTGAAGTTGTCCCTCATACTTTGCACAGAATATGTATTTATTTGTCTGGTAAGACTTTCATTAAGTGCACAGGCAGGGTCGCCAACCAAGGCAGCCAGCCATATTATTACATCAGCCCAGTCTAAATGTGTTTTTAGTTTTTCTATGTCACGGACATCTCCACGGACAAAGTAAAGTGGCTTTCTATAGGTCTCCTCGTAGAGCAAAATATCATAAACACGAATATTATGCTCTGAGTTAATAAGTAAATCAGTAACTGCACCACCGAGATAACCCGCACCGCCAACTACAAGTATATTCATAAGATAACCCCCCAGTAATAAATACATTCACCAAACCATATACTTTTACTTTCAATCTTGTCTTTACAAGCAGCTATGCTTGCAATTGACAAAACATTAGGCCAACAATTCTTTAATGTCATCAGGAACTCTCAAGCCAATTCCTTTTCTAAATAAGCCCCACTTATCAGTCCTAAGTCCGTAAGATAAAATTTTAAAGCATTTTGGAACATCAAAATGTAGCAATGAAAACTTTGCTAAATTGAAATACTTTCTTGCTACAAACTTTTGGTCCAACCTTTTTTCTCTAATAAAAGCACCTATTTTTCCTAAAAATTGCTGCCATTCTTTCTCGTTTGCTTTTGAGCAGTCAATTCGACCTCTCAACCTTCTATGTGCACATACCAAAGCGGCAATACCATACTTTAATTGCTCACAACCAGTGTTAGTAAGTGAATTTGAGTCAAATCGAAGCTTTACCAAAGGTCTTTGTAACGAACTAATACGAAAAACCTCATATGCTCTTAAAAGAAAATCATAATCCTGAGATAAAACAAAATAATCATTGTATCTATTTAGCTTTTCAGCAACCGCTTTTCTCATCATTAATGTTGAATGCGGAACCGGGTTGAAGAAGGACAAGAGCTGAGATTTTATGTCATCAGGATTTGAGCTATAAACAAATCTTTTAAGAGTATATCGATAATCGAACCATTCAATTCCTGTGCCCAGTATGGACACTTCTTTATTTTGTTCTAAAAAATCTACCTGTTCTTTTATGCGAGACTTATGCGATATATCACCCACATCCTGGCGGGCAATAAAGTCTCCTTTCGCCAAAGATAGACCTTGATTAAGTGACTTTGTCAATCCCAAATTTTCTTTTCTATTAATAAATACAATTCCTTTATTAATATATGAGGCCATTATGCCTCGGGAAAAATCAATTGAACCGTCATTAATAATGATGATTTCCAAATTTCGATATGTCTGGTTCAAAAGAGAATCAATACTCTCGCGCAAATACTCCTGCCCGTTATACACACTCATAACTACGGAAACCATGCTGTTATTCTTTTTTTCCCCTGAGCGGATATCCATTTTCTAAATGTAAAATAGTTAGCTTATCTTTGGAACTCTTCCAAATATCAGCAACTTCACTGGGCCTGAAATAATACTGATATTTGTGGGGTCCATAGAAATCGTAATTTAAACACCATGTAGATTTATTACTTGGATTTCTTTTATCATATAAAACAATTGTTTTTCTGAAGAAATATTTCAATAAAGGTATCCTGTTCAAAGGAATACTCAGCCAGCAGATATACCAACATAATTTTTGTGGCAACTTGGACAGAACAAATCTAATCGGTCTGCGCAATACAAGAAAAGGTGTAATTTTGCTTTCCCTTTTGGTATAAAAAGTTGCAAAGATTTGCCCATTTTTCTTTAATAAACTAACGAGCTTATAAAAAGCTTTTCTTGGGTCTTTTACATGTTGCAACACTCCTTCACAATAAATATAATCAAAAGTCTTACTTTTAAAAGGTGCATTTAAAATATCAGATTTTGCTATACAGACGTTTTCGTCGTTTAAATTATTTTTATAAGCCACCTTTACGGCATCCGAAAGGTCAATCCCAATCACAGAAGCCCCATGTCTCGCCATAAAATTCGTCTGCAAACCTGCTCCACAACCGGCATCTAAAACCAACTTCGCATTCAAAAAATCCTTGTTGATACCTGGTTTATCGAAAATCCGAAAGTGTAAATCTTCTTCTGTCCTCGGAACGTTATCCCATGCCCACTCAAAACCGAAGCTTTCCACAGTACTGGGGTCCTGAAAATTAGCTTTATCTTCATAATCATTTCTATTGACAATAAAATTTGGTACGCCTTCCTGAATTTCAAAAATATGTTTAGACTCACAAATCAACCTTCCCTTGAAAATATTACCATTAGTACTTGAACCATCAAATCTCAAGGAAGCTTTACACAAGGGGCATTTCAAAAAGTATAAAAACTTTTTATTCAACTTATCTTCCAAAAACGCAAAGAAATGTAACCTGCTTTAGTGAAAGTGCCATTAAAATTACAAACGGATATAATCACCATAAATTAAGTAAGGTCTGTTTTTAACAAATCTGAGGAGCAATTTTATATCTACTCATAAATAATCTCAGCATTGACAATGCAAAGAATCGGGAGTAATTACCGGCTGCCCTACTGCTTCCATTAGTCAGATTTTTAACGCATCGTTCTGAAAAAAATGAAGGGAAAACACAGCCTACATTGTTATCAGACAGAACAGGTTGTACAACATTCCTCAGGTTACTAACCGGTATCGAGAATCCCTGCTTGCGGTCAAGGTCAAAATCCTTCGGAAGTACCCTCTGTGCCAGACGTCTTTGTAAAAAGCGAGATATACCATTATTAATCTTATACTTCGGAGGGACTTTCTTAAAAGCAAATTCAATGATACGGTAATCAAGCCAGGGTGCCCTTATCTCCAGCGAATTCAGCATTGAAGCCCTGTCTACTTTAACAAGAATATCGTCAGGCAGGTAACTTAAGAAATCCACACGAGTTAACTTATCGATATCGTTAACCGCCCCTCTCAGCAATTTGATTTTCCACTGCTCCGGCTCGTCAACGGCCATGTCAAATCTATCAAGAATATTTCTTTTGAATAATCCTCTTCTCATAATGAAATTAAAATACGGTGTTCCCCAAATGTTCTCTTCAAGATAACCTTTTCGCAAAGAAAATAACCAATTTCTGCCTTTAAGACCTTTTGGAATTAATCTGACCGCATTAGCAGCAAAACTACATATACAATCCGGAACATAGCTCAACCAAACCTTATCTCTTAAAGCCCGCAAGTAGTGAGAATAACCACCAAAGAGCTCATCACCACCATCTCCACCCAAAGCAACAGTAATATGCTTTCTGGCAAGTTTTGATATTAGGTAAGTCGGTAAAATCGATGAATCTGCGATAGGTTCATCAATAAAGGGCAAGATTTCCTGAAGAGCATCTGACATATTTTCATTTCCGCTTAAGGTATAATGGTCCGTGTGAAAATGCTGTGCAATAGTTTTTGCATATCGTGATTCATCATATTTTCCCGCGCCTGGAAACGATATATTAAAGGTTTTAACACTGCTGCTTGCGCATCTTGCCGCCATTGCTGTAATCAGGCTTGAGTCCACTCCTCCGCTTAGAAAAATACCAAGTGGAACATCACTAATCAATCTAAGCTTGACCGAGTCTTCCAGGAGATATTCCAGCTCATCCACCAGCTCATTCTCTGAATATTTATCGCAGTTTTCTTCAGAAACAGGGAGACTCCAGTACTGCCATATTTTTAAACTATTATTGACAATATCATAAACCGCTGCATTGGCAGGGGGAAGCTTGTAAACATCCTTTAATATACACATTGAATCCGGAATGTAACCGAAAGCTAAGTAAAAATTAAGAGCTTTGCAGTCAATATCAAACCGTCTATCCGCTGCTTCTATAATCGCCTTTAACTCAGATGCAAAAATAAAAGTTTTATCGTCACAAAAGTAATATAGAGGTTTCTTGCCTGCCCTGTCTCTGGCGAGAAAAATGCGCTTTTCAATAGAATCATATATTGCAAATGCAAACATACCATTAAAATATTGCAGGCTTTCAGCACCCCATTCTTTATAAGCATTAATAATCACTTCGGTATCGGTATTACTTCTAAACAAATAACCTCTCGCTTCCAAAACTTTTCTGGTCTGTCGATAATTATAAATTTCACCATTATAAGTAATCCACGCAGTGCCATTGCTATCGCACATTGGCTGATGTCCAGCTGTTGAAAGGTCGATGATGGAAAGACGCCTGTGAGCTAAAGCAACATCATAAGACATAGAACGAAACCGCTGACCTGAAATTTCATTAGAGCTCTTGAATTCTATAAATTCAGACCTCTGGCTGCTGCTTAACAACACAGCTCCTTTGTCATCCGGACCCCTATAAGCGAAGCTATCTCGCATTTTTTCCAATCGCTCCGGGCCTACAGATGAACCATCATTTTTTACAATGCCACATATACCGCACATAAACTTATCCCCAAATCGCTATTCTCCCAACTATCTTTCCCAGTATAACCTGACAAAAATCATTCCAACGACATCAGCGTCATATTGATAGGTACAACTATTTTGCGCGAAAACATTCGTTGTTTTTTTGATGGTTCTTCGAATCTTTTTCCCCTACTGTAGTCTTTAACCGCTCTTGCGTACTCACCTTTTGTGATAAAACATATACACAATGCTCAAAAGGAGGTTTCTGCCAATAAATCTTCTCTATTTGGAAACCTGTTAAGCCCACCAGGTCCACAAGATCATCATATTTCCAATAAAACATATGGTCGTCTTCCTTCTTAGGTTTTAAAAAAGATTCCAGAGATTTATAAATAATCGCTTTGGTTGTTTTCCGTAATCCTTGATCTCTCAACTTTTTTCGTAGTCGAGAAATCTTACTTCCATCTAAAGATGACTCACCTCCTATTACAGATAATCCAATAAGAAGTCGGCCCTTAGGATTTAGAACTCTGTATGTTTCCTTGAGGGCAATATATGGGTCATAGAAATGGTCCAAAACCGAACGCATATGAACATAATCGAAACTCTTTGATAGAAAAGGCAACCTCTCTGCAATGCCAGCAACGAAATTTAGAGGTTCCTTTAAACAAGGGTAAGCTCGTACAAAATTAGATTGAAATTGTGCATCACGAACTACTTCTACAAATGGGTCAATAGAACAGTATTGATTCACAGGGTCTCTCAGGTTTAGGAAATATCTTAATATACCTTCTGATCCACCGACATCAAGAACTGAACCAGAGAGATGGAATTCTTCTTGGTATATCTCTTTTACCGAATCTATTTGTCCCAAGAAACATGATATATCATCGTTACTGCAAACCTTGCGCGCGAACGATTCGTAAAGCGATTGTACCTGGTGCCATTTTTTCAATTGAGGGCTTAAGCAGTAAGACGGATAACGGATGCGGAAATCATAACTTTTGCCAATAGCAGAATAAAACATTCCGCAATCTTCACAATAGCAGCCACCTTGGCCCATTTCAATCGCTCCTTTACAAATAGGGCAACAAAGGAGAGATGTGAAAAAATCGTCCAACTTGACTAATTCAAACATTAAAAGTTCTCCTTGAATCTTCTAATTATAATGAACATCCCACTACAATCATATTGATGGTTGAGAATGTCTTACTCCACAGCCCAATCTGAAACTTCTCGTTTCGCAGTTTGCCGTAGAGTTCAGATAATCCGAGACCAGATAGGTATCTGGGCAGCCTTATAATTCAGCCTCTTCCACTAATAAAGTTAGAGATTTATTCTCATCTAATATATTCAGGTATTGGCAGATTTTAATGTATCGATGAAGCCATCGGTGCTCTTTAAGGGCGCGCTCTCTTGCCTGTTTAGCCAGTGCTCTGCACTGCTCCGGCCTATCAAGGTAATACCGGATAAGCTCAAGGCACTCATCAAAGCTATGATAACAGAGTATTTCTTTTCCTATTTGAAAATGTTGAGCCAAATCTGAGTTGAAAGTCGTCAGATAAGCTCCACCACCTGTACCTGTTACATCAAAATCACGTCCTTTTACATTGGTCAGCCGTTTCGAGTGCCCTATATAACCACATCCAAGGTTGATTTGACTTCTGTTGAAAATTTCACAAAGAGACTCGGCATAACCATTCCCATACTTACCCCAGCCACTACCATAGACCCGAACATTTATGCCGTGCTTCCTTAAGAACTTAATAAGAAGCGGCCTTGCCCCGTAACAAGCACCCACAAAGCTTACAGGGATATCAAACTGACCATCCATCGGATAAAACTGTGCAGGATTGAATCCAGGAGGAAGATAAAGACCATTGCCACCTTCTGCATCATACCAATCAACAGCTATACGAGCCGAAGTCCATGATATATCAAACACATCAGCCAAATCGATCTGCCCACTCATTTGTTCACCTAATTTGCAACCATCCCAGGAATGCTTATCATCCAGGCACATATTTACGGTTGGTATTTGAAGGGTATTTCTTATGAAATCAATCGTTGAGCGTAGAATAAATTTGCCATCAAAATAGCAGAATACCCAATCAACAGGATTAGCTCTATGAGTCTTTTGTAATACATCAATAATGCTTAGGCGACGTATCCCAAAACCAATATTTCCATCCTTATAAAAACCTTCATCATCCGGGCCTCGATGAATCTGCTGCTCTGCCATAACACGAAGAATCTTTTCACCGTCACCATTTAGCCCTGAATATCCAAAAATGCCGCACATCGAATCAGTTAATAACTCCTATTGTTCTTAAAACCTTATCAAAACGTTTTTCCCATGTATGGTCTCTTTCTGCTCGAATTCGGCCGGCAGAGCCGATAGATTCCGCCTTTTCGGGATTTCTCAAATAATATAAAACTTTTTCAACACATTCTTTCGCTGTTCGATATGTTTCTATTTCTTTTCCAATTACAAACAGCTCTTCCAAATCAGGATTATGATGTGTTATGTACAAACTTCCCGACATGGGCCCATCAAAATCCCGCATTTTCAAGGCATAAAAATCTTTGCAATGGCCAATTGTTCCTACTCCCAGGATAATACGTGAACGGGCAAAAAGCTCTGGTATCTCTGCTGTTGATATCCTCCTATTAGGCCAGCCCTTTCCGAAAGCTGCCACCTTAACACCCGCCTTTTGCAAAACTGTCACAACTTCATTACGAATTCCATAATTAGTCCCTACAAAACAAACATCATATAACTTGGGACCAGCTAAAGGCTTAAAAAGTTGGGGGTCGCTGGCTTCCGGCAAATAAATGACCGGACAGTTATCAACCAAATACCATAAACAACACTCTTCAGCAGCTGTACAGGTCAAATCTATAGAACCAATTAATCCTTTAGGCCCACTCCATCTTCCATCAATTTTCTGACTCTGAAAAGCATGGCGGTCGTCCATTGAGATATTCACAACAATAATTCCCATTTCTCGGATTATTTGAAGGACCCGAGGTTCAATAGCATGTGCCCTCATTTGCCCTATGACAACATGGAGAGCTCCTTGTTCCAATGATTCCTTAACTTGCAATAACAACCGTTGACTATTTTCTTGCCTTATTTTTCTATAATTATACCCTGTTGGCCTTACCTGTTCATAAAGACCGGGTTGACTCTCAAATAAAATGACTTCACCAAACTTTTTAAGCCCTTGAATTATCCCTGCTGAATCCTGATCATAGCTGGTACCAACCCAAAGAATACAAAGCTTATCTTTGAATAATCGAGATGTATCGATATTTCGTTTCTTCAATAAATCGACTATTTGACTGCTTACTTGGGTTTCATCGTAAAAAATGTTTTTCGAATGGGCTGCATTTGTATAAAACCTCTGTAAAGAAGCATAGTTGTATTTGCATACAGATGCTTTGATATGTCTGTTAATAGCGTATAAAAACGGAATTTGCTTCAGCTTTTCCTTAAACATTTACCTCCGCATATTCACTGTGTTCACAATCTATAGAAATCAAATAAGCGAAATTTAATGCGATAAGCTTATACAGTTATTTTCGACCATAAATTATAAATCCCCGGATCAGCCCACAATCGTGTTTTCTACCAGGAGACATATTTGAAAGAGTTGTTAACTGCTGGGGAACACTAATCCTTGCTGTCTGTTCCCATTTAGTATCAAGATAATCAGCTAATTTATAGTCCTGAATTCCAAAATGATATCCGCCGTGCCTAACCTGTACGAGGACATATTCAACATCGGGCTTTTCATCAAGTACAGATATTATCCTTTCAGTATCCCCCTCGTATATTTGATAATTTAACCCTGACAAAGGGATACAAGGCAGCCAGCCTAAAACAAGCTCGATGGACAAACCCTCAAGTGCTACTATCCTCCTGCCTTGCTTAAGGTTTTGACGAAGCCAATTTATGACCTCAAGCCCCAAAGCAGTACTTTCCTCGTTACTATTAGCTAAAAAACTGCCATAAGGGGTTTCTAATTTTACAGTTGAATATTTCCATTGGGTATTCCAGCTAAAATATAATCCGGCAATCCCAAACCTTTTTAGAGTTGGTGTGAAAGATATGCGGCCCATATTTTTGTACCAAAAT
>CAYSJK010000048.1:0-14294 GCA_964431375.1 uncultured Pirellulales bacterium
AGCGGCGTTGACCCTATTGCCGTTGAGGATTTGCAGCACGAAATCCGCCGGCTCGTTGCCTCCGGCGTCAGTATTCTTGTTACCGACCACAATGTCGAAAGGACGCTCGAGGTGGTTGATAAGGCCTACATCATCGACCACGGCAGGGTAATCGGGGCCGGCACACCGGCAGAAATCGTCCGCAATGAGACCGTCAGAAAGCACTATCTCGGCAATATCTTCTCCGGTACAGAATTCGACCATACGAAACGCCAGATATAAATACACAATAAAACCGTAATAGCAAGATATACGAAAATGATAGATATTAACAAATGCCAAATCACGCATTACCCAGCCGAGGTTTTGGCTGGACGTGCCCAGCCAGTTGAAGAAATCAACGATAATATCCGCCAGTTTATAGAGATGATGATAGATATTATGCTTAAAAATAAAGGCGTCGGCCTGGCAGCTCCTCAGGCAGGTGTGTCTCTGCGATTGTTTATCATATCGCTCGAAGGCAGCAGGGAGAAACTCAAGGTCTATATCAATCCGACCGTCACCCCGGACGGAGACCTTACGGAATTTGACGAAGGATGTCTGTCTGTGCCGGGTATTTATACGAAGATTCGAAGATATAAAAAGTGCAAAGTAACCGCCACCGACCTTGACGGCAACGAGTTTACCGAAGAGGCAGAAGGCCTGTATGCCAGGGCTCTTCAGCACGAGTACGACCATATTGAGGGAATGACCATCGTTAACCGTATGAGCAAGGTATCTAAAATCTCACACCGAAAACAGATAAAAAAACTTGTAGAAGAACACAAAAACAATACTTAGATTTAAGTTCGAGAATCGAAAGTTAAATGCTATGAGGGTAGCGTACCTCGGCAGTAGCGAATTCGGCCTTGAGTGTCTAAATGCACTGGCACAATCGAGTCACAGTCTCGACTTCATCGTTACGCAGCCTCCTCGTCAGGCAGGAAGAGGAAGAAAACCAACCCCCACACCGGTAGCCGTCTGGGCAGATGCACATTCGATTTCTTTTGTCGAAACAGATGATGTGAACACTCCGCAGATGCTCCAGAAGATAGCAGAATATAAGCCGGATTTGATTATTGTAGTTGCATTCGGCCAGAAAATCAGCAACGAGCTGATAAACCTGCCGCGCAACGGCTCTATCAACGTCCATGCATCTTTGCTTCCAAAGTACCGAGGGGCAGCGCCAATAAACTGGGCAATAATAAAAGGCGAAAGCCATACCGGCATCAGCATAATCGCGTTAGCCGAAAAAATGGACGCCGGTGACATCCTGGGCAAGGTCGCAACAGATATAAAACCCGATGAAACAGCGGGTGAGCTTCACGACCGGCTCGCAAAATTAGCAGCTCCGTTATTGCTGGAAACCCTCGATAAAATAGCAAATGGTACCGTAATCTACACCAAGCAGGACCATTCAAAAGCAACACTTGCACCAAAATTAAAAAAATCAGATGGTATTTTAGACTTTAACGAACCTGCAGAGCAGCTTCAAAGAAAGATACTCGGCCTGTGGCCCTGGCCGGGAGCTGCTGCAAATTACATCCCAAAAGAAACATCGAAATCCCGGCGGGTAACAATAGCACAGGCTCACGTAGTCGAAACTTCCAGCCAATCCGGCTTACCTATAGGAACACTCGACGGGAACCTTAATGTGATTTGTGGTCAGGATACTCTTAAGATTACGAAAATCAAGCCAGCCGGCTCTGCCCTTATGGACTTCAAAGATTTCGTCAACGGCCATCACACCCAGCCCGGCGATATGTTTGTAAAGATTGAAAACGACAATGCCCGCTAAAAAACAAACTTCAGCACGCCTTATTGCAGCCGAAGTGCTAAATCAATTCGACCCAAAACGCGATTACGCCTCGGCGCTCTTGAATAAACTACTATCCAAAACCAGCGAAAGACAACGAGCTACCGACCTCGTCTTCGGCAGCGTAAGAAATCGAACAGCAATTGATATGGTCATAGCAAAATTCACCGCTCGTCCCGTCGGCAGGATTGCCGCTAAAGTTCTCAACATCATCCGTATTGGAGCATACGAACTTATTTACTCACCTGCAACGCCGGATTATTCAATCGTCAACGAAGCAGTTGAAAACACCAAGACCATCACAGCTAAGAAGCAAGTCGGCTTTGCAAATGCAGCCCTGCGGCAAATCACAAGACATATTACCAATCGCCAGAGCCGGCTTCCGCAAGCCAGCTCGCAAAACACACTTCCGCAGACACCTGCAACCGGCTGTGAATTCGATACCGATATCCTGCCGGACCCCGCAACCTCCCCAGCCGATTACTTAAGCACAGCATTTTCACTTCCAAAATGGCTTATAACCGATTGGCTTGACGAATATGGCACAGAAGCCACACGACAAATCTGCTTCGCTTCAAATCGCAAACCGAGCATCTACATCAGGCCAAACATCTTAAAAACAAATACAGAGGAAATCGCTGATAAATTCCATCAGGCAGACATCGACTATGAAATAGTACCTCTCGATACTCCACGAGCTTCGAGTCCCGAGCATCGAGAATCGAGGATGATAAAACTGAAAAGCCCAAAAGAGATAACACAACTGGCGAGCTTTTCCAAAGGCGAATTCACCGTTCAGGATATATCTGCAGCCCAGCCGGTTAAGCTCTTAAAGCCGCAGCCGAACTGGAAAATCCTCGACCTCTGCGCAGCACCCGGCACAAAAACAACCCAGTTAGCCGAGGCAACCAGCGATAAAGCACAGATTATCGCCACCGATATCAATCCCGAGCGACTGAAAATGGTAAAAGAAAACACCAACCGCCTCGGCATAAAAAGCGTAAGAATTGTTGAATACGAAAGCTTGCAGAAACAGACAGAAGCGGTTGGCCGTTTCGATTGTGTCCTGCTGGATGTGCCGTGCTCGAATACCGGCGTACTGGCAAAACGCATCGAGGCCCGCTATAGAATAACGCCAAAGGCAATAAAAGAGCTTGCAAAAATACAAGTCGACCTGCTAAAAACCGCTGCATCGATGATAAAATCCAATGGCAAAATCTGCTATAGCACATGCAGCATCCAAAAACAGGAAAACAGCCGGCTTATAAAAGATTTCCTGCAGGCAAATCCCGCTTTCGAACTCGATTCCGAAAAGTTGCTCCTGCCATCAGCCGATTCAGCGGCAGACCACGACGGCGGTTACGTAGCAATACTATTAAAAAAGACCTGATTTTTTTTCTGTTCTGATAAATGAAATTGCTCTGTTGAAATTTAAAGCTTGAAATTTGATACTTGAATTGCATTTTAATCCACAAGTTTTCCACAAATCTAACTTGCGATGTGCAAAACCTGTTAAGAATAAATTTTTTTCGTGCGCAAAGTCAATACCATCAACGTCCTCTATTATGTGGAAAAGAAATTCCCAAAATTTGTCTTGATACCCTGTGTTCGATGTTTGATACTTGACGTTTGACGTATCAAAAGAGCAAAATCAACTTTTGAGAGACAGGAGAAGTATTAATGCAGGGTATAATCACGGATGATGAACCCCGCTCGGCAGAAGCTCATATAAGCGCTATTAATGAAGCTCTCGCCAGGAAGATTGGGCCGCAAAAGTTTCGTATCTGGTTTAACAATTCAACCAGGTTTACTCTTACCGGCGGTTATCTAAAGGTCGGCGTGCCAAATCTTTTTATTGCAAGCTGGATTGAAAACCACTTTTCAAACCAAATCAGCCAGACGGTTCGTGAAGTCACTGGTTCGGCCCTGAAGATTACCTTCACAATCGACCCGGAGCTTTCCGGCAGCCAGAGGCGAACACAGCTGGACTCACAGGCACAGCTTGTTGCAAAGGCCCGCAACCGCTCTGTTCTCGACCGTACACGTAGTACCGGGATAAAGCCGCCTGAAAAAAAGCTAAAACTCTCTCTGGACACTTTCATTGTCGGCCAGTCAAATGAGCTCGCTTATAACGCCGCAAAAGCCGTCGTAAATGAGCAGAAAAGCCCCTTCAATCCCCTCTTTATTCACGGTGGTTACGGGGTCGGAAAAACTCACCTGATGCAGGGAATCTGCAATGCCGTATCCAAAAAACGCCCTCAAACTAACTGGCAATATCTGTCAGCTGAGGACTTTGTTAACCAGTTCGTGTTGGGCTTGAAGCTAAAAAAGCTCGAGCAATTTCGACGAAAAATGAGGCAAACGGATTTGTTGGCTATCGACGATATCCACTTTCTGGCCAGCAAGCCCTCAACACAGGAAGAATTCCTGCACACCTTCAATACCATCAATCTGGCAGGCAAACAGGTCGTGCTGGCCTCCGATGCACATCCAAAGATGATAGGGCAGTTGTCAGAAAAGCTGGTCAACCGATTCGTCTCAGGGATGGTCGTCAAAATCAAAAATCCTGATTTCCAGACCCGCTGTCAAATCTGCCGACAATACGCTGAAACTATGACGGGAGCAAGCTTTGGCAAAAGTACCTCACAAAAGCAAATTCCCGAAAACGTAATAAGATACGTCGCCGAAAATCTGCGCACCAACGTTCGGGAATTGGAAGGTGCAATGCTGAAATTGATTGCCTTCTCAGCTCTGCAGAACGAAAAAATCAATCTGGCTATAGCCCAGACGGTCCTTGCTGAACACCTTGCCAGGACCGACCCGATTGTGCACGTATCGGATATCGAATCAGCCGTTGCCACATATTTCGGCCTAACGCCTGCCAATATACACTCATCAAAAAAAGACAGAACCGTTGCCCTCGCCCGGCATTTCAGTATGTATCTGACCAGAAAGAACACAAAGATGTCATTTTCGGAGATTGGCAGATTTATGGGAAACAAAAATCACGCCACCGTACTTCTTGCCTGCAAAAGAATTGAAGATTTAATCGAGCGAAATGCTGACCTTCACTGGCACGGCCCAACCGGCAACAAAATCGCAAAAACAAAAACCGTCCTCGCCCAGCTCGAAGCAAGCGTCTAAAGACCCAGGACCACAGACACAAAACTCCAGACTCGGCCTTATATCCAAACCAAGCATCGATAAAATTCCCCTTGACTTTCAACCCAAAACTCCTATAATAAATAATGTATTCAAGGAAATCTCTCTTTAAGGAGGAGGAATTAAGGTGAAAAGTGCGATAATCTGGCTACAGCTTGGCGCCTCGCTCAGACAAATCTGTTTTGCGGCGGCAGCATTATTTCTGTGTGTTTGCCCCGTCTTCGCGCTGATTGAGCTCAACGATGGCCTGGCCTACGACATCGATTACACCGTCAACGACGATGTCAGGGTGGACTATCAAGCATCTTCAATGTATACCAAAGTAAACCTGCTGTCCGGCGGGCGCATACGGTATAACCTCTATGGATATGAGGACAGCAGGATAAGTATCCGAGGCGGTGACATAAGGCGTTTTTATAGCCACGATTACAGCCAGACAAGCATCTTTGGGGGCTCAATGTACGACCTTATCAGCTACGATTGCAGCCGGATAAATATCTACGGTGGTTCGATAGGTAATGATTTGTCACTATCCAACCAGAGTACGATACGAATATTCGGCTCCGTTTTTGCAGTCGATGGCCAACCAGTTGGTTACGGGAAAATCACGAGCATACTTGGAGGTTCCCCTGAGAATGAATCTTTGAGGCGTTTGACAGGCACGCTTTTGAGTGGCGCACTAATTGATAATGATTTTTATATTGGCCACGATGCCAGAATCATCCTTGTCCCCGAGCCGGCCACGATTTTCCTGTTCGGCCTCGGAGCACTGTGTCTTAGAAAACGCAGGAAATGATTCTCGGGCCACAAGTCACGAGTGACGGGAGACGATTTCCGTTTTACATTTCGGTATCGCACCCAGAAATCTCTGCCCATAGCGCTTATTGATTATGCGGGAATCGAGAATCACCACGATACCGGTATCGGTCTTTGTGCGAATCAATCTGCCGAAGCCCTGCTTGAACTTGATAACCGCTGACGGCAGTTGATAGTCATAGAAGGGATTTCCGCCCCGCTCTTTAATCTGCTCTAAGCGCCCTGCAATCAGAGGCTTATCCGGCACCGCAAAGGGCAGCCGAACAATAATGACATTACTCAGCGCTTCGCCCGGCACATCGACTCCCTGCCAGAAGCTGTCCGTCCCGAATAAAACCGATGAGTCCTCATCTTTGAAACGCCCCAAAAGCACAGTCCTGTCAATCCCCGCCCCTTGCTGCAATAGCTCGATATTATTTTCATCCAACCAGCCGGATAACCTCTCTCCCATTTCACCGAGCATTTCGTAGCTGGTAAAAAGAACAAATGCCCTGCCCTTTGTTTGCAGGATATATTTTTTCAGGGCCTCTATCGCTTGTTCGATAAATTCAGGCTTATTCGGGTCAGGCAGGTCCTTTTCGATATAAATTGTAACCTGCTTTTCGTAATCGAAAGGAGAACCCAGCTTGAGAGCCTCAAAATGCTCCAGGCCGATGCGACTTGCAAAGAATTCAAACCCGCTTTTTTCAGACTCGTCAGGGCGGAGCCCGCCGTAGCCCGATACCGAATCGCTGCTCAAAGTTGCACTGGTCATAATCACCGATTCGTATCTATCGAACAGACACCTTTTGACATCCTCTCCGACATTGAGCGCTGCACTTTTTAAGCGAACAGTCGCCTTTCTCTCGGTATCAACCTCGACCCAGTAAACGTAGTCGGGTCTTCGCTGCAAAATAAAGCAGTCAATCTCTTCTGCCAGAACCGCGCTTCTGTCTGCAAAACGCAGAAGCTCGAATTTCTCATCGACATCATCAGTTTTTTTTGCTAATTTCGCCAGCTCCGACCGCAGGTTGTTAAGATGTCCTGACAGATTGTTATCTACAAAATTTGCATAACATCTTCCGTTGGTCTCGTCTTTATTGCTTTCGTACCAGCCGCGAACCTGCTTGAAGAAGCTGCCCGACTCTTTGGTTATCCTGCCGAGCATATCAATCGCCTTATCCGCCCTTGTGTAAGCCAAAAGACCTTTGTGTGTCCTTGGGTTGTATAGGCCGTTAAGCAAAAATCTGATTCTGTGATTGCTGACATCTATCCCGAAATGCTCTTCAGCCACGTGCTCGATATTCTGCGCCTCATCGATGATAACGTACCTGTAATCAGGCAGCACCGCCGCTCCCTGTTCCTTTAGCACAAGGTCGCTAAATAGTAGCGCATGATTAGCCACTATAATATCTGCGCTATCTAAGCGCCGCCTCGCTCGCCAGTAGAAACAGTCGCGGAAATGCCTGCATTTTCTGCCGCGACAGTTGCCGTGCTCACTGCTGACCGCATCCCATATCGTCGCGCTTGGAATAAAATCGAGACTGCTCAGCGAGCCGTCTTTGGTATTTCTGGCCCAGTTGTTTATCGCCGCAAGCTCAGAAGAGCCTTTGTCAAATAACAAGCCCTGCCTTTGCAGGGTAAAGTCCAGCCGGCGTCTGCACAGGTAATTGCCTCTTCCCTTTGCCAGGGCCGCTGTGAATCCATAAGGCAGACACTCCGCCAGGAATGGCATGTCTTTATTGGTTAGCTGCTCCTGCAGGGTAATGGTAAAGGTGCTGATTAGAACCTTTCCATTTGCTCTGCCGACAAGCTCTATTGCAGGGACAAGGTAAGCAAAGCTCTTACCGACGCCTGTGCCCGCCTCGACGACCGTATGCCGACCCTCCGAAAGCCCCTGCTGTACCGCACAAGCCATTTGCAACTGCTCAGCTCTATCCTCATAATTCGTTAAGGATTGCGATAAAGAACCTCCCGCTCGAAATACTTCTTCTATATCTAAAGATATATTCGGCCTTATCATTACATCAAATATTATCCTATATACCGACTGCTGTGTATCAAATTTCTCCGCACATCATTCAAAGCAAAGATATGGTCATCTGTCGTGTATAACTTGATGGGTGTCATTCCTGCGCAGGGGAACAACGTGGATTCGCATGTATTTGAGATACGCTTCACAAGACCTGTTCCGAGCGCAAGCTGCGCTGGACGCGATAGAAGTTGAAAGATACGAACTTGTGCTTTTTAGCGGCTATCTCGTTTTCACAGGCCCATCGCATCGTAGATGGCTTTTTTAACTGCTTCCACAGCCGGTGACCCAGGCATTTTTTGTGAAGCTGCATCTATCGCTTCTTTAGCCCTTCTGAGCTCGCCCGTCTGGTAATAAATATAACCAAGCAAAAACTCCAGTTCCGCTGCGTCGCTCCTTACAAACCGTTCCTCGATATCAGCTATTCGGCTGTCGATAACATCCCGGCCGCCAAAAAGCTCCTCGAGGTTGACCTTTGACCGTGCTTGCTCGGCAGATATCTCAATCGCCCTGGTAAGAAACAGGGCGCTGCTGATATATTCACCGGCGGCAAATAACGCATGGCTCTTGCCAACCAATACAAACGAGTCATTCGGCCTATAAATTGATGCCAGAGTATAAGCGCTTACCGCCCGATAGTACCTGCCCTGTTTCAGATAAGCTTCCGCAACACCGATGTACTCGTTGAACTTGCTTTGCGAAAAAGATTCCAAGTCCTTGTATTCACCCAAAATGAACTTGGCTTTCGCCGATATATCTTCGCTGTAAAGCTCTTCTGCTTGTCCCGAGCGAAGCTGAGGGGATTGCCCGATACCTGGTACCAAAGACTTGGTGCTTCTTAGAGAAGACAGAAGTTGTGGGTCGATATTCCCATATTGAGAACCGAGCACGCCCGATGTCTTTTCAGCACCACCGGTTTTCTCGGCCCCCCAAACGCCTTTTACGGCGCTTGAAGTCTCCCCAATATCTCCGGTGGCCCTTAATCGATTAAGAACTTTCTGTAAATCTTCAATCTGCCGGCTCACCTGTTCATAAGCATCATGCAATTCTTGTTTCTCGCCGCCTATGTAGGCAAACTCTCGTGTACCTCCCGGAGCCATAGTCTCATCCGCATAAGAGCGCCGATCATCGACCTGTCTCTTTGGCGTTTTTGTTTCAAAGCGCCGCAGAATTTCCCTGCTTAACTCACCTTTACTGGATGGGTGCAAAGAATCATCCTCGCCCAGCCCCTGCCGCAGGGGCCGAGGCTCGTCTGTCGGTCTCATTTTTAAATCAGCCGCCTTATCTTTTATCTGCTCTATGCTGCGCTGAATCTCTTCAAGGGCAGAGGCGTAATCGCCAATGTAGCGATAATCTGTCTTTGCCTGTTCCTCACCTGCCAATCCTGATTCCTGCTCCTCCGATACATTTCTATTCCTTAAAACTCCAATCCCTGTGGATTCGCCAACTTCAGCCGAAATTAATCTCTCCATTTCCTCCAGGCTTCTCGACATCGGCCGAGTCCTCAAGTTAGCAGCAGAACCGGCACTGCCGGTGTAAACTCGTCCTGCCGGCTGAGCAAGTTCTGCCACAGCACTAATACTGGCGCTTTCAGCCGCCGAGACGCTTCCCGGCGTGAAAACACCGCGTTGGCCAGGCCTGGTATAAGTTGCCGTCTGACTCGGATTGTGATATGGCCTGGTTATGCTGTATTTGCCGGCTCCACGTCCAAAATCCTCTTCTCCGGCAGAATACCTCAAAAAAGAAGAAAGACCAGCCGAAGGAACCGCATCTCTAAAGCTCGTGCTCGACCGATACGGCACAGGACCGCGAAAGTACGTACCACCACGCACATCACCGACAACCAAATCGTTACCAATGGTATCAAACCTGTCGGGACTTTGATACAGGCTCGGACTGGTCTGGCTCACTGGATAATAACCCGAGCTCACAGGATCCCTGACATATGGATTCTCAAGCGACCAGGCCGTTGACGATAAAAGGGCTATGAATACAACTGCCACGATAAGCATTCGAAATCCCGTCTTGCTCTCCCGAGATGGCCCGCTCTTGTAATCAAAAATAAATTGTCTGTTCCTCATAACAAAAACCTCCTGTCATCAACAGGTCTTTAACAATCAATTTCTTTAGCTTTCGCCTCCCTGCTTACCAAACGACAAGACAAATCCTCGCCTTCTAATTTATACTCCTTAATCCAAAAGCAAGTTCATAATCAAAAAACCGGCACTTGCGCATCAAAACAACGGAAGCTGACTACGTTATGGTGTGGGACACAACAGCAAAAACGCAAAACTACCACTGCCGTGTCGAAATCAAGAATGCAGGTCTCTCTTATACTTCGGCTTTTCAGCCCAACCCAGTTTAGCAGCTAATGTATCCCAGCGGGTCCTCAGGGGATTATTTATGAGAAGAAAATCGTTGTTTTCCCTCTCGACCCGGACAATATCATCACCTCTAAGCTCCAAAGAATCCTGCCCATCTATCGATATAGTCGTGCCTTCATCCCGGCCCCTGCCGCAGGGGCGGGATTCATCAATCTGGACTCTCAAAATCTCCACCTTGCTGTTTGCATCTATAACGATAGGGCGAAAGCTAAGCGAATGAGGGCAAATCGGCGTAATAACCATTGCCCGCATTGAACTATCAAGAACAGGCCCGCCTGCCGAGAGATTATAGGCCGTTGAGCCCGTTGGAGTGGAGATTATAAGACCATCGCCGACAAAGCCGGCTACCGGCTGACCATTTACGGCGACTTTCAACTCGATAGTCCTGTGCGAAGGCCCCGCTGTGATAAACACGTCATTGATTGCCACGGAGCTGAATTTTTCCGGACATTCAGCCGAACCTCCAAAGACCTTACAGCTCAACATCATCCGCTTTTCAATCTTCGCATTTCCGCTGATAATATCATCGAAATATTGCTCGAGCTCCTCAACGCTAAATTCCGCCAAAAAACCAAGTTTTCCGAGGTTAACTCCTATAACAGGTATATTATTCTGCCTCAAATACCTCCCCGCGGAGATTATGCTGCCATCTCCGCCGAAAACAACGGCAAAATCGCACTTTTTAATACTCTCAGATTTACAATCCTCGATACTGCAGCTTGCCACTATCTCAGCTTTGTCTTTGGCAAAACCCGTAAATTCTGCAATTGCCTCGGCAACATGCTCTTTTTTCGAGTCACCAAAAATCACCAATCTGGGTAAACTGCTTTCCGCCATTTCATTGCCTCAAACAATTAACTTCTCAATCTTAAACGAACAATTAACCAGCGGATTAACATGGATTTTCACGGATTTATATTTTTATATCTCTGTGTTCTCTGTGACCTCTGTGGCTAATACAAATTCCTATACCATTCAATTATCGACTATGCCGCACTAATAATCAACTCAAATCTAACCCTCGTCCCTGCCGCTCGCCCACCTTCGGATTTTCCCTGGCCGTCTCAAATAATCATTATTTTCTTGCATTTTAACGTCCTATATGGTATATTCCCTATAACATTGGTGTCAGGAGGGCATAGTTTGTGGAGATATGGAGATTTCCTTAAGTTATGATTATTTTTGAGGTATGCGCGGAAATTGCAGTCTGGCTTTAGATAAAAAGGAGATGTGATGAAAAGCTGTTTTCTTGCGGGGGCGATATTTTTGTTTCTCTTCACAACTGCCTGCCCTGGCGGGCTGATGACGGAAATCCGGTATGAGACCGCCGACCTCGGTTCCGGCAGATGGCAGTACACTTATGAGGTAACCAATATCAGCTTGACGAGTGCTGTTGAGGAGTTTACCATCTGGTTCGATTACGGCTCTTTCGAGAATCTATCAATCGAGACGCCTGACCCGCCTGCCGGCGACTGGGATGAGCTTGCTGTACAGCCGGAGCCAATCTTGTTAGATGATGGTTACTATGATGCCTTGACTTTGGATACTGGCATAGGTATCGGTGAGATGGTAAGCGGATTTAGCGTTAGTTTCGATTGGCTTGGTATGGGTCAACCGGGCTCACAGTTCTATGAAATCATCGACCCAGCTACGTTCGAGACGCTCGATTCCGGCTACACAGTACCGGAACCGACAACGATATTATTGCTTGGCTTAGGCGGATTGATTTTTCATATAAAGAGAAGACAGGAGACAGAAAACAGAAGACAGAATAAGAAAACTAAAAATTCTTAATTCTACTTCGTGTCTTAGTGCCTTGGTGGCAAAAATAGAGGGAGCGAAAATGAAGGCGAGAGCAAATATAAAATTCTGGCTGGTGATATTAGTTGTATTAGGAATGGGGCTGCAAGCTCGAGCCGGCTCAATCCATGGTTGGGGGAGTCAGTTCGTAGACAGCACCGAGCTTGCCAAAAAAAACCACATCGCTATCGTAGCAGGATTAGTGCATTCCCTTACCATTCGGTCGGATGGGACTATTGCCGGCTGTGGTGGCAATGGGTATGGTGAGGCAAGTCCGCCTGACGGAAATGATAATGATTTTGTATCCATAGCAGCAGGAGATAGTTTTTCTCTTGCCCTTCGATCGAATGGGGAGATTGTCGGCTGGGGCTACAATGAGAATGGTCAGGCAAGCCCACCAGATGGAAACGACTATATCGCTATCGCAGCAGGATGGTTATATTCTCTTGCCCTTCGGTCGGATGGGACTATTGTCGGCTGGGGCGACAATGATTATGGTCAGGCGAGTCCACCAGATGGAAATGATTTCATTGCCATTTCGGCAGGAGCGGGTCATTCTCTTGCCCTTCGGTCAGATGGGACTATTGTCGGCTGGGGCTACAATGGTAATGGTCAGGCAAGCCCGCCGGATGGAAATAACTTTATCGCTTTAGCAGCAGGACGTTGGCATTCTCTTGCGCTCCGGTCGGATGGGATTATTGTCGGCTGGGGAAGTAACTATGATTTGGAAGGAAAATGGAGTGGTCAAGCGAGTCCGCCTTCGGGGAATGACTTCATTGCCATCGCGGCAGGGTATTATCATTCTCTTGCCCTTCGGTCGGATGGGACTATTGTCGGCTGGGGTGCCAATTGGTTTGGTCAGTCGAGCCCACCGGACGGAAACGACTATATCGCCATCGCAGCAGGATGGTCTCATTCCCTTGCCCTTCGGTCGGATGGGTCTATTGTCGGATGGGGTTACAATTATTCTGGTCAGGCGAAGCCGCCAGATGGAAATAATTTCATTGCTATCGCAACAGGAGAGAATCATTCTCTTGGCCTTCAGTCGGATGGAACTATTGTCGGCTGGGGTAGGAATAATTCCGGTCAGGCGAGCCCGCCTTCCGGCAATAACTTCATCGCTATAGCAACAGGATACGCGCATTCTCTTGCCCTTCAGTCGGATAGGACTATTGTCGGCTGGGGCAGAAATGAGTATGGTCAAGCGAGCCCGCCAACAGGTGCTAATTTCATCGCTATCACATCAGGAGGGGATCATTCTCTTGCTCTTCGGTCGGATGGGACTATTGTCGGATGGGGCAATAATGATTATGATCAGGCGATTCCGCCTTCTGGAAATAATTTTATCGCCGTTGAGACAGGAGGGTATCATTCTCTTGCCCTTCAGTCGGATGGGACTATTGTCGGCTGGGGCGATAATGAATATGGTCAGGCAAGTTCCCCTTCTGGAAATAACTATATATCCATAGCAGCTGGATGGGAGCATTCCCTTGCCCTCAGGTCGGATGGGACTATTGCCAGCTGGGGCAGAAGTGATTATGATCAGGCGCGCCCACCTTCCGGAAATGATTTCATAGCCATCGCAGCAGGAAGATATCATTCCCTTGCTCTTCGGTCGGACGGGACTATTGTCGGCTGGGGTAGGAATAATTCCGGTCGGGCGAGCCCGCCTTCGGGTAATGATTTTGTTGCTATTGCCACAGGACGGTATCATAATCTCGCCTTAACGGCGGCAAAGCCAGAGTTAGGGATTGTCAATAAAGAACGCATTGGCAGGACGAATTTTGTGTATGACTGTAATGCTAATTTTACGAATCTATATTCTTTCTCAGTAAAGAACCTTCAACTTGAGTTGACCGGGGCATCGGAGAATATGACTATAATCGAGCCGAATGTAACATTCGGCGATATTGAGTTCGGGAGCCGCCAGTCGTTTACCAGTACGGATACATGCACCTTTATAGTTGACCGGTCAGAGCCGATTGACCCGGACAAAATAGTCTGGAAGGTGAGATGTAATAGGGTGGATACCGATATGCCTATAGAATTAACGATTAACGGTGTTGCATCTTCGGGATTAGAAAGCATTAATGGCGGCGTTACTGGTAACGGCAATTTTGAGGATTTGGCAGTGTTGGCTGAGCAATGGTTGAGTCAGCTGGGGAGTCCATCAGCTGATATTGCGCCCCAGCCGGATGGCGACGGCGTAGTGAACTTCCTTGACTTTGCACTACTTGCAGAAAATTGGCGGGAAGATTAAACAGATTGTTTATGAGGTTGTTACTAT
>CAYSJK010000049.1:0-14187 GCA_964431375.1 uncultured Pirellulales bacterium
AAAAACTTCTCGCCCCCGCGTCATAGAAGCACAAACCACGCAGACCCTTGCTTTGGCCTGCCAAAAGGAGCTGCCTGCCAATAGGGCCTTTGAGCACCTTCCAGTAGTGCTCGGAGTCTCTGAAAAGGTAAGGAATGCCAAATATTCTCATTCGAGGTACAAATCCTTCCATTACCGCGGTCGATGTCTTGGTCACCGCCATATAGCCGAGCTGAAGCGCTTCTATGCATTCCTTTTCGGTACCCAGCTGTTCACTCGGAAAGATTTCGACCTTCATACGCCCCTGCGATTTCTCGGCGACTTTCTCGGCCATATACACCATCGCCTTATGTACGGGATGGGTTGTGTCAAGACTATGGCCTAACTTCAATACTACTTCCGGCTCGGCAGCGTCTTTCTTTTCGCAACCGAAGAAAAAAGCCAAAGCCAGACATACAAAGCACCAAAGCAATATGACTGCGTTCTTCATTACATATAACCTTTGTATTTTTCCAGCCAGAATTTCTTGTGAGACCAATCGTATAAGATTTTTATTTAAACCTTTCCAATTGCGTTTTTACCCTTTTTCTGTTTTCCTTTCCAGCATCAATTTGCGCGATATTCTCGATGGCAGCCTAATCCCGATTATCTTTAGTTATCAATATAGCTGCTTGCACCGGCCAACTCTTCTACGGTGTTATTGATAATCTCACCGTTAATTTTTACATTTTCCAAAATTAGATTCTCAACACCAACGAGTATGTTAGATTTCGCAACGTTATCGAACGTACAATCTTTTAGGTGTACCTCTGTTATTGGTGAACGGTCATAACCTCTAATGAACAATCCATATTCACTTTTCTTGCTGGTGACATTTTCCATGTTGATATTCCGAACGGTTGGCACAAATTCGCCAGTGTCACCTTCACCATAATAGAGGTTAATCTTCAACACAGCCTCACGTACCTGACCAATAGTGATATTCCTTGCGTAGACGTTCACCACAAAGCCACCGCGGACCGAGTTTGTCTTTATCCGTATTGCCCGGTCCAGGTTCGGGCTGTCCATAGTGCAGTTTTCAGCAAAAATATTTCTGGCGCCTCCCGACATTTCGCTTCCGATGACCACCCCGCCATGTCCATCTTTCATTTGGCAATCCTGAATAACAATATTTTCACTTGGAACATTGACTCTTTTGCCATCGTTGTTTCTGCCCGACTTTATGGCGATACAATCATCTCCTGTGTCAAAGTAACAGTTTTCAATGTGTACATTTTTACATGATTCTGGATTGCACCCATCATTGTTTGGCCCATATCCGGTTACTTTTACATCTCTAACAATAATATTTGTGGAAAGCACAGGGTGAATGTGCCACATAGGAGAATTTTTGATTGTCACCCCTTTTATTAAAATATTCTTACATTTGTAAGGTTGAATCATGTTTGGTCTTAATTTTTTGCCATGTCCGTACACTCTCTGGTGAACCGGAACGCCGGCCTGGCCCTGGTCATACAGCGTCCTAACATCATTGCGCTGGTTTTTTGCCCATTGCCACCAATTCTCATCGCTTGCTTGCCCATCGAGTGTCCCTTTGCCTGTTATAGCAATATTTTCCTGCTCGTAGGCATAGATTAAAGGCGAATAGTTCATGCACTCAACACCTTCCCATCGGGTATACACAACCGGCAGATACTTATCGGGGTCGGTTGCAAATTTAACTACAGCTCCTTCTGAAATGTGCAGGTTGACATTGCTTTTCAGATGAATCGGGCCGGTAAAAAATAAACCTGCGGGGACCAGTACTCGACCACCGCCGGCCTGGTTAGTGGCTGATATTGCTTTTTTGAAAGCTTTAGTGCAGTCTGTTTGTCCATTGGCAACCGCGCCATAATCGGTGATATTGAAGTCTTTATCGGGGAATTTGGGCGCCTCAATTCCATTTAGAATCCGGCCAACCTGGTCCCATCCGTCATTTGCCTGACAGGCAGGTCCAACTAACAGATTAATGCAGAGCAATACCTGCAGAACTATGCTTGAAACAGCTGCCGTACCCGTAAAGCCCTTCGAATTTCGACGTTTCATTTTCTTACTCTTTTAATTTACAAATATTTACTGTGACTCTCTGGTCATCAGCAGTAAAAGCCGCCTATCCCCAAAACGAATTATAGGAAGAAATTCTTTCTGATGGAAATAAAAAGTTCAGAATCCGCAGGATTTCTGAACTCTTCAGACCTGAGGCAGAACATTGTTTCGCGACAGTCCAGACTGAGGGGAATTTTTTGTGCGGTAAATATATTTAATGTACAGTTTCGCATCGCAAGCAATATTTTGTCTTGCATAATTGATACTAAGAACTGATGAGATGCTGTTGTTATAAATCCGCAGCACGTCTGGCGGATAAATGCCTGATAATTAGCAGGTTATCAATTGGGCAGGGGCGGAATTGAACCGCCGACACACGGATTTTCAGTCCGTTGCTCTACCGACTGAGCTACCTGCCCGGTACATTTCCGAGTCTTCTGATACTAACAACGTCGTGCATATACTGTCAAGTCCTTTAATAGCATAAAAATGGGATTCGGTGCTGCGGCTGGGCGTTCGACGAGACAAGCGGCAGGCAAGCATTGTATAAACATCCACGTCTCATACTTTACAGTCAAGAGACTTGACAAGCGGAATATTCCTTGTTATAGCCGTTTTGCAAGATTGTTACTGTAAACTTATTGAAATGCTTATTGGAAAACCAACAAACATATCAGTTTAACAATAATTGGAAAAGACTTACGGCTAATTAAAACTTAATATAAGATACGGTATGCATGATACAAAACAAAATCTTGTTCTCACCACGTGTCCATTCTGTGGATGCGGATGTGGATTGTATCTACAGTGCGAGAACGGAATGATTGTAGGTTCATATCCGAGCAGAAGTCACCCTGTTTCCAATGGCGCTCTTTGCGTGAAGGGGTGGAACGCCTATGAGTTTGTCAATAAGTTAGATAGACTTAAAGTCCCTTTAATCAAATCTAACGGTGGGTTTAAAGAGGTGAGCTGGGATACGGCTCTTGGCCGGGTCTCTAAAAAACTTTTAGAGATAAAAGAGAAATATGGGCCGGATTCCCTTGCGTTTCTAAGTTCTGCCAAGGCAACCAACGAAGAGAATTTTATTATGATGAAGCTTGCCAGGGCTGTTTTTAAGACCAATAACATTGACCACTGCGCTCGGCTCTGTCATGCTTCCACAGTAGTAGGTTTAGCGGCGACATTTGGTTCGGGCGCAATGACAAATTCAATAAACGAATTCGAGGATGCGGATTTGTTCCTGGTAACCGGCTCGGACACAACCGAACAGCATCCACTGATTGGCTCAAGGATAATCAACGCCGTCAATGACAAAGGAGCCAAGCTGATTGTTGTTGACCCGAGAAAAATCGAACTTGCCAAATATGCAACCATTTATATGGCTCAGGACTGTGGCAGCGATGTGGCGTGGATAAACGGATTGATGAATGTGATAATAAAAGAGGGGCTGCATGATAAAGAATATGTAAAGCAAAGGACAGAGAACTTCGAAGAGTTAAAAACGATAGTTGAGCAATATACGCCAGAATATGTGGAGAAGATAACAAAAATTCCCCGTGATTTGCTCATTCAGGCAGCCCGACTTTATGCCAAGAGTAAAAAGGCGATGATTGTCTATTCTATGGGTATCACGCAGCATACTACAGGTGTAGATAATGTTAAATCGTTGGCAAATCTTGCAGTGCTGACTGCTCATGTCGGTTTTGCTTCTACCGGCGTAAATCCCCTGCGAGGACAGAACAATGTCCAGGGAGCATGTGATGTCGGTGCACTTCCAAATGTCTTTTCCGGCTACCAAAAAGTAACGGATGATACTGTCCGAGCTAATTTTGAGAAAATGTGGAGAGTAGAAAATCTGCAATCAAAGCCGGGCCTTACTGTTACTGAAATTTTTAATAAGGCCCTGCAGGGCAAATTAAAAGCTCTTTATATAATGGGCGAAAATCCCGTTATCAGTGACCCCGATTCAAATCATGTTCGCGAGGCGCTAAAGAAGCTGGAATTTCTTGCTATCAATGAAATATTTCTGTCAGATACGGCGCAATATGCAGATGTGATATTGCCTGCTGCAAGTTTTGCTGAAAAAGATGGTACGTTTACAAATACCGAGCGCAGGGTCGAGAGGATACGTAAGGCCATTGAGCCGATAGGCCAGGCCAGGCCGGATTGGCAAATTTTATCTGAGATAGCTAAACGTTGTGGATACAACGGGATGGAATACGACCGGCCTTCTAAGATTATGGATGAGATAGCCCAGCTTACACCCATCTATGGGGGGATAAGCTATGACCGTTTAGACCCGTTCGGCCTGCAGTGGCCATGTCCTTCGAAAGACCATCCCGGTACTGTCTATCTGCACAAGGATAAATTCGCCAAAGGAAAAGGAACCTTTATGCCTTGTGAATATAAACCTGCGGATGAGCTTCCTGATGACGAATATAACTTTGTCCTTAGCACCGGAAGAATCTACTGGCATTGGCACACAGGCACGATGACCCGCCGGACTTCAACCTTAGACAGAGAGGTGCCTGCTGGCTATGTTGAAATTAATCCGGCAGATGCCAAAAAGCTCAACGTGAAAAAAGGAAACCTTGTTAGAGTTTCATCGAGACGAGGCCAAATCGAAACACAGGTATTGGTGACGGATAAGGTAAAACAGGGCTCTGTGTTTATTCCTTTTCATTTTAGAGAGGCAGCGGCAAACGTCCTGACCAATCCCGCTGTTGACCCTGTGGCTAAAATCCCGGAATATAAGGTCTGTGCCGTCAAGATTGAAAAACTATGAATCCCGTTAGAAACATGAACGCTGTGACCTTAATTGTTGAGTGGTATTATAAACTAATAATTGATTATATAGGTGCCACCTCAGGGAGGTTTCTAACGGGATGAAAGAGCAGTTGCTGAAAAAAGATGATATAAAAGAGCTTTGTATTAAGGCTTCTGAACGATGGGAAACTTATGTTCCTTTGGAAGATGCTGGTGGAGACACCCACTTTATAAAACTTGATGGCAAAGAGGGAGAATTACTCGTTGACAAATTGAATCTGGAATATGAATCTCTTGTGGTCCCGCCTAAGGTTATACTGTTTCCTCAGCTTGAACCTCTTTTTAGATTTCAGGAAGATAAGATTGTCGAGACTGTAGCCCCTGCAAAAAATAGGTTACTATTTGGGCTTCGAGCATGCGATGTTAAGGCAATACTGTTTACGGATGATTTCTTCAAAAGGAATTTTGAAGATATTTACTATCTAAACAGGTCGAGCAGTAAGCTGCTGGTCATTGTCGGCTGCAAGAGGCCTCTTGAGAATTGTTTCTGCACATCTGCAAAGACAGGGCCGTTTTTGGAAAGCGGTTTTGATTTGCAATTGATTGACATTGGAGATAAGTACGTTGTTGAAACAGGCTCCGAAAAAGGTGAGGAATTTGTAGCCAATTATAGAAAGTTTTTTGATGAAGCTTCAGAGGACGATGTTGAAAACGCGAAAACCGCAAAAAACGATGCTGAACAAGCCGTAAGCCTAAAATTGGATTTCGAAAAGGCAATAAAAAGGTTCTGTGAGGATAAAGTACCGCAGCAATTGTACGAGAGAATAGCCCAAAGGTGCATCTATTGCGGCGGCTGCCTTTATGTCTGCCCGACATGCACCTGTTTTAACGTGTTTGATGAGCAGGATAAAGGCCTGGGTGTAAGATATCGTAACTGGGATGCGTGTGTGTTTGAAGGATATACACGAGAAGCGAGCGGGCATAATCCACGGCTTGAAAAGTGGATTCGCACGTCACGCAGATACGAACATAAGCTAAAATACGATTATCTTACAACTGGGATGAGTGGTTGTGTCGGCTGTGGCAGGTGCCTGACAAGCTGCCCGGTTAATATAGGAATATCTCAAGTGATTGAGGAGGTATCAAAAATTTGAGAAACGAATATATCACATATCCTGTAATAATAGAATCTATTCAGAAAGAAAGCTTTGATACAAAGACATTTAAGCTTACCCTCGAAGATAAAGCTCCGGCTGCGTCCTTTGATTTTAAGCCCGGCCAATTTATGCAGGTTTCTTTGCTGGGTGTGGGGGAGGCTCCGATATCCATAACCTCCTGCCCGGCTGATGCCGGATTTCTGGAGTTTACAATAAGGGCTGCCGGAAAGCTTACACGGGCTATACATCAGCTCAAACCCGGAGATAAAATATATATAAGAGGCCCTTATGGAAATTCATTTCCGATTGAACAGCTCGGTGGAAGAGACCTTTATTTTATCTCAGGAGGTATCGGTCTGCCGCCGTTAAGGAGCGTGATAAGAACAGTATTTGATAAACGAGAAGATTTCGGAAAAATTAAAATTTTATATGGTGCGAAAACTCCTGACGAGCTTTGCTTCAAGGAAGAACTTGAAACCTGGAAAGAGATGAATGATACGGAGGTATTGATTACTGTGGATGAGCCGGACGATGGATGGCAGGGAAGTGTTGGGGTGGTTACGACATTATGGAATAAAACCGATATGACTACATCTTCCGGAGTCGCTTTTGTTTGCGGCCCGCCGATTATGATTAAATTTGTTGTGATAGAGCTCCTTCAATCAGGGTTTAAGGATGAAAATATTTATATTACCTTAGAGCGATATATGAAATGCGGCATCGGCAAGTGCGGACATTGCAACATCGCAGGAAAATTCGTGTGTATAGATGGGCCTGTATTTACATATAGCCAGCTTAAAAGATTTCCCGATAAGGAGAGGGTGATAGCATAGTAGTCAAACCTGCAGAACCCGGTTTCTATTGCAGCAAAATCTTAATCTGCTGCTTTTGAAGTTGTCTGACAGGAGGCAATTGCCCGGGAAAGGCCACGCGTCACAATGTAAATTTCATTTATCTCATCGGCCGTTAATTGTGACCAGCGGTAAATCAATATAAAACCCAGTGATGAAGCAAACAGGCCCAGGGGAATCGTAACTGCTGAGATTTTATTTAGTTCATTTAAGTTTCCCTGAAGACCAAATGCGAACATATCTTTAATAGTGCAAATTTTGTTCGCCCTGCAGATATCTTCTACCAGCTCAGGGCTAAAACAGTCCTCAAGACGCTGCTTTTCGATAGTAACCGGCTGGTCACTATCGAACATATATAATTCGAAACTTTCTGCTTCACGTAAAAAGAAGCTGATATTTGCATCGGCAACTTTTTCTCTGATGAGTTTGCTGGCTGTGCATAGAAGACTGCTCAAATCGGTACATCCTATGATAGACTCGTAGAAGTCCGCTGTGAAGTTGATGGTATTGAGTTTTTTAATAAATTGCCTTTGAGCTGCAACAAAGTCGTTGCAGAGTATGTCTATTTTTTTCGCCTGCCTTTTGCGTTCGCTGTTCAGTTTTTTTATAAGCAGGCGCAGCCTTTTATGTCTTTGTTTGTAGTCCACGAGCTTTAAGTCCCAAAAGTAATTAAACTTACGGTAGCTCCTCGTTTTATATTTTCGGTTTAATAAAAGCGGGGCTTTATTTTGAATTTTCGATTATATAGCGCGGATACGGGGTAGCCCTATAAACGACCCGTTATCAGTTTTAGGGTAATCAGGGTCAGCCAAAAAAGGGGCGTCGATTTTAAATGAGTATCCACTTATTCAGCTGCATTTTCGGACTTGTTTTTTGCAGGAAATAGCCGTTTATTCCATGAGTCAGATGGCTACAAACAGTGTGTACCACAAAGCAACACAGGCCAAAAGAGTTCCACACAGTAACAAAGAGAGGACGAGAATTGCGCTGATTTTGTCGTTTCTGAGGCCTCTGATGAGCCACTGCCACAGAGAAACTTTTTGTGCGACTCTGATTGCCGGAGCCCCGGCTGGGCCTTTGCTCTGGCGAGCCGGAATTGCCATTCTGGGCTTAGGAGCAGGCGGAGGAGAAATTGCGGGCTCGGGACCAACCGGCGGGGAGATTACAGGCTCGGGCGCAAGGACAGGGGCATCTATGATTTCTTCAACAGGTATGACTTCATCTTCCTCACTTTTTTCTTTGGCGGCAGTAGTTTCCTTTGGGGACGCTCGCAATGTGTCCAGGACTTGTTCTAAATGTATACGCATCTTTTTTTCCATACTCTGTCGCTCCTTCTGTTTTCCTGGGTGCCTTTACAAAAAACTTGTTTTTCTGTGAGATTTGCGTGTCTCAGACAACCATAAGCATATACTTGTGTTTTTTAGCGGTTATTTTTCTGTAACAGCGTATATATATTACTATCGTCTTTCCCTGCCTTGCAGATAGAGGGAAAATGGCGACAGATACCGGCTATTGGCCTAAATTCTGCAAAAAATATGGATTGCATGAAATGGCGACCTTGAGCCGGGTGTGGGGTGACGAATTTCCAGAGCGGAGATTAGATTTAGCGGGCGTACCATTCTACGTTACGGGTATTCATCTACGATGTTCATATCGAACGATGGCCACATCAAATTTGCATCGCATACTTAGACTTTAAAATCAATATTAGAGTGTGACCTTTGTTTCTGTTGTTTTTGTTGTAGATGGCTTCTTTACTTCCGCAATATCTATTGCTGGTTTTGGATGTGCTTTTTTGGGGCATTCGCCGGTCCAGCAATGCAGGCAGAGTTTTTCTCTGGGGCGTCCGATGGCCTTAACCATATCATCCACGGCCTGGTATCTGAGCGTTGTTACATCGATGTCTTTGGCAATCCATTCCACCATTTTTTTGTATTTTTCACTGCCTGAGTCTGTATATTCCGACACATCTTCGATGTCCCGGCCTTCCAGGCTGCGGATTGCTTTACGGGCAGCAAGCTCATCGATGCACCGCGTTGAAAGATTGAACCTGCAGGGAAACATCAAAGGCGGGCAGGCCGGTCTTACGTGTATCTCATCGGCACCGCAATCCCAGAGTTTTTTTATGGTGAAGTTCTTAAGCTGCGTCCCTCTGACAATAGAATCCTCACATACTACTATGCTGTTGCCTTTGATTACTTCTTTAATGGGGATGAGCTTCATCTTTGCAATATGGTCGCGGATTTGTTGTGTAGGTGGAGTGTAGCTTCTGCCGTAACCCGGCGTGTATTTGACGAGCGGGCGTCTGAACGGCTTGCCGGATTCCATCGCATATCCTAATCCGTGAGCAAGTCCGGAGTCGGGAACTCCCGAAACAACGTCAACGTCAATATCCTTATCGCGTCTCGCAAGGTATCTGCCGCATCTTTCCCTGACTATCTCTACGTTTATCCCTTCATAACTCGACGCCGGAAAGCCGGTATATATCCATAGAAATGCGCATATCTGGTTTTCTTCCGGTGTGCCCGGGCTTCTTTGGATTATCCCCTCTTCGTTTATCAGGATTATCTCTCCCGGCTCAATGTTTTTTATTACCTTGAAATCCGTATTTGGGAAAGCACTTGTCTCAGCGGTTACTGCCCAGCTGTCTTGTCGTTTACCAATGACAAGGGGCGTATATCCCAGCCGGTCCCTTGCCGCGTATATGCCATCTTTATGCAGCAATAGAAGTGAGCACGAGCCCTCGATAGCACTAAACATCTTCTCTATGCCGTTAACCAGACTGTCTCCCTGATTTATCAACTTTGCTATCAATTCGGGTGTATTAACAGCTCTTTTGCTTACCTCGCTGAACGATATTCCTCTGCTGAGCGCTTCATCCGTTAATTTCTCTGCATTTTCTACAAATCCACTTGTTACTATACAAAATGGTCCAAATTTAGAGTTTAGATAAATAGGTTGTTCATCAAAGTCACTGATGACGCCGATTCCCTTGTTGCCGTTCATATATTTGTAATCATCATAGAATTTCGATTTGAACTGGCTCTGGCTCAAATTGTGTATTTGACGGGTGAAGCCTTCACCAAGCACAACCAATCCGCCGTATTCAGTTCCTAAATGCGAGTGATAATCAGTGCCATAGAAAAGAGTTTCTACACAATTTTCCTTCGAGACAACTCCAAAAATGCCGCTCATATTTTATCTCCTTCGCAAATTACGTGGATTAAGCAAACTTGTTGTTTTTGCCCTCTTTAAGGCAGAGGATTTTTTGACAGAAATTGTGAAATCGTAGTCAGGTTTTACGTTGAAACCCTCCCCGGTTTTTCTGCCGGCAATTTTACTTTACGAACGCGTGCAGCAAAGTCGTCAATCTCTTCAATCTTCTCGAAACCGACCACCATCGTATCTACGCAGCCCAGTCCGAGCACATAGCGGACCGATTCGTTGCGTTTTTCATCGCTGTTTCGGAATTCTCCCTCGCCGATAAGCTTCATCCCTACCACACCCTTGCCGGCCTTGTGTATTTTTTCCAGCACAGGGGCAACATCCTGCGGTGGGCCGTCCATACTTGCTCCATAGGCGTTAATGCGGGCGTGCACCGAATCGACCCACGGCTCATTTGCAGCGGCCACCAGAGCTGCTAATGAATGGCACGATACCCCATGAGCGCGGATTAGGCCTTTCTTTTTGAGCTTCGCCAGAGAGTTCATCCGCTCACTTAATTCATCCGGCCAATTCTCTTCCCAAACGCAGTGAAGCAGAATCAAATCGATATAGTCGGTCTTTAGCTCTTTAAGGAAACGTTCAACGACAACATCGGGTTTTGGTCGTTCTGTTTCAGATATGCCGCCACGCCGCCACCATATCTTTGAGGATATCGCGTAATCCTTGCGAGGCATTTTCTTTAGCGCGCCGGCTACGTATGGATGCGACCCATACAGGTCGGCGCAATCAAAAAGCCGAATGCCGCGTTCGTATGCCAATTGCAGAAGTGCCTCAAACTTTTCTTTTCCCAGGCGTGTTTGGTTCGACTGACGCCTGCCACCACGCATACCTGTGCCGAAGCCGACACGCGAAACCTTAATTTTAGTTTTTCCAAGCGTTACAAGCTCGTAGGGGTCGAATGTTACGGGTTTCCGTTCAGCAGCGACAGCAAGCTTCGAACCCAGCAGCAGACCACCTATGCCTGCAATCGACCTGGCTAAAAATTCACGGCGTTTCATTTCTATGTTTGACAGCTCTTCTTCTTTTGAATGTCCCAGCTTCCAGAGATTTCTTCTTTTAGGATACACCAAGGCCCTTGTGATTGCAAGGCTTTTGAGGGGAATTTTCGTTTTTTAGCGCCAGAGAACTGTATAAACCTGCCCATGGTTAGGTTTTCACGTTGTATTTAATTTATTTGCAGGGCAAACGAATTGTTACGGTCGTTCCCCTGCCTGGCTGACTTGATATGTCTAACGACCCACCGTTTAATTGTATAATCCGAGCGGCATAGGTAAGGCCCATTCCTCGGTTGCGGCCGGCATCTTTTGCTGAAAAGAATGGTAGTGGGGCTTTTTGAAGAGTCTCGGCATCCATTCCACAGCCGAGGTCACTGACTGCTAATTTTATGAACCCGCTGTCGGCCGTATCAGCGGTAATTTTTATTGGCCCGATTTCACTCCGCTCATCGGAGGGGTGGGATTCATCACTGTAGGATTCAATAGCATTGGCAATGATGTTTGCAATTGCTGATACAATCTGTCCTGAATCCGCAAGAACGCTTCTTTTGCCCTCGGCAACTTCAATTTGGGTATTGATATGCTCTAACTTTGTCTTTTGGCTGGTCAATTGTACAGCTTCATCAAGGATTTGTTTAATGTCTGTCTGTTTTGGCCTGGGTTTTGGCGGTTCAGCAAAGCTCATCAGGTCCTCGATAATTTGAGACATTTGGCTGGCGTTTCTCTCGATCTGGCTTATGATTCGTTTTTTTTCTTCATCGGTCTCGGCCTCGGCCAGTATCTGTGCTCGGCCGGATATGACCGAGAGAGGATTATTTAATTCATGTGCAGCACCGGCTGCCATCTCAGCAAAAGCGCTCAGCAGGTAGTCCGCGGTAACCTTATGTTGGGAGACCTTCGGTTTTGAAATAAGCCGGGCAAATCTTTCTGCAAAATGCTGTTGTCTGGCGCCGGCAACGGCCATATCCAGAATAAACCCGGCAATTGAGGCAGTTGTCCTGAAATTTTCTGCGAGTAGCTCCAAATCACCGGGCCATTGAAGCTCGAAGGCGATTGCCCCGATTGCTTTACCGTTAGAAAGCAGCGGTAATAGTTTAGTCCTGCTAATATCGAAATCAACGTCTAATTGCGCAAAAAGCCAATCCATATATTTTTGAGCATTTATAATTGCGAAGTTGTTTTCTATCGTTTTCGGTATCGGCGATGAATCCGGGGAGACGTCTAATATTATCGTTTTGCTTTGTCCAAGCTCTCGGACCACGACGGCTTCAAGAGTTTTAGAGTCAGCCGCAGGAGCCAGATAAAGGCAAACCATTCCTGTCTGGTAAAACTTTTGCCAGCGAGTAGCAAAATTTTCTGCTATATGGATGGCGCTTGCTGCCGAATTTATGCTGAGCAGAAATTCTGTTATAAAATCAAGATGGCTTGTTTTGGTTCGCAGCTCGCAGCTTTCGTTAGTCAATTTTGTGTTTTCCCGGGCTAATTGTGCGGTAATGGTGTGAGCGGCATCAGCATATCTTGCCATCGCATTTGGTGCATCCAGACCTAAAATTTTGGCTCTTTGCTCGGCCTGCCTTGTCAGGCCTTGGCGAATTGGTCTTAGCTGTTCGAGGTCTATGCCAAGCACATTGGCTATCGGCTCTATTTGTTCCGGTGAATCGAAGCTTCCGGATTGGCCGATGCCGGATTGCCGTGCTATAGAATTTGCCAACTGTACTATGGCAGCTATCCTTGCTTCAGACATATTTTGATATATCGCCACAGTGTCACTGTGATGCAGCCAGATGGCAAGTGTAATTGCATCAGGCAGGCACCACTTTTGAGCCAGATGCCTGCCAAGTATTGTATGGTCGGCCCCGAGATATTTTTTCTCTATATCGCGGCTGCAGGCACTTTGAGATTTTGCTTCTTCGATTATACGAGCAAAACTTTTCGGCATTGCCTCTTCGAGCGCAAATTTTCCAATATCGTGCAGCAAGCCGGCACAATATGCCAGCTGCGAATCCATTTGGGGCAGCGTTATTTCAGCGATATCTTTGGCACAACAGGCCACCGTAAGCGAGTGGAGCATAAGCTGTTTTCTCTCGTCTTCGTGCCACGGTCCATGGAGGACCTTAACCGAGAGAATCGCATCCTGAACAAGCCCTTCGGGGAGTCTGTCAAGCCCCTGGCGAAGCGAAAATCTTTCTCCGGGGATGCTCACACCCTGCCTGCTGATAAGTGAAAGAATCCTGGCGGTAAGGGCCGGGTCTGATTCTATGATATCAGCTAATGCCGAAGGCGAAAATTGACCTTTCCGGAATCTGGAAAATAACTGGGCAGCAACGCACGGCAGGATTGAAAGCGAATCCAGCCGACCAATAGAAAGCCCTACCTGGCGGGAAATTGTTGTATCAGCTTTTTTGTCCGGCATTTAATCATCCTTTTTAGCGTATTGCTTTGCCATTTATACACATATTTGTAACGGATGCTAAGCCAATGCCGATGTAGGCGGGTAGTATAAGTGTGGCTCTATAGACCTGTTCACTATCCACTATTTCGTTTATTTTACCTGTAAAATAGAAGAGATTTTGTCAGTAAGTTCAGCGATGTCGAACGGTTTTTTTATGAAGTCCTGTGCACCGGATTTTAGCAGCTGGTCGATTTCATCCTGTTTTACCACGCCGCTTATAATAATGATTTTGATGTTTTCAAATTCCGGATTTTTCCTTATCGTCTGACAAACGACATTACCATTTACATCGGGCAGCATATAGTCAAGAAGTATCAGCTCAGGTCGGAACCGCTGGGTTGCTATCCCCGCCTCGTAACCGCTGGATGCTGTTTTGGTCTCGAATCTGCCGTCGCGGCTGAGGACATCGAAAATAAGCTCAACAATTTCAGCATCATCGTCGACTACAAGAACTCTCCTTTTGCCGGACTCAATAGTATCCAGTGGAATGTTGTTTTCCTTCATAAATGTGACTAAGCTTTGGTGTGGAATCCTGCGGAATTTTGAGCCGGGGACACGAAATCCTTTTAAGCGGCCGGAATCGAAACAACGAATAATTGTCTGCTGACTTACTTTACAAACCTCGGCGGCTTCGCCGGTCGTATATAAATCCTTCATTTTATCCAATCCTTTTCTTT
>CAYSJK010000050.1:0-14175 GCA_964431375.1 uncultured Pirellulales bacterium
GCCAAGCTCCGCAAGTACAGCAAGTTAGTTTTCGACAGCCACCTGATGATAAGTGAGCCGGATAAGTACATAGAGCATTTTGTTGAAGCCGGCGCCAACCATATAACATTTCACATCGAAGTAACTGACCAGCCGGAAAAAATCATCGATAAGCTGCACAAGCTCGGCTGTACCGCGGGGATATGCCTCAATCCCGAAACTCCGGTGGAGCAAATAGAAAAAATTGCCCCGCTTTGCGATATGGTTTTGGTAATGACGGTTCATCCCGGTTTTGGCGCACAGCAATTTATGCCGGAGGCAGCCAAAAAAGTTGTTAAAGTGCGGGAAATTGTCGGCCCTGATATACGCATAGAGGTCGATGGCGGGATAAACCCGCAAACCACGCCAATAGTGGTTTCCTACGGTGCCGATACGCTCGTGGCAGGAAACGCAATATTCACCAAAACCGACCGTATCGCCGCAATAAACGCCATACGCCAGGTCGCCAGGTAAATTTTATAGCAATCCCCTCGAATTTTTGTTAAGATTAAAAATCAAAAATTCAAAGTCTGATTAAATGGTAATTGGTTACCTGTGGCAGAGCTAAATGGTTAATAGTAATTATTTACCGGTTACCACCTGTGCCTGCGTTACCTTGGCCTACATAGGTGCAGGCAACCACCAGTATCTATGTAGTTTTTATATTTGATTTTTTGGGATATGGCCGGAGAAGTCAAATCAAAGTGGAATGGCTTTTCACTGAAGCCGCGTAAAGAGATGCCCGACGGGCTGTGGATGCGGTGCCCGGGCTGTGAGCACATGCTCTATAGAGAAAGCGTCGAGAAAAACCTTAACGTTTGTCCGGAATGCAACCATCACTTCCGAATCAGTGCCGAGACCAGAATTAAATATCTGACCGATGAGGATTCATTCCAGCAAATTCTCGGCGACTTAACAACCAGCGACCCTCTGGGTTTTAAGTTCAGAGGCACTACTTATAAACAGCGTGTAAAAGACGATGAGAAGAAATCCGGCGCCAAGGAAGCCATGCTAATCGGCAAGGCCTTTATCAAAGGAAGAGGCATTATCCTGGCAGCAATGGAGCCGAATTTCCTGATGGGCTCAATGGGTTTTGTTGTCGGCGAGAAATTCTGCACTGCGGTCGATGAGGCGATGGAGGAAAACCTGCCTCTGGTCGTGGTAAGCTGCTCAGGCGGAGCAAGAATGCACGAAGGTGTGGTGTCATTGGGGCAGATGGCAAAAACATCCGCGGCTCTGGCAAAATTCGACGATGCGGGAGGACTTTTCATTTCTGTCTTGACCGACCCGACTACCGGCGGGGTAACCGCCAGCTTTGCGATGCTTGGCGATTGTATAATAGCCGAGCCCGGCGCTTTGATTGGCTTTGCCGGGCCTCGGACAATCGCAGAGACGATAAAAGTTGAGCTGCCGGAGGGATTCCAAACATCTGAGTTTATGTTAGAGCACGGCTTTGTAGATATGATTGTGCACCGCAGGGACCTTCGCAGTGAAATCGCCCGCCTTATCGATTACTGCCAAAAATAGAGCTCCGAGAGGAACAAGTTTTATTATCGTTGCATCAGGACTTGTCTTGATTAGTTTAAGTTGTTCACAGCGGAAAATCATAAAATGTCAGGCAAAGAAACAATGACCTCAAGAGAACGATTTCTAAAAGCTCTCAATCACGAGATTCCCGACAGGGTACCTATCGACTTTGGAGGGTTTCAAACAGGGATTCACAAAAGAGCGTATGCTGATTTGATTGCTCATCTTGGTATGAAGGAAGAAATAGAGATTCTGGACCCCATTCAGCAGCTTGCCAGGCCGAGCGAAAATGTTCTGAAGCGTTTTCACGTTGATGTCCGTTATGTATGTGCTCACGGGCCTGACAGCTTCAAAGACGAAATTGAATATAATACCCGAGACGGCAAGCTCCGGCACGACCTTAAAGACGAGTTCGGCGTCATCTGGTCTATGCCGGATGACCGGCAGCCCTTCGACTCCGCTCAGGGTGCTGAGCTTGCCTGCCCTGAGGAAGTCGAACGGGTCGAACCACTTTATATGGATATCTCCCATCACCCCTTAGCTGATGCCAATATAACAGACTTAAACGATTATCCCTTTCCCGATGGCAGAGACAGAAGCCGTTTCACCGGTGTGCGAGAGCAGGCCCTGCAAATGCGTAAGGAAACACCCTATGCCATATCGACCGGCACCGGCGGCGGAGTCTATGAGAACTGCTGGAGTATGAGAGGGCTGCAAAGGTGGTATACGGATATGGTTCAGAACCCGGAATTTTGCGAGGCGTTACTCGACAAGATGCTTAAATTCTGGATGGATTACTATACCGGTTTTATGGCCGAGGTGGGTGACATTATTGATATCGTGATGATAGGCGATGACCTTGCAGGCCAGGATGGGCCTTTGTTCTCGCCGCAGTTCTACCGCAATGTTGTCAAACCTCGGCAGAAAAAGCTCGTGCAATATATTAAGTCTTTAACTAATGCAAAAATTTGGTATCACACCTGCGGCTCTTGTATCGAATATATTCCCGACCTTATTGACAACGGAATTGATATCCTAAATCCCATCCAAATCAGCGCCAAGGGTATGGAGCCGAAGCTCCTGAAAGAAAAGTATGGTGATAGGCTGGTTTTCTGGGGTGGCGGGATAGATGCTCAGCACGTGCTCGGTATTGCCAAACCGAGTGAAATCCGGGAGCATGTGCGGCGAAACCTTGAAATATTCAAGCCCAAAGGCGGCTATGTCTTTAATAGCGTCCACAACATTCAGTTTGACGTCCCTGCTGAGAATATCGTGGCTTTATTCGACGCAGCATACGAATTCGGATTCTACGATTAATCATTTGAGTTGGTTACCAATCCGTGAATAATCATAAAATCGCACTTTCACTTCTTGGCAAATGCGCGTATAATCTGGGGGAAATAGTAATTAGAATTTTTGTCATTTGAATTTGTTTCGAATTTCGATATTCGAATTTCGGATTTGTACAAAATATAAATTATGGGTTATTTCCGTCGAAACATTGAAAATGCCAAGGGTTATGAGCCGGGCTTTCAGCCCTCCTTCGCCGAGGCTACGGAGGGCAGGCCTAAAGAAACCAACGTCGTAAAGCTCAATACCAATGAGAATCCCTACCCGCCCTCGCCACAGGTATTAAAGGCACTGGCAGAAATACAGCCGGAGCAGCTTCGGCGATACCCTGACCCGATGGGAAGTACCTTCCGAGAAGCTGCGGCGAAAGTTAATGGAGTCCAACCCGACAATATTATGTGCTGCAATGGCGGGGATGAACTGCTGCGAATGGCTCTTCAAGCATTCTGTGATAAAAACCGGCCTGTTGCATATCCTGTTCCGACTTATTCACTTTATCCGGTATTGGCAAAATTGCAAAATTGCAAGCCGATTGAAATCCCATTTGATAATGAATTCAATCTGCCGGCTAAATTGGCCGGCACAGGTGCTGCTCTGACTATCGTCTGCAATCCAAACGCTCCAAGCGCGACTTTTATCAGCGTAGAGGAATTGGCTTCTTTAGCTGATGAGCTGTCCGGCGTCCTGCTGATTGATGAGGCCTATGTCGATTTTGCTGAAAATAACTGTGTATCGCTGGTGAAGGATTTTGATAATGTTATTATTCTTCGCTCGATGAGCAAGGGGTATTCGCTTGCAGGCCTTCGATTCGGTTATGCAATTGCCCAGCCGGATTTGATAGCCGGCCTTATGAAAGTCAAGGATTCCTACAACGTCGATTCCATCGCTATCGCACTGGCAACCGCAGCGATAAAAGACCAGCAGTATTTCAAGGAAACAATCGAAAAAGTCGAAGCTGAGCGTTCAAAATTGACCGAGCAGCTTGGAAAGCTCGATTTTGATGTTCCCGACAGCCAGGCAAATTTTGTCCTGGCAAAATGCAAAAATGCTAAAGCGGATGAAGTTTACGAAAAATTGACGCAGCGAAATATATATATCCGATACTTTAATTATCCGGAATTGAAGGATAAATTGCGAATTGCAATCGGTACACCTGAGCAAAACGATAAACTGCTTTCGGCTTTAAAGGAAATCTTGTCAGAATTTGGTTAAACGGTGATTTGTTAAATGGTTAAATAATAACCCGTTACCAGTTACCAATAACCAGTTATCAAACGAGGATATTCTTATGGAAGATAGAATTGCTAAAACACACAGGCAGACTAAAGAAACCGATGTTAGCGTAGAGCTTAATCTGGATGGGGTCGGCAAATATGAGATTGATACGGGCATCGGCTTTTTGGACCATATGCTTACTCATCTCAGTAAGCACGGAAAAATCGATTTGGTAGTCAAAGCCAGGGGCGATTTGAACGTCGATGCGCACCATACGGTTGAAGATATTGCAATATGTCTGGGTGAGTGTTTACTTAAGGCACTCGGAGATAAAAAAGGTATTAACAGATACGGCCACAGCTCCGTGCCGATGGAGGATGCTTTGGCGAATGTATCTGTGGATTTGTCCGGCAGGTCAAGCTGCGTATATAATGTCGAGTACCGGACGGACAAAATCGGTGATTTTGATATAGAGTGCATAGAAGAAATGCTTCGCAGCTTTTCAAACAACGGCAAGTTTAATCTTCATATAAACGTTCCTTACGGCACAAACAGTCACCATATAGCTGAGGCCATTTTCAAGGGACTGGGTAAATCGCTGGCGATGGCCGTGGCAATTGTCGGGACGGATATACCGAGTACGAAGGGAAAATTGTGATTGAGCAGCCACAGGCCGAATACAGAAGCGGTATCGGCACCGACATCCACAGGATAGTCGAGGGCAGAAAGCTGATGCTCGGCGGTGTCTATGTGCCTTTCCCAGCCGGGCTGGCCGGCCACAGCGATGGTGACGTGGCCCTGCATGCTGTAATTGACGCCCTGTTAGGCGCAAGCGGAATGGGCGATATAGGGACATTGTTCCCGGATACAGACCCGAAATGGAAAGATGCAGACAGCAAGGAGCTTGTACTTATTGTAAAAGAAAAGCTTAAAGAAAAACAATGGGAAGTTGTTAATGTTGATTTGATAATACACACTGAGCAGCCGAGTTTACAGCCGGTCAAAGGGCAGATAAAAAGGTGCATTGCCGAGCTTTTGGGAATAGATTTTACATCGGTCAACGTCAAGGCAAAAACAAACGAGCAGCTTGGCGAAATAGGAGCCGGTGAGGCAATGGCCGCTACCGCTATTGCGCTATTAAAAAAGAAAATGAAAAGAACACTATAAAAGGCAAAATCTATGGGATTGCAGCTTTATAACAGCTTGACGCGAAATAAAGAAGAATTTAAGCCGTTGAAAAAAGGCAATGTTGGAATATATGTATGTGGGCCGACCGTATATGGGCACGCACATTTAGGGCATGCAAAAAGTTATGTAAGTTTTGATATTCTGGTTCGATACCTTCGTTATCTCGGCTATAGTGTTACTTATGTGCAAAACATAACAGATGTAGGCCATCTGACCGACGACGCAGACGAAGGCGAGGACAAGATTGCCGAAGCAGCTAAAAAAGAAAAGAAGCATCCGATGGCGCTGGCAGAATACTATACACGCAGTTATTTCGATGATATGGATAAGCTTAACTGTGTTCGGCCGGACATCAGCCCAAGGGCAAGCGGCCATATAACCGAGCAGATTGACCTGGTAAAGAAACTTCTGGAAAAAGACTACGCCTATGAGGTCAACGGCTCGGTATATTTCGATGTATCGAAATTCAAGGACTATGGGAAACTGTCCGGCAGAAATGTTGATGAGATGCTAACTGGAGCTCGCGTTGAGGTTTCACCGGACAAGAAGAATCCGGCGGATTTTGCTCTCTGGAAGAAGGCTGAGCCGAACCATATTATGCAATGGCCGAGTCCCTGGGGGATGGGATTTCCCGGCTGGCATCTCGAATGCTCGGTGATGGCGATGAAATATCTGGGCAATACAATCGACATTCACGGTGGCGGATTGGAAAACCAGTTCCCACATCACGAGTGCGAAATCGCACAGGCAGAAGCGGCCAATGGAACGCAGTTTGTTCGGTACTGGCTGCATAATAATATGGTTACGGTTGACGGCCAGAAGATGGGCAAGAGTCTGGATAATTTTATTACTTTAAAGCAGGCCTTTTCCGGTGCGCACGAAAGACTGACCAAAAGCTACAATCCGCTGGCGGTCAGGCAGCTGATTTTGAACAGCCACTACCGAAGTCCATTGGATTTTTCGGATGCTGCACTATTTGCAGCGCAGAGCGGTTACGAAAAAATCACCGAGACGGTAAAAGCGGTGCGAAAAAGAATGACACAAGTTCCTGAAGGTGAAGCTGACAGTGCAGGGACGGAGCAACTGAAGCAATTAAGGGAGAAATTTGAAGCAGCAATGAATGACGATTTGAATACCTCCGTTGCACTTTCGGTTGTGTTTGAGCTGGTTCGGTTGACAAACAATCTACTTGAAGAAAGCGAAATGACTACCGAGACCATTAATGCAGTTGATGATTTATTTAGCCGACTGGGCGGAGATGTTCTGGGCCTGGTAAAGGATGAATATTCAGAAGACAAAGGTGCCGACACTGATATGCTGGACAAACTGGTCAATGTTTTTATCGAGCAGCGCAGCAATGCCCGGGAGAGAAAAGATTTTGTAGCGGCTGATGCGCTGCGCGACAAACTCGAAGAAATTGGTATTATTTTGGAAGATAAGCCCGGAGGGATTACTATCTGGAGAAGGAAATGAGAATACTCGGTATTGACCCGGGGTTGCAGGTCTGTGGATATGCCTGCCTGGAATCAGGCGACAACGAGGAAAAACTGCTTGAAGCAGGTGTTTGCCGCACGTCCAGCCGCTCGCCAATAGAAGAAAAACTAAATCAGATTGCCGGGGATACCAGGTCTCTCTTGAAAAAGTTCAGCCCTGATATCGTGGCAGTAGAAGAATTATATTCCCATTATGCCCATCCAAAAACAGCGATATTGATGGGACACGCAAGAGGAGTTATACTGCAGTGCTGTGCAGAAGCAGCAATTGAGGTCAGAAGCTTTAGCGCGACGCGTATAAAAAAATCAATCACCGGCAACGGCAGAGCATCAAAGCAGCAGATACAAAGAGCCATTCAGGGAATCTTGTCTTTACCAGCCGTACCGGAGCCGGATGATGTTGCCGACGCAACAGCCGCAGCGCTATGTTGCGCAAATTCGGTGATTAAAATTGTTGTTTGAAAGAAACATCAAAATAATCAATAAAAAATAATAAATTGATATATGATAGCCAGGATTGAAGGAAAACTTGTTAACCTCAACAGCGATAGCGCTCTGGTTCAAATAGGAGCTGTCGGGTACGAAGTAATGCTGCCGGGCTATTGCGTAAATGCGTTGTCGGACAAGGTCGGCTCGGATATCGCTCTTTGTACTATGGAATATTACGAAGGCACACCGGCAGGTGGTAATCTGATACCGAGAATGGTCGGTTTTTTAAACGCAGGCGAAAGAGATTTCTTCAGAAAATTTATCAGCGTCAAAGGTGTGGGCATAAAAAAGGGTCTCAGGTCGCTGAGTATCCCGATAGCCAATATAGCAGCAGCGATAGAAAGCGGCGACGATAAAATACTGATGTCGCTACCATCAATAGGCAAAAGATTGGCTCAGCAAATTATTGCAGAACTGAAGGGCAAGCTCGGTGATTTTGCGATTGGCGCCGAATCCGGCAGAGCCGGAGCAGAGGCGGTATATAAGCCATTCCAGGTTGAAGCGCTGGAGATTCTTATCGCCTGGGGCGAAAGAAGAAATGAAGTGATGGAACTTATCGAGCTGGCCTGCCAGAGACACCCGGACATTAATTCCGCTGAGGCACTTGTGCCGCTGGTATACAGATTAAAGCAGGGAATAGAGGTCTGAAAGAACTCGGAAATAAAGATTAAATATTATGGCGGTAGATAGAGTAATAAGTGGACGACCTGTAAACGAGCAGGAGGAGAGTTTCAATGTTGCGCTTCGGCCAAAATATTTGGAAGAATGTATAGGCCAGTGCAATGTTAAGGAAAAACTCGCTATTGCCATAACCGCTGCCAGGCAAAGAGGCGAACCACTGGAGCATATCTTGTTCTACGGCCCGCCCGGTCTCGGCAAAACGACGTTGGCTAATGTCGTAGCGAACGAAATGCGAGCCAGGATTCGTTGCTCATCGGGGCCGGCCTTGACAAAGCAGGGTGATGTGATGGGTCTCTTGAGCAATATAAATACCGGCGATGTGCTTTTTATCGACGAGGTGCATCGTCTCAGCACGCCGGTTGAAGAGTTTATTTATCCGGCTATGGAAGAGTTTAAGGTAGATTTTACCGTTGACAGCGGCCTGCACGCAAAGACAATAAATTTCCCGCTAAAACGATTTACTTTGATTGGTGCAACGACACGGGCAGGATTATTGAGCGCTCCGCTTCGCAGCCGATTTGGAATGCTGTATCATCTGGATTTTTATAACAGCGAAGAGCTGACGGCCATCCTGGAAAGGTCAGCGAACCTGTTAGACCTGCAGTGCGAAGACGCCACACTGGAACTAATCGCAGCGAGGTCACGCGGAACGCCCCGAGTTACAAACAGACTATTAAAGCGGGTCCGTGACTATGCACAGGTGAAAGGCAGAGGGATACTTAGTACTGAAATTGTCGAAAACGCACTAAAGATGGAACAGATTGACACGTTAGGCTTGGATGAGCTGGATAGAGCTTTTTTGCGTGCATTGGTAAATACCTATGATGGCGGCCCTGCCGGCATTGATGCAATCGCAGCTACGCTCGGCGAAGAAAGGGACACGCTGGAGGACATAGTGGAGCCGTATCTTCTGCAAATAGGTTTTCTTCGCCGAACAAAACGAGGCCGGGAAATCACCAAATCCGCCTGCGAACACCTAAACCTAAAATACCACAAAAAGAAAAGCAACTCAAAACAGCCGGAATTGTTTGAGAAAACCGAGCAGTAGATTTGCTTGTATAGCCACAGATTTCGCAGAACTGCGAGATACGCTTATCGATTCACGAGATACGTCTTTTTCTCAGCACCACCGTACCAAAGCCGAGCAGCAAAAGCGTGATGGGTTCGGCTTATTCACACACATACTTATTTACGCACGTAAGATTAGAAAAGCTCTTGCTTATGGAATAGTTTTATCATCAACATAACGATATACACCAAAAATTGGACTCCCGTTTAATGTATATTCCTCTGTCATTGACTGACCATCTTTGGATATGCAAAGCTCAACATCTGACTGTGTTACCATTATACCTATCTTTGCTCCCAACTCATCAATGGCCTTATTAAATATTCTGATAATGAGACTTTTGCCCGAATACTCCTCAAAGACAATTTTGAATCGAATAGGAGGGCCAACAGAACCTCCAAAATTCTTGAGCCTAAACGTCCCGATTCCAAGTGACCGGTCTATAGGGCTATAATAGATTTCACCGCCATTATCAATATTCACCCAGTGCCCCACAATCCGATTTGATGGTGTTGATAGGTCTCGTTTTGGCACAGAAGAAACCATCTTGCTTAAAGACTCAACACTAGTGACAGCTCTTGTAGCTTCTGGAGTTTCTACAAAACGTACAACGATTATGGCAATAAGTACAATAATGAGCAAAGCAAGCGAAAACCATTTCACATATTCTTCATCTTTTACTGGTGCTTCTTGGTGATTTATAGAGCAGTTTTTTGTTTCTTCGCTCTGAGTCATTTTTACCATATCAGCTTGTTCAGCAGCAATGCTTGGTTTTTTCCCATCGGATGCTTTTATCTTCGGTTCGACTTGAAAAGCAGTCTGTATTTCTGGCGTTTTTATCCCGTTATCTTCGTCACTATTTTCTGGCGTATCAGTTTCATAAGTTATAGCTGATGAATCAGATTCAGAATTTGCTTTTTCTACACAACCAGCATTGCTCGTATTCTTACTTGTTTTGCTTTTTGTTATCTTTCGCCATACTGCACCTACTATTGCAAAAAGAATCATCATTGGAATTAAACCACCTCCATGTTGCCATCCAAAAACAGCAGCTCCAATTAGAACGTAGGCAATAAATACTCCAACACATGCTAACACTGCTATAACATATTTCATTTACTGTCCTCTCTATATTTATGTTACTCTACAGGCTCTCTATATCTGTTTGGTCTTGCAAGGAATCTAACTCTTGCTTTATTAAAGTTGCGGTGTTTAAAAGAAGCTTCCTGAAAGACATGCGGAGTTCAGTAATTTCATTTGCAAGTTTGTTTTTCTCATGTCCTTCAGGCATTTCCTTCCGCTGTTTATCTTTCTGAATACTGCTGCCTAAACCTTTATGAACTTGCTCCCATCTTTCCCAAAAATAGGTTGGTAGCGAATCCTTATTTGCTGAAATCCAAAGTTCGTAGTCGTCCATAAACTTAATTGCTCCGCCGTTTGGTAACTCGAATATTTTACGTGCGACATCTCCACAAAGACTGTACGCCTTAGATAATATTTGTTTTTTCCGTATCATTTTCAATCCTCGCAATTTTCTATATTGAAATTGCCCCCATCCTTGATAAGATTTTTCCGATATTCTATATCGGTCAAAAACAGGCCTAAATGGAGCAAAAAGTTCGTTTTCAGTCCAAAATCGGCTTGCAATGCCATAAAGTCAATTTACTTTGTCATAAAGTAAACTTGATTTGTCGCTAAGTAAGTTCACTCCATCGCAAAACCAGTTTGATTTGTGGCTAACTCAATTTGATTTTCGGTTAATCAAATTTGATTTACGGCTAATTAAATTTGCTTTACGGCTAATTAAACTCGTTTTTTGTCCTTAATCCGCAGCATCCGCGTAATCCGCGATTAATTTTCTGTGCCTTTTCGTGGCTGGCTTAACTGTGTAAACCCCGTTAGATGTTTACTATCTAACGGGGTAAATCTGTGTTACCATGTCCTGAGCTTGTCGAAGGAATCTGTATCTAAATATATTTTGCCATTTTGGGCGGGCGGTGAAGGATTTCGGTGAAGTGGTGAATTAAAACCTTCTCGATTTCTCTTAGAGTTTTTTCATCAGCACTAACAATCAATTTCAAATCGCTCAGGCAGTCTGCTGCATTTTTAGTTAATTTAATTTTGTCAGGAAAGCTCGCTTCACAATCTCTGCAAATAAGGCCGTTAGCGGAACTACTGAAATAAACTTCGTCGCTCGCCTGCCACGGCGTAGCCGAAGGCGAAGCCTGGGTCGCCCGTGACCCGTGACTCGTTTTGCAATTTACGCAGTAATCCAAAATTGGTATTAGGCCGACCTCTTTGAGCAAAGACAACTGAAACAGTATCAGCAACACCAGAGCATTTCGTCTCTCGTCCCTCGTCCCTCGTCTCTCGTCGGTATTCTTTAAATATTGCTGAAAACTATTAAAGAGTTGCGGATGTGGGTCGTAATCATTTGTCAGACTATTTAGCAGTTCCATAGCAAAAAGACAGCAATGCAGGACAAAAAGACTGCTGTTCAAGTTTGCAAAGCCCGGCTGCTGTTGGAATTCGGTCAGTGTTGCGAGTTTTTCTTTGTTTGAATCTGAGAAGACGATTTTCCCGTGCGCAAATACTTCGATAGGCCCGTCAAATGCCGATTTGGGCCGTTTCGAGCCTTTGGCTATGGCACTGATTTTGCCGCTTGCTCTGGTAAAAAATGTTACAATCTGGGATGTTTCGGAGAAATCTGTAGCGCGTATACAAATAGCTGTGTCTTTAGTCAACATTCTTTAGCGTATGTGTGTTCACTCGTTTGCTTGTCCATGCTTCTGGATTCTGATGCGTTTTATTTTTCTGGCTTCGGCGGAGCTAATGGTAAATTTCAGATTTTCATAATCAAGACTCTCACCGGTTTTGGGAATATAGCCGAGGCGCGAGAAGACAAAACCGCCGATGGTATCGTAATCTTCGTCTTCGGGCAGATTCAATTCGAAGCTGTCGTTTAAATCGTCGACGTATGTCCTCGCATCGACGTCGATGGTATTCCGGTCTATCTCTCTAACCGGTTCCGGCAGGAATTCTTCGTATTCATCCGTTATTTCACCGACGAGTTCTTCGAGAATATCCTCCAAAGTAACAACTCCGGCTGTTCCGCCATATTCATCGAGCACGATGGCTATATGCTGCTTTTGATTTTGGAACTCGTGCAGCAAAATCCTTAGAGGTTTTGTTTCAGGAACGAAATAGGCCTCTCTCATCTTGTCGCGCAGCTTAAAATCTGAACTCGTTTTACCTATTTCGCTCAGCAGGTCTTTGGCATAAATCAAGCCGACTATATTATCTATATTTTCTTCATATACCGGCACACGGGTATGCCCTGCGGTAGTGATAGTTTTCAAAACCGTTTGCAAATCAGAGTGGACTTCGACCGCTACTATATCTGTTCTTGGAGTCATTATTTCATCTGCTGTGGTTTCGCTTAGCTCCAGCACATTTTCAATCATCTGCTGCTGTTCCTCATCGAGAACTCCTTCGGTCCTGTGCTGCTCAAGACCGGTCAAAAATTCTTCCTGTTTCTCTTCCTGTTGCTCTTCAGGTGTCGTTTCTGCTACGCCGGCCAGGCGCTTGACAAGGCCGTCAGTGAATTTCCAGATGTAAAGTACTGGTGAGGCAATAACCGCAAAAAACATTAATAGTTTGTATGTTCGGCTCAGGATTTTCTCACCTGCATACTTGGCCCAGGCATGGGGGATTGCCAGACCGAATAGAGAAAATATCACTATCGCAATAATAAATGTAAATAGAAAATTGCTGAGTTGGGAGCCGGCCGGACGCAGCTTTACGAGGAGTATGACCAATAACAGCAATATACATGCGTTAAAAATCAGCCGGTACAAAGAACAGGTCAAAATCAATTTTTCAGTATTTTCGACTAAGCCGTCGGTAAGCTCATCCGGATTCGTTTTTTTGTTTGCTGCCTTAAATGCTTCCTGCAGTTTGACGTGGGAGAATGTCCGTAGGGCCATGGTATTGGCGGAAAAGAAAAGTACACCGCCGGTAAGAATACAAATCAGCAACACTATCCAGCCGATGCCCATTTATAATATCCTTTCATTTAACCAGTATGCCGTTGCGAGTCCAAAGAGCTCAACACGGCTCTGTTTTCTACTCTTGTTCTGTTAACCACCTGCATTTTTATTATATATCGAACCATAACCAAGTTGTTGCAAAATTTTATCTTCCATATCATGCATCTTTTTTGCCTGTCTTTGCGTGGAATCATCGAAACCAAGGTTGTGCAATAATCCATGTGTTATGTAAAGTGCCAATTCCGCTTCGCCTGAATGGCCCCGCTGCTTTGCTTCTCTAACAGCCATCTCTCCGTTAACGACGAGCTCAAATAATTTTTGATTTTTCTCCTCTGATAAATCAAAGCTTATAACGTCAGTAGAACCATTGCGATTTAGAAATTTTTTGTTTACCTTGCGTATTTCGGCGTCGTCAACTACTGCGATGCTGACTATCGTATCCATACCTTTGCTAAAGTTAAAACAATTACAGATGGTATCAACCAGCTTTTTAAGCTTAGGCAGAGACAACTCTATTCCTTTGAAACTTTTGGCTATTTGAACGATTGTCTCTGGCTGTTGTTTAGCAGCTTCCATAATTGTTAATCGACTTTTTGCCCGGTTTGCCCTTGTGGGGATTGTGCGTCCTCTGGAACATCCGGCGCTTTCGGATATGCGATTCGGCTATGATAGTGTGCAGCAAGGGTTTTAGATATACTTGCCTCTATCTGACTTAACTCGCGAAGAGAGAGGTCACACTCATCAAATTGACCGTCCTGCAGACGCTTCATAGCCATATTGTGCACGACCGCTTCTATTCTCGTAGGTGTTACTTCCGGCAGACTCCTGACCGCACCTTCCACGGTGTCAGCCAAAAGCACAATGGCAGCTTCTTTTGTTTGGGGCTTTGGGCCTGGATATCTAAATTCACTTTCAGAAGGTATTTCAACTATTTTTTGCTTTGCATTTTTTGTTTTCTGTTTTTTGGCCTCATTGTAAAAATGTTCAACCAATGTCGTGCCGTGGTGCGCTTCGATAAATTGCCAAAGCACGCTTGGCAAACCGTATTCCTTGGCCATTTCTATCCCGTCTTTGACGTGACCCACGATAATCAAAT
>CAYSJK010000051.1:0-12447 GCA_964431375.1 uncultured Pirellulales bacterium
GTTATTTGGGAAAACTCTAACAGGGTAAATAAGGCTTAATATGTCGCAGATGAAGCGTGTTCTGCCACAAATGAAGCGTGTTTTGCTTGTTTTAACGGTCTTTATATGTTATTATCGGACAAACAGGATTTGGTGGTGCCCTTTTTAGTTTAGTAGGGTGGGGTCATTACCCCACGCTGACTTTTGAGACACTTAACATGTCGCAGATGAAGCGTGAGCTGCCATAAATGAAGCGTGAGTTGTAGCATATTAAGTTTAGTAGGGTGGGGTCATTACCCCACGCTGACTTTTGAGACACGATTGAAGAAAATGATATGAGTTGTTTATTTCAGGGATGTTAAGTAAAATAGCCACAATTAGTCGTCCTAAGTCCTTGGGACTCCTTACGGAGGACTCCCTAGGAGAACAGGCGAAGGGGAAAGAACTCGAATACCGCATCATCGCCGTAAACAAGGCTGGCGAAGGACAAGCCAGCAACACGGTGATGGTGGTAATATAATAATAAAACCACAGATTTCACAGATAGCACAGGTTTGGAGATGGTGATTGGTAATTGGTGAATGGTTAAATTAAGCCACAGACATCACAGAGAAGATGGAGTTTGTTGACATAATAGGATAAAAGATTGAATGGAAACCATATAAAAAATAGTCAGGCAGAGAATCGGAAAGTAGGGATGACCAATGAATCCCACAGAATGGACAAATGTTACCATAGACAATGCATATAACAGCTACCACATGGCGGTATCCGTTGTCCTCTTGAAGTTCCTGAATTATGATTCTCACATGCATCTTCGCAAACTGCTACTGCAACTCGACGAGGACTACTATTATCAGCTATTCATTGACAAGCGTCAGAATCTGACGCCGATGGTGGAGAGTCCCAAGAGAGTTATTCTCAAGGCTTGTCAGTATGCTCAGGCTGCACTTGTGCGTGATATGTGTTCGCACTACTCAGACATCGTCAAGGTTCGAGACCTCAAGAATCGAGCTGATGCGATGATAAGGCTGAGTCCTAGAGACATCGACCTTCAACTTCAACTGACCGAGCCTGACCCCTCAGAGCTTGGAGTATCATATGATTCATATATAAATATAGAGAACCCTCAATCTGCAGCGAGGATAATTGGTCAGCTAAATTCCACGGACTCTTTCGATAAGTTCACAGCTAACGGGTGCCTCATGGACGAACTTCTCGAGGAACGCATCATGGAAGCTGAGAAACTGAAGAAGACAATCCAGAGTTAAGAAACCATTTATGTGGTAAGATAAACTATAAGAGTTGTGATTTGGATTCTCATTGATGGAGATAAGAAATGGCACATTGTGACAGGTGCGGAAAGCGATTAGGGTTCTTCAGTTCCGACAAGCACGTTATGCCAAGCGAAGATGGTGGGAAATATGTAACTGTATGTGGCGATTGCCTCCGCCTTTCTTCGGCCCCTCAAGAAGAGGTTGCTGGGCACACCGACTACAATCATCGGCTCGCACCACCTGCTGAAGCTATACGCAAACTGGAGGCTATAGGTGATTTATTCCCCGCTGACGAACGGGTGTCAAACCATCTGTTTCATGTCTTGATTTCATTGCCAACGGCCACAAAACCCGAGGCCAGTTGGCCAAACGAACTGACAGACGTTATCATCCGGGGCGATGAAGTTGTCCAGGCACTCGCTCATGGCTTGGAGGGCAATCCAGACGATCATCCCGGAAGGAAACTCCACTTCGCGATAGCTCTTTGCTACATCAGGTCCCCAAACGTGGTCGAGCCACTTTGTAGTTTCCTTGAGAAGAATATAATGATGCAGCTCTGGCCTACGCGGATAGAATTATTGGGTGATGATGAGATCACGTTTTTTGACGCCTACGAAGTAATATACATTGCGATTGCTAGAGCGTTCTACTGGAATCAGGCGAATAGTATACTCCCACGCCTTCGTGTAATCCTTGAGAAAGGTAAGCAAAAGCAGATGTTAAATGCGCTCCCTTATGCTATACGGGCCATTGGGTTCATCGGTGATAGAGACGACATTCCCCTCATTAAGGAATTCATTGGGTTCTGCTGTCCCGAGTTCGATTTATCAGAAGCGGCTGTCAAACAGGACGCAAAACATGCGCTCTATGCTTTAACGCATCTTGAAGAACGCGAAATACGTGCTAACACCCACATAGATCAGTGGAAATCTGATTAGGAAAGGGCTGCTTGTCAAGTTCGGTTAAGTCTGCGATGTTGGTTTTTACACTGCAGTGCTGTTACGTTACATCGGCAAATTGCAGCTTTACATCGTCGAATTGTAAGCTTACATCAAGGCGTTGCAGGCTTACATCGTGGTATTGTAAGGTTGCATTGAGCCATTGTAAATGGGCGAAAAACGCCCTTTCCCCGTTTAATCGCTTCGGATTCTCTCCAGCCCGTTAGAAATCCCCGCCCGGTTAGAAGTCTGCAAGACTTTACTTCTAACGGGGCCCGCCGAGAACAAGGCAGACACCTCTGGCCCGGTTAGAAGTAAGTCGCCTCCGGCGACTGCCGCACCGTCAGTGCGAGCTTCTAACGGGGCTGGCGTCCCATTTCTAACGGGCTCCAGAATTTACTCCGCAATTAAACTTTATTGTCAATTAGTGTGTATTCGTGGTAAAAATTTTTTATAAATAATGCCGATTTTGCTTGAAAAATAGGCCATATCTGGTATAATACCGAATGTGCTCAGGCAGCACACGATAGCGGCGAGCCGCAAGTCTTACGGAACAGCTATTCCAGAATAACCAATTAAATTGACTCATAAGTGCATTTATACAAAGGACTAGCGAGCTATATGAAAAGAGCCGGCATACTTGGTACAAGTAAGCAGTTCCAAACTGCTTGGCGGCTGAGGCCAAAACTTATGTCGATGCTTGCATCAGTAAAAAGTTTAGGCCGAAGACGTTATGCTGGCTCAATCTCTGCGTTCTCTGCGGCCTCTGTGGCTAAAAATGATTCGTGCCTTAGCGCCTTTGTGGCTATAATCCGTGTAAATCCGCGTAATCCGTGGTTGAAATATGGTCAATCAAAATGACCTTTTTATGCAAAACAAACCCAATTTTATCAAAAATCGAGCGAACATAAGTTATGGTAAATCAAAGGGTTATGAAAACGCACCCCCAGTTTTAGCCCAAAAATCCCAAAGCCAATTTGGTGGAAAATTAGATGAATGTAAGTATTGTTTAATCAAAGGGTTCTGAAAATGAACATCGATTTTTGGACCAAAAATCCCAAAGCCAATTTCAAAAACGCCCAAATGAACATAACTTCTGTTAAAACAATAAACTACGAACAAATAACCATGAACAATGCCAACAAAAACAAACCCAAACAAACCTAAACAAAGCCAATTTCACCCCCATTGCCTCTACGCCTGCTTCAACTTTTTGTTGTGGGATGTCGTACGGAGAAAATTATGTTTTTTAACCGTTTAAATAGGGAAATCTCAGTTAATACTACTTGTTCTGTGAACTTTTCTTCAGGCCGGAAAGGTAACTTAGTAGTATTCCTAATTCGAAAAGCAGATAAAGCGGTATCGCAAGTGTTATTTGCGAGACCACATCAGGCGGAGTGGCAATAGCAGCTATTATAACGATAAGTAGAAGCACATATTTTCTTGACCTGCGTAGTGCCTGGATTGATACTAATCCCGTTCTGTTCAAAAAGAATATGGCTATTGGTGTCTGAAAGCCAATCCCGAACACAAGCATAAGCACGGTTACAAAGGATATATATTTTTGTAGGGTCCAGCTTGGAGTAACGTCAATGAATTGGCCGAACTGCAGAAAAAAACGAAGTGATATTGGGGCTACGATATAGAGAAAAAACATGGCACCCGTGATAAATAACGCCGCTGAAAACGGTACTGCAAGGTGTATATATTGTCTTTCACGCGGGTACAAACCGGCAACAACAAACATCCAAAGCTGATAGAATATCCAGGGCGATGATATTATCAACCCTGCAATCAAAGCTATCTTCATATATACGATAAAAGGGTCAGCCGGCGCAAGTACAATCAATGAAAGCCCCGGCATAACCTTATCATGAGGGTAATAAATGAACTTTTTTATATAATTAAAGAAAAAGGGAATCAGACATATAATAACCGCAAGCAAAAGGCCACCGAGCGCGAATAACAAACGCATTCGTAATTCCTCAAGATGGTCCCCAAGACTCATAGTGCTTGTTGTGGGGTTATATTTGTTCTTGGCGGTTTTCGCCCTGGAATCTTTCTTTTTGGTATCGCTCATTTTGTAAATTGATTAACGATTATTGATAATTGAGCTTGGGGGGTGTGTCTTTATCAACAATCAGTCAGAGCTTTTAGACTCATCTTCGTTCAGACCGGCCGCGTCCTTGGCTTCGTCAACTATCTTGTCTTTAATTTTCCTGGCCTCGCCGACCACCTCATCCTTGGTCTCTTCAGCCTCATGCACACCTTTTTTGAATTCGGTCAAGCTCTTGCCTATATTGCGAGCGATTTCCGGCAGTCGTCTGCCGAATATCAGCAAAGCAACCACAAGAATAACCGTTATCTCCATCCAGCCGGGTGTCCATGCCAAAATATATTGCGTATATTCAGTCATTTTTGTCTCCTTTTTTATTTGTCGAGAGATAATATAACTCGAATTGAGCGGCCTTGTCAACCATCTTGCAAATATTGACTTTTCTGGATTTCTTTACCTGCAGTGCTGATGATTTGCGGCACAAAGCTAATCTAAAAGTACGTGGTAAAATCGACAATCAACCAACAATTTATGAGCTAAGAACGGGCAAAAAAATTTTGCAGTTCGTAAATCCATAAACGCTTTAATATTAAATAGTTACAATCTATATGGGCGTTTTTCCCTTGATTTTTGTCCCCGTTTCGGATAAAATATCTTCATAATAAATTAAAATCATTACATCGGTTTTGTTTTTGAGATGGGTGATGAGTAAATTTTATTACGAAACCTGGATTCCATTTATTTTTAACAAAAAGCGGCTATTGATTCTTGCAATTGCCAGCTATATCGCTTTGTGCTAAGTGCAATGACAGTTTTGGACCGCTCACTTTTGAGCGGTTTTTTTATGCGCACAAAAAAGCCAAATATTTGACATCGCTGCTGTTTTGCGATAGGATTCATCTTAGTTTGTCGTTTCTGCCAAACTCGACCTTAATAGGGCTGAAACAGTAGAAATTCCAGTATTTTAAGCGGGATTTGAATCTTAAGGGTTTGTAAAATGTTCATTGTTACTGGCGGAGCGGGTTTTATTGGTTCAGCTTTGATTGCTGCATTGAACAAAAGAAAAATTACTGATATTCTTGTTGTCGATGATTTGGCAGCAAGCCATAAGTGGAAGAATCTGCGAAGTCTCTCTTTCGCCGATTATGTGGAGAAGGACGACTTTCTCGAAATGGTTATCGAAAATCGGCTCACCGGCGATATTGAGGCGGTGTTTCACCTTGGTGCCGCCACAAGCACCACTGAGACAGACGCATCATATCTTATAAAAAACAACTACGAGTACAGCAAGCTCCTGGCCCAATGGGCGACTTCTGTGGGTATTCGCTTTATCTATGCCTCCAGTGCCGCTACTTATGGCGATGGCTCCGCCGGATTTAGCGACGACGAGGGGAAAATTGAAGACCTGAGGCCCTTGAATATATATGGCTATTCCAAGCAGCTTTTTGACCTCTGGGCCAAGAGGGCGGGACTGTTGAAAAACATTGTAGGCCTGAAATACTTCAACGTCTTCGGCCCGAATGAATATCACAAGCAAGAGATGCGAAGCTTTGTGATTAAGGCATTTGAGCAGATAAATGTCACCGGCAAAGTTCGGCTCTTCAAATCACACAGGCCCGAATACAAAGATGGCGAGCAGTTACGAGATTTCATTTACGTCAAAGATGCGGTGGATATGACGCTGTTTTTCCTCGATAATCCGAAAGCAGGGGGGCTCTTCAATATCGGCACCGGAAAAGCCCGAACCTGGAACGATTTGGTAAGCTCGGTCTTTGACGCGATGGGCAAAAAGTTAAATATTGAATATATCGATATGCCCGATTCAATCCGCAATCAATACCAGTACTTCACACAGGCCGACATTAACAAACTTCGCAATGCCGGCTACGAAAACCAAACCACATCCCTTGAAGACGCTATCAAAGACTACGTCCAAAACTACCTGCAAAAAGAAGAATACTTAACCGGTACTTAGCAATTATATTCTTTCGAAGTATAGTCTAATGCCTTTTACACCCTATCATTTTGGCCCGAGTGGTTTTGTAGGATTGATTTTCCGAAAGTGGCTCGACATCCCCGTATTTGTCCTCGCAAATGTGGTTGTTGATATCGAGGTTTTGCTTTATAACCGCTGGCCGATGCACCGTCATACCCATACTCTTCTGATTGGAGCTGCAATAGGGGCGCTCTGGGGCATTGCTGCATATCCGCTTCGGCATTTTTTCAAAAAAATAATGCTCTTTCTACGACTGCAATATGATACCTCCTTTTTAAAAATGCTCATCTCCGGCATTCTTGGAATTTGGTTTCACATTGTAATTGATGCGTTTTATCATAGGGACGTGCGACTGTTTTGGCCGAGCGGCATAACACCACTATATCGATTGATAAGCAAGCAGCAGGTAGAAGCTATATGTCTTGCCTTTTTTGTCCCGGCTTTTATTGTGTATGCAATTATCGTGTTATTATCAATACAGAAAAATAAGCTCAAAAAGTAGCTCCTGTGCAAAATCTCTGGTCAGAATATTGATTCCATAGTGATTGTTGATTATTTTTGTCTATGCCTTATAATTAAATCTGCTTATTTAACAGGAACAGCCTATGGCAGAGACGGTTGCAAAACAGATTGAAATATTAAAACGCGGCACGGTGGAGATTTTTACCGGGCAGGAGCTTGCTGACAAACTTACCGAGGCTGCCAAAGCCAAAAGGCACCTGCGTATCAAGCTCGGCCTGGATCCGACCTCCCCGGATATCCACCTTGGCCACACGGTCGTTCTGCGAAAGATGAGGCAGTTCCAGGACCTCGGCCACAAGGCCATTCTTATAATCGGTGATTATACTGCCCGTATCGGTGACCCTTCCGGACAAGACACAACACGACCGATGCTCTCCTCGCAGCAAATCGAAGAGAACGCAAAAACTTATTTTAACCAGGCGGGAAAAATCCTCGATACCTCGGAGAACAAGCTCGAAATCAGATATAACAGCGAATGGTTTGAAAAGCTGACTTTAATTGAATTGATTCATTTGACAGCAAAAAAGACAGTTGCGCAAATGCTTCAGAGAAGTAGCTTTAAATTACGTCTACAAGCTGATGAAGATGTCTATGCACATGAATTTCTATATCCGCTTATGCAGGGCTACGATTCGGTTGTTGTAAAAAGCGATGTCGAATTGGGCGGTACCGACCAGACCTTTAATAACCTTGTTGGCAGAGATATTCAAAAAGCGTATGGTCAAAAGCCACAGGTCGTAATCACAATGCCCATCCTCGTCGGACTGGACGGCAAAGAGAAAATGAGTAAATCCAAGGGTAATTACATTGGCGTAACTGACCAGCCGAACGATATGTTTGGCAAGGTAATGAGTATCTCCGATGATATGATGGAAAATTACTTTACGCTTTTAACTGACCTTCCAGCCGAAAAAATAGCTGAGCTTGTAAATCCGGGCAAAACTCATCCGAAAGAGGCGAAGGTGCAGCTAGCTAAGATGATTGTAGAACAATTTCATGGTGAAACTACTGAGAGTGCTGTAGAATCTGTATGGGACAAGAAATCAGGGGCAGTCTCAATGACGATTTCTGATATTACAGCAACTGAGTTTGATAGAGTATTTGCACAAAAACAACTTCCAAGTGAAATATCAGAGATTGAAATATCGCCTGAACCAATTATGGCAAGCAAGCTTTTACTTCATTGCAAATTCGTATCATCCGGCAGTGAAGCAAAGAGAATGATAAAGCAGGGCGGCTGCACTATTGACAGCCGAAAAATCTCCGACCCAAATGAGCAAATCACACCGGCTGATGGTATGGTCATCCAGCTCGGAAAAAGAAATTTCGCAAAACTAAAGGTGAAAAAGTAGACGTTAAAGCCTATTTCTGCCCTTTCCTCGTTTCTTCTCGCCACTGGCGTGTCATAGCCAGCCATTTATCGACATTTTCTTCGGTAACACCCTCAGCTTTCAATTTGGCCCATTCTTCCGTTCCTTTTTCGGATGCCCATTTTTCAAAGGACTCCCGAAACTTGCCCATAATCCTCATGCTTTCCTCTGTGGGCTTTGCTCTTTCTTCTATTATTAATCCGTCTTCGAAGGTAATTTGGTCATATTCATAATGTATCGCATCTATCCCTGCCGCTTTGAGCATATCGTTTTGCTCTTTGACCTTATAAGTTGCTGTGTTTCCATTAACTTTGATATCTGTGAAAGCCAGGTTGACATTTAGAATGAACTGCTCTTCAATGGGTTTACGCAAATTTTCTTTACCTTCTATGACCATCGGTGTTCCGACTATCTCAAATCTAACGTCATCTGCATAAAATGACATTAATTTTTCAACATCCTTGCTGTTGGCAGCTTCCTCAAATGCTTTAACTCTGTCCATTAGTGTCGGAGCACAGGATGTTGTCAGTAATAACAAAGATACAATATAAAACGCAATTAGTTTCTTATTGATAAATCTGTGCATTTTACTATCTCCCGTTTACCCATAATCTTAAATTTACCGGTAATTATATCAGGATTTGAATTTTTCTGTACCCAAAAAATACGTGCAATCCTTGATATCCGTGTTTATAATATATTGCTATGAAACTGCCAGCTTTACAAAAACCGGATAAATATGTCGGCCTGTATATCTTCGATTTCGGTGACCACTCCGCCGTCGGCTTTACCGCTGAAGAAGTGGCCGAGCTTCTGGAAAGTGAAAAGTACAGGGACGGAAAGGTATATAAAATCCACAAGGCCTGGCCCGACGGGCGGCTCGAACTAAAAGGCATCACCGCCCAGACATTCCAGCTCGAAGCGGGTATGTTCTTTTACTCGGCTGACCTCGAATCTTCCAATAGAGATTTCAGGCAGCTTGTTAATTTAGCGGTTAAAACTGCTCCACCTTGCCGCGCAAAGGTACATCTTGCCAAGTATAGCGAAGAAAAATTCGTTATCGCTCTTATTTATCCTGCTGAGTACGATGATGAGGTCAGCTCCTGGGTATTAGACGGCCAGTACAAAACAATAGGCGCCACTGAAGGCGGCACCGCTGCCGTACAGAGATATTATGACCATAAGCCGCAAATTTTAGAGAGGCATCAGTTATTCACAAAATCTATATACCAGAGCAGAACCGGCCGGGAACTGTTAGATAGCGTAAAACTGGCTATGCAAAGATAGAACATATTTCGTGTTACGAGTTATGGGCGATAAAATAAATGGAAGAACTCCCGAAAAAAAATCCATTTGTTTCTTTTATTGCTGGTTTTTTTTCTCTATTTGGCAAATCAAAAATTAAGCCTTCGGCCGATGATTTCAAACGGGCTGAATTCAAAACCAGTACGCAGCGTTTGGGAGTCAGGTTTACCGAAAAGATTCGCGATATATTCCGCTTTAGATGGCTTACCAAAAAGCGGGGCCTGTAAACTCGCATAACTGCCTGTAGGAACATAGGCTTACATTAATTAACACTTCGCCTTTGATGTTTATCGAACCTTTACCTCGTAATAGCGTAAATATTAGTAAGCAGCTAAAGTGGCATTATTCTGTTGCCGATAAAACAATAAAACTGAATAATATTTTTTCTCCCCTCCGGAAAGCATCGGGTAGCGCAAGTTGCTCGATGTTTTCTTTTGTAGCACGGCCATCCTGGCCGTGTTTTTTACAAATGTCAAATCTCAAAATAGGTGCGGGATTACACACTTTTTCCACAGCATTTTTTGTACTTTTTCCCACTGCCGCAGGGGCAGGGGTCATTTCGTCCGACCTTGGGTTTTTCCAGCCGAATCTGCTTTACTTTTGGTTCACCCTGTGGCGCCTGGGCCGCAGCTCGCTGGCGCTCGGCCATTGCAAACTGACCAACCTCATCGTGTGCCATTTGGCTTACTCTCCAGACGCTTCTCGCTCGCGTCCCGGCCTCTAAACGAACCTTGAAGATAATATCCGAAACACGGTCCTCAATCGCATCGAGCATCTCTTCGAACATCTTGAAGCCCTCGCGCTTATATTCGGTCTTCGGGTCTTTTTCAGCGAATGAGCGCGTCCAGATACTACTTTTCAAATGGTCCATAGTATAGAGATGGTCCTTCCAGGCACCGTCGTAGACCTGTATTAATACATATTTTTCGAGGTCGCTAAGTTCCCTTCGTAAAAATTCTCTCGCCCGTTCATACAGTTTTTCTTTAAGTTCCGGCCCGATACCGAGGTCTTCTTCGGTAAGAGAAGTGTCGAATCTTTCATTGGCCCATTTTACTAATTCGGGAATTTCCAAATTGGAAACCTTATCCGAGAGTTCCCTGTCTAATTCACCGTTGTTATAACTTTCGCTCAGTTCCAGCAGTTGTTTATGCATCTGTCGAGGGTTGGTGTTTTGCAGATGTTCGACTGTTAGCCCAGCTTTATATTTCTTATTTGCCCAGTCCGCCAGTGCCTCGAATGCGTATATGTTGGCTCCTTCAGGCCCATAGACCATATTCATCGCAAATTCAACAGGGTACTCTATCTCTCTTCGTTTATATTTAGCACTGGTCTTTTTGGTAACAAGCTTTCGAGTTTCAGAAGCATTGAGATCTTTTAGCTGTTCGATGTCTAATTTTATATCGAACTTGGCTCGCGCCCATTCGGCAAACGTACGAATAGCAAAATCCTCTTTCAAAAAATCGTTCAGCTGAGAGCAGTCTTTTTTATCGATTTGCTCCGCAGCGGCCGATTCTAATTGTTCTTCAATCTCCTCCGGCGACTGGTCTTTGACCTTGCCTGGACTTAAGTTGACGCTAAACGCACTCATCGCCCACTTGCACAAACCTGCAATGTCCCAGCTTCGCCGGTCACTGTAGTCTTCTAAGTACTCACCGATGGAAAGCGATATATTATTGTTTGCATTATCTTTTGCCTTCTGCCTTATTAATTTTCCAAGCTCCTCTGCTTTAAGGTCACCACCGATACCCTTGGCCAAGTCTCTGATAACCGCTTCGATATTCTTTGCTGCAATGGCATTTGCAATGTGCTGACATAAGTATTTGATGATTCCTTCGATTTCCTTCGCCCTGACAGCATTGGCTATGTCCATAGCACGCGTTTTGACAACTATACCAATATCTTTTTCTCTGAGGTGGCTCACAATGGCCTCCACGAAGGGTTTGATAATTAGCGTAACCTCTTCGATCGCGACGTGAACGTGAACAGCAGATTTCTTGATATGGGCTTCGACAGTAGCCTCGATATTTTCTGGTGTGAGTCCAACGGTAATATTCTTCTCCAGAGCACCAATAATCGCTTCAATTTCGTCTGGCTTAACATCGCCAACAACGTCCTTGGAGCACCACTCCCCCATAATTGCCTCAATTTCTCTGGCTTTGGTGAAGCCGGCTATGTTACTTATGTGCCGTTTGATAAGCGTGTTAATCTCTTCGGTTTTTAGGTCAACCTTGCTTAAGTTGGATAGGTCTTTCTCGATCGCTTCAATTTCTGAGGTCTCAATAACGTCAGCAATCTTTTTTGCAGATTGCTCCACGATTTTCTCGATTTCCTCAGCTTTTTTGCGAAGGTCTGTGATGTCGCAAAGAACTTCGATAATTCGCCGGAGGTCCTTTGTTTGGGTTGTACCAGACATGCTCATGGCATGTTTTTTAATGATTCCCATAATCTCGTCTACGGGGTTATCAACGACGATATCACTCTTCTTTAATTCAAGGCGGAATTCTTTTACGGCCCATTTAGCGATACAGACAAAACGATAATCATCGTCGAGCATTGGCCGTTTTTGCTGGTGAAGGGGTTCAGAACTTGTGCCATCACCATACCCATTTGTCTTTCGACCAACACATGCCTTTTCGATAACCGATTCAATAATTTCATCTATCATTTCCTTAAGGCCTGTTTTGCTGATTATCCGCTTTCTGCGCGAGTAGAAGACTTTCCGCTGATAATCCATAACCTCATCATATTCGAGCAGGCTCTTGCGAATATCGAAGTTTCTCTCTTCGACTTTCTTTTGTGCTCTTTCGATACCTTTACTTATCCACGGATGGAAAATCGGTTCACCTTCCTGCCAGCCTATTTTTGTAAGTGCTTTAACCGTAAATTCGGAGGCAAAATATTTCATCAGGTCGTCATCGAAGCTTAAAAAGAACTGGCTCGACCCTGCGTCACCCTGTCTGCCGCATCGGCCTCGAAGCTGGTTATCGATTCTCCTGGCCTCGTG
>CAYSJK010000051.1:12547-13818 GCA_964431375.1 uncultured Pirellulales bacterium
CCGGCTTTGGCCACTATCGCTGCCTCTCTCTCGTGGTGTTTGGCGTTGAGTAGCTCGTGTTCAAGGCCGTATCTTTTCGTAAGCGCCTCTGAAAGGGACTCGTTTTTTTCCACGCTTACTGTTCCAACAAGCACTGGCCGACCCGTGGCGCTAATCCTGTTTATCTCTTCTACTATGGCGTTGGATTTCTCACGCATCGTTTTATAAATTTCGTCGTCAGGGTCCTCCCTAATACAGGGTTCGTTGGTCGGTATTACAACCACTTCAAGGTTATATATGTTCATAAACTCTTCTGCTTCGGTAGCGGCCGTACCCGTCATTCCTGCTATCTGGTCATAGAGCTTGAAGAAATTCTGAAGGGTGATGGTTGCGAGAGTTTGGGTTTCCTCTTTTACGGTAACGTTTTCTTTTGCCTCGACCGACTGATGCAGTCCGTCGGACCATTGCCTGCCGTGCATTAGTCGCCCTGTAAATTCATCGACGATAATGACCTTGCCGTCCATAACGACATAGTCTTTTTCCCTTTCAAAGGTCACATGGGCGCGCAAACTCTGTTCCAGCAGATGCGGCCATTCCATATTTGAGCCCGTAAAGAACGACCCTATACCTGCAATTTCCTGTGCTGCTCCTACTCCTTCGTGCGTGAGATGCACCTGTTTTCTGTCGTACTCAACCTCGTAATATTCTGTGGCCCCTGCAAGGTGGTTCTCTGCGCCGGCAATTTCCTGCCGGCTTTTCTCTATTACCTTCTGGGCCTTTTCAATTCGCTCGTTGTTTTTTTCCTTTTTTGCTTCTGATAATTCACCCTGCGCGTTGGCCATGGTTCGTTGAGCAGAATCGATTTGTTTTTTGATGTGGTCGTAGCTGCTTTGCAGGCTTAGCAGTTTTCTTCCCACCTCGTCTGCCTTTTTATATCTGCTGACGTCATCGAAGGCCGGCCCTGATATAATCAGCGGCGTTCTCGCTTCATCGATTAGAATCGAATCGACCTCATCGATTATGGCGTATTGCAGCTGGCCCTGCACCATTTGCTCCAGTGATATTTTCATATTATCGCGGAGATAATCGAAGCCGAACTCGTTATTCGTCCCGTAAGTAACATCGCAGGCATACTGAGCTTTCCTCTCATCACCTGCAGTATCCATATCCGCCTGAATTGCACCAACGGTCATACCCAGAGCTTTATAGATTGGCCCCATCCATTCCGAATCTCGCTTGGCTAAGTAATCATTTACTGTGACTATATGGACCTTTCTTCCCGTCAGATATAC
>CAYSJK010000052.1:0-13801 GCA_964431375.1 uncultured Pirellulales bacterium
GACCATTGATAGGAATCGACGGTTCTTTTGGGATTCAGCATAGCAAAAAAGTCAAAAGGAAACTCATCGTACCAGGGGGCCTTTAATTTACGATGTGTTTTTAAGGTCTCAAAGCCCTCTTTGCTTATCCTGACATTGTAATCGCCGTACCATTCGAATGAGACCGTAACCGGCGATTCGCCTATCTCCTCGTCATTTAAGAACACCATCGCTCCCTGCGGCTCGGTATTGATGGTAAGATGACGTTCCACACAGCCGGCCAGCAGCAAAGCTGCGATTAAGGCAACAAGTATCACGGCTGAAATATTGTGCTTTGTCATAACAGCTCTCCTTGAATTATCGAATGCCGTCAATTTGCATTATTATAAGGAAAAGCCAAAGAGTTAGAAAGCCCAAAATTTACCCCGTTAGAAAGAAAGCTCCGCCTTTCCCCGCTTCGCCATAGCTACGCGGCGGCGAGTGGGTGGGGTGAAAAAAGTATAGCGAGCGGGGGGGGTGTGGCCCCGCCGTACATATATGCGAATTTCTCCCGTTAGGGATGGCCAAGTCCATAACGGGGTAAACCCGTTTTTTTGTTACAGCATATCAGTTCTGATGTTGACAGCGGCACATCCGGCAGTTATGTTATTGACAAAATTGAACTTTTGTTTTCTTTTCGTCCTTCGCAGTAGCCCCGCCTTCGGCGGGCTGCTACGGAGAATGGAATGGCACGAGCATTATGAGAGTTTCGCTAAACTGGCTAAGTGATTATATCGAAATAGAGCACTCCGCGGAGCAAGTCGCCGAGATTCTAATTGATTTAGGTCTTCCCTGTGAGTCGATAGAGCGGCTCGGTAATGATACCGTAATTGATGTTGAAGTAACCAGCAACCGCGGCGATTGCCTTGGCTACATCGGTATCGCCCGCGAATTAGCGGCTGCGACCGGTAAAGAACTGAAGATGCCGGAAGTCAAGCTGGACGAGCTGGATAAGGACGTTACGGAGCTTGCCAGTGTTGAGATTGCCGAACCTGATGTGTGCAGCCGATATACCGCCCGGGTCATTGAGGGCGTTAAGGTCGGGCCATCGCCTGACTGGATGGTACAACGCCTTGAGGCAGTCGGCCTGCGCAGTGTTAATAACGTTGTTGACGCAACAAATTATGCGATGATGGAGACCGGACAGCCGCCTCACGCATTCGATTACGCCAAGATTAAACAGGGCAAAATAGTAGTGAGAAAGGCCATTTCCGGCGAACGCATTATCAGTATTGATGGCACGACCTGCAATCTCAATGCTGATATGCTGATTATTGCGGACGCCCAGGGGCCTGTGGCTATAGCCGGCGTTATGGGTGGACTGGATACGGAAGTCAGCGATTCTACGACCACAATCCTTCTGGAAGATGCTTCCTTCGACCCGGTCAGCGTGCGGACAACATCCCGCCGGCTGGCACTGCCGTCTGAAGCGGCTTTTCGATTCGAGCGAGTAGTAGATATTGAGATGATAGACTGGGCATCCAGACGAACTGCACAGTTGATAACGCGGGTGGCAGGGGGTAAAGTGGCCAAAGGTGTAGTTGATATTTATCCCAAAAAGCCGGCGAAAAAAGAAGTAACGCTACGCCTGTCGCGACTGAATAAACTGCTTGGCATTAAAATACCTGCTGAAGAGGCAGTGAGAATTCTCTCGGCATTAAGTTTTAAGCCACAAAGAAAGGATGATTTGATAGCTTGCACTGTGCCTTCGTGGCGAAGCGATATTTACCGCGAGGTTGACTTAATCGAAGAAGTCTCCCGTGTACACGGCTATAACAGGATACCGACAGAGCAGAAGATTAGTATCGAAGTGGCGTCGGTCGATGTTTGTCAGAAATTGGGTGGTTTGATTGGAAAGTACCTTAACGGCTGCGGCTTTTATGAAACGATTACTGTGGGTTTTGTTGACAATTCCATTGCCGGACTTTTTGCAGACAAGCAGTGCAAAGAAAATCTTAGCGTAAGGGACGAATCCAGGAAAAGTGCAAATTTGCTTCGTCAGTGTCTTATCGGCTCTCTTCTCGGTGTTCTAAAAACAAACCTTAACGCCAAGAACCAGCCGTGCAGAATATTTGAGATAGCGGATACATTTGTTCCGACCGGCAAAACTGATACTTTGCCGGTTGAAAAGACTAAGCTGGCTCTTGTCTGTGACAGTGATTTAAGAGACCTGCGTGGTTTCATTGAAGGGCTTATAAAAAGTATCGACAGAGATATCCAAATAGTCTTTACTCCTGCCAACCTGGTCTGGGCACAAACCGGCGCCCAAATTACGGTAAACCCCGTTAGAAAGCTCGGACGGGGCTTTCTTTCTAACGGGGTAAATGGCAAAGTAATCGGCGTCACAGGGATTGTTTCGCAGGCTGTTAAAGAAAAATTCGATTTCAAAAACCTAACTCCTGTAGCGGCAGAACTGGATTTTGAGCAGCTTTTATCTCTCCATACCGGGGATATTAAGGTAAAGCAAATTCCGAGATTCCCTGCAATTGAGCGCGACCTTTCAATTATCGTTGATGAGACTGTCAGTTGGGCTGATATTGTCGAATCTGTAAATAAAAAGGCGACCGGCGAGCTGGAAGATATTCGATTTGTCGGCATATACCGCGGTAAGGGTATCCTGAGCGGCAAAAAGAGCGTTACGCTTTCTCTGCTTTTTAGAGATGAACAAGGCACATTAACCCACCAGACCGTCGACCGCTTCGAGGCTGACATCGTAACAAGCTTAACGAAGTCCCTCAGTGCAGAGCTGCGAACTATATGATTCAGATTGTGTCCCCACGGCCTGGCCCCTAATAAACAATTAAGGGAAGCAAATGTAGAGAAAAAAAATAAAAAATTCTTTGACAAAGCAAGAAATATATGTGAAATTGTTCATGTACTGGCGTTTTGAGGGCAAAACCACAATAAGTCAGTAGTAAATGGTGGCCGAAATTCCGGCAGAAATTTTTAAGGTTAAGTTTAATGATTGGAAAAGGAAATCAATATGAATATCTATGTAGGCAATTTATCACGTGATGTTATCGATGAGGACTTGCGTCAGGCTTTTGAGGAATTCGGCCAGGTCGAATCCATCAATATTATAAAGGACAAGTTCACCGGTGAATCAAGAGGATTCGGATTTGTGGAAATGCCCTCTAAGGATGAAGCTCGGTCAGCGATTGACGGCATGAACGGTAAGGATTTGAAGGGACGAGCAGTAAACGTTAATGAGGCTCGTCCTCGTACCGAACGCCGTGGTGGTGGAGGTGGAGGAAGACGAGGCGGAGGCGGGGGCGGAGGTGGTAGGCGGCGCTTCTGATACGAAGTACTCAGATATTTAAGACGAATAATTAAAAATACGACTATAGAAAATCGATTGGGAAAGTAAAGAATCCTGTGTAGAATCTTTTGATAATGTTCGGTATTTAAACGACATTATCAAGGTAGAATTGTGGATAGGTTATATGTCCTGTCTGCTCATTATGGAATTCAGCATATCCAGATAGTCTGAAAGCAGCCGGGTTATCAAAAATTTCCGACCGACAGTCTCTCTCGCTTTATCACCGAGTTTTTTAGCCTCCTTTGGATTCTTAAGAATGTGGATAATGCGGTCCGCAAATCCGTCTGCATCATCAGGTTCAAGCAGGAATCCGTTTTCACCATCCTGTATCTGAATAGGAAGTCCCCCCACATTGGAGGCCACAACTGGTGTGCGTTTCCAAAGGGCTTCGGTGACTGATAAGCAAAAACCTTCTCTAATGGATTTCTGGATTACAACGCTGGAGTACTTTTGTATGGAATTAACCAGTAATTCCTGATTGCCGACGACAAACAAAATATCTCTGGTTTTCACCATTTTATTGGCCTTGCGATATACCTTATTGTACATCCTGAGCCCTTCAGGGTCGTCACTGGCTACGTTGTAGCAAAAGACCAGACGACAGTCGACTTTCTCCTTGACCCTTTTAAACACCTCTATTACTCCAAGGGGGTCTTTCCAGGGGTCCAAACGAGAAACTTGCGTAATGACGGGCTTGTCTGTCGGAATTCCGGCTTTTTTAATATGCTCAAGCATTGTCTGGTCGGAGATATCGCGATTCTTGGGGCTGAGCGGATTAATGGCTGGAAAAATCAATCTCTGCTTCACCGGCAAATCATCCTTAAAATATTTCTCGCTGGATACTACTACCTGGTCGTACTTGACAAGATAACCTTTCAGAAAATCCCACAATTCTTTATGCGGATTGGTCAAGTCGATATGGCATCGCCATAGCCAGGGCTGACGTTTCCTATAGGCCCTAATCATCGAAAGCGGCTGTGGGTCATGCACGATAACGCAGTCATGGTCCAGATGTGTGAACCTTGAAAAAGTATCGTTAACCTGCAGATATAACTCCTTTTTTCTCGCCGAAAGATTCAAATCAGCGCCTTGAAGGGCATTGTGAAATTGCTTTGTAATCTCGAAAAAATCCTGACTGCCGTGCAGAATCCGCCATCCGGTATCTATGCCCACATCGTTCATAAGTATAACTAAAGAATAAAGAATTTCCGCCACTCCGCCTCCCTGATAAGTTGCATTGACATGGACAATATGTTTGCCATAAAGCCCTCTCGCTCTGGCGTAAATTTCAGCTATCCTCTCATCAGGTACAATACTACGGAAATCTTCCAGACTTAACATATTCAATCTCCTGTCAGCTCTTTGAGCAATGATTTGACATCATCAACGGAGTCAACATTAAATCGGGCCTTGGATATACTCAAGCCTACCCGTATCGAATATGCCTTCTCCGGCAATACAGCGAACATTTCTTCATCGGTATAATCATCACCGACCGCCAGCAGAAAATCCCAGTTTTGTTGTGAAAGCCACAACTCAGCAGCCCGGCCCTTGTTAATATCAGGATTCTTAATTTCAATTATTTTATTGCCTTCAAACACACCAACACCCAAATTGGCTGTTAGATTCAAAAGAGTATCCCTTAGCTCCTGAACCCGGACACTGGCCAGTTCAGGAGATGCTCGACGGTAATGCCACACTAAAGAGAAATCCTTCTCTTCGACTAATGCGCCCGGAGTACGGTCTGCGTAAAGCTCAAGCACAGGTCTGATAGTTTGCTTCCATTGGCTTTTAAAAGCTTCGATACACTGCCAATCACGGTCTTTCCGTTTGAACCAGGCACCATGTTCAGCAACTAATCCGACATTTAGTGAGCTTAACCATTCCTCCAAAGTCTGCTTATCTCGACCACTTATTATTACAATTTCGTTACTCTTATCATTTGTTAGACGTCTTATTAAATTCAAAGTTTCTTCATCAGGACCTGCTTTTTCCGGCCTTGCCTGAAAACTTACGAGCGTTCCGTCATAGTCTAACAAAAACAATCGATTCTGGCTTTTCCGATAGTCTCTGATTAATTGCTTCCTTGCCGATTCGGACAACTTTCTAACGGTTAGCTGCTGTTGTTCCTCTTTAATATTAATCAAAGAGCTAATAAAATCGTGACTCCACCTCGATACAGTATAACGAGACAACCTTTCCTGCATTAATCTATTACGCTCTATTTGCTCCTGGTCGGTCATTTGCAGGGCTTGCTTTATTGCCGACACAATTTGTTGCTTATTGTTTGCATTAACGATTAATGCCTCGCCCATCTCGCTGGCCGCACCGGTCATTTCGCTGAGAATTAAAATCCCTTTGCCGTCTTTTTTTGCTGCTATAAATTCCTTGGCTATGAGGTTCATCCCATCCCGAAGCGGAGTAATCAAAGCAATGTCAGCCACACTGTATAAAGCCACCAATTTTGCAAATGGCATAAACCGATAAAGATACCAGACAGGCATGTATCCAATCGAACCGTGTTCGCCGTTGACCCTGCCAACAAGCTGTTCGAGTCTCCCCCTGAGCAATTGATAATCTTCGACACCTGTGCGCGAAGGCACTGCAACCATAATTAGCGTTACTTTGCCTTTGTACTCAGGATTTTCTGATAAGAATAAATCAAAGGCTTCTAATCGCTGGATAATGCCCTTTGTATAATCTAACCTGTCTATGGATAAGATTACTTTACGGTCTCCAACTTGCTTTCGTACTTTATCAGCTTCGGCCTTAACATTTGGGTCACTTACAGCAGCAGAATACTTTTGGTAGTCAATTCCCATCGGAAAAGTATCAACCTGGATAATTCGATTATCTATTTTCAATTTACCTAAGGTGTGTTCAACGCCGAGTACCCTGCAAACACTGCTCAGAAAATGCCGTGCATAGTCGTAAGTATGGAAACCTATTAGGTCTGCCCCTAAAATGCCTTCTATTATCTCCTGGCGCCAGGGCAATATCCGAAACAGTTCAAACGAAGGAAACGGAATATGAAGAAAGAAACCTATTTTTGCCCCGGTCAGTTTTTGTCGAATGAGCTTCGGCAATAACAACAATTGATAATCGTGAATCCAGATATAATCTTCATTTGTAGCGATTTTCAATATTTCATCACAAAAGAGCTGGTTTACTTGATTGTAGACTTTCCAAAAACGAGTTTCATAAACCGTCCGGACCGGAAAATAATGAAAAAGAGGCCAAATCGTTTTATTACAAAAGCCTAAATAATAATGCTCTATTTGCCTTTGTGACAAAAATATCGGCATAGAATTTTCATCAGCAAGTTTTTTCCTGATTTGGTCCTCATCTTCATCGGTTAATCTCTCGCTGGCTATCCCCGGCCAGCCTATCCAGAGACGCTCGTATGAATCAGGAAGTGAGGATAGTCCTACCGCCAGCCCTCCGGGGCTGGGGCGAAAGTGAAACTCACCTTCCCTTTTCGAGATGCTAAACTGCAATCGATTAGCTATGACGAGTAATCTTGCCATAAGTTATTGCACTGTGTACAATCTATAAGGAACGCAACAATTTGAAACATTTTGTAGGTTAAATAACATCAGCTTCAATATGTCTTTTGATAGATACAGCAGAAACAGACATTTATTTTAGTATAAAAAAATACCGGATAATAACAAGCGCTAATAATACAAACGCCTGATTACTTATGAAAAACCCAAATAGGGCTTTAGAAAAAGCAATAAAATAACCTATTAAATTTCAAGAAGTCTGTTAAATGAGCGTTCATTCTTGCTTGGTTTTGCCGGTATTTTCTTGACTTATATATTGTGATTTGGTATAAAATAGATATGCGGGCTAACCCCTGCGGTGTTTGTAAGAAAGAAGGTGTTGAAAGAACCGATACCCATACCGAGGGAAATCGGGCCTTGACGGATCGGAAATGCCTACCTCGATAGGACTTTCGGACGCAAGCAACGATTGCCCACCTGGAAATAATGGGTTCTCTTCAACCGCTTTCTTGCGGCACAAGTGGAGGTGGCCTTGCAGTGTATAAAAAGGCCTGTTTTTGCAGGCCTTTTTGTTTTAGCTACGAAATTTGGGATTTAAGGATTAGGGGGCTTTCATCGATTGTGTGACTTTTTCCTGCAAAAGAAATAATATCAACAATTTGGATAGTACCTCAGCACCTATTATACTCACAATGAAGGTGATGATTGCTTTTGCACCTTTTATATTGCAGGATACCACATAAGCCCGGTACATCAGTGCAACCATCCATACAATCATAAAAACAGTAACAACAGCGGCAAAAATAAATATGCACATATCTGCATAATTTAATGTTGCGGGGCCGGCAGTTGGATTTGACCTGGATATCAGATATGTAATAAATCTTCGATTGGCCTCTGGGAGCATTACGATTGATGTGATTAAGTATGGCCAGCGTGCCAGTGCCTGAGTCCCGAAAACGTCTGTCAGCCGTATGGCCGAAGACGATATAATCAAACCGAAGAAAAAAAGCGGTACTACCAAAGATAACCAATCTATGATGCCTTCGGCAAAGAAAAACCACATTGGTGCTTCCACGCCCGTATGTACATCCAGAACTCCGTCGAAATGAGTATTACCAAGAAATCCCAAAAATGCGCTTATTAAGATAATACCTAAACCCAGCAAAAATGCCTTATAACCAGCTATAAATCTAAAAGGATTGAACAGCCATTGACCAATGCTTCTGCAGGATGTGGTTTTGCCATTAGCTTTCACTTCGTTCACGGCTTTTCCTTTCCATCAATTTTCTTCGTTATTTTCAGCTTGTTTGAGACGTTCGATAATCTCATCAAGCCGGTTACGGACCGTTGGGTAGCTCAGTCGTAAAAGCCGAGCCATTTCTTTTAATGAACCGCTTGATTTTATAAACTCAATGATAAATGACTGGTCTTCCTGCGACAGTTTCGTTAGGGCAGGCAGTTCATATTCGCCCTGGATTTCGGTTTGGCAGTGCTGACAGACAAGAATCTTTGCCTTAAGTCGGCTATTGCACGACGGACATTCTGTTGGCAATATTTTCATAACTGGTTGACCTCTCGTAAAAAAGCTTCGGGCTCATTGACGCTCAATAACACTGAATATCCATCCTTCGTAGGTATATAAATAATTTGCTTCCTGTTAGTCAAAAATAAAAGCGCCTTTTCTTTATTTTTCAATCTGAACCATCCTTCGAGATAACCGGGAAGACCGACACCGTTAGTTCTTATTCTTGGCCTGTAACTTGTGTTTTCAAAAAGGTTCATAACTCGCACATCTCGCGTGACCAACGAATCTTTGGAAATGCTTCTGCCGTATAACGCTCCCTTTATTCTTAGCCCCTCGTCATTTATAACAAATTTTGTATTTCGTGCCGAGTAACTAAAATAAGCAAATAAACAGACGATAGCTATTATCAATACCATGAAAAGCAACTCGACAAAAATGATTCGGCTGAATGGTTTGATATGCTGAGCGAATGAAAACGCCAGAACGATAAAGGGTATAAGCATAATTAAAAAGATGCCCGATATGGCCAGATATGTAGAATTCGATGCTGGAACTATTGTAAAAGTTTTGTCTGTCATATTGTCTTACCTATAATTTTTTATATCAGACTATTTTGCAGGGACAAAAAACAAGCCGGTTACTTGCTGTTTGTCATTGAAGACAACCTTGGTATCCAGAACCGCCTTTTCAAATTTGCAGGTCACGAACACTACGTCGTAGCCCATTATTTTTGTCGTTCGAGTACCTTTCTGTTCTATAAATGCGCCACATTGAACAATTAACGAATTCCATACTTGTTGTAGCTTATCTGCCGGCAGGGCCGTTTTCATCGTGTCATCGAAATTTTCTACTGCTTTATTAAAATCACCGCTCGCCAGTGAGTCCACTAAATCCTTCGCCAGAGTTTCGATAGGCATAGATTTAATCCCCAATGCAAAAACGGATTGTTTTGCGAGCTCAATATCATCACTCACGAATTCCACAACATAATTACCACACTTTAGGCACAAAGCAGGGTCTTTTTTCATTTGGATAGTACTTTCATAAATTTTCTCAGCATCTTGCAAAGTCATACACTCGATAATATTGACCTGAAACTGCTTTGCCTGTACCGAGAAAATAGTATTCGATAAGTTTTTAATATGGCCGCCAAGTTTCTTGCCGATAGCATCAGTTTGGTCAACTGGCGCTATAAAAGAGTCTATGACCTGCCATTCTGCTGGGAGCTTCCTGATTAGCTTTTTGGAAACGTTATTCAGCCGAGCAAGTTCAAGCCCCAATGCCTGGCGAGCTTTTCTTGCCAGATTAGCATCATTACACTTGGCAAATTCCACTACCGTATTATTGTCTAATAAAGCATAGTCAGCTATGCCGTCGTGCGCTTGAAGCACAGCCATATAGATCTTCTCTGCCTGTTCACTTGAAGGGCAGTAGATGACATTTACCTGTAGTTGTTGGCCTTTGAATGAAAGGATCGTGTTTGTGAGCTTTGATATTTTACCGCCGAGTTTATCGCTGATGGCTGCCGTCTGTTCCTTTGTTACTAAGAAAGACTTTTCAACATTCCAGCCTTCAGGAAGGTTCTTAAACATGTTCTCATTACCGTTGGCCTTTGTTTGAAGTACGGCTAACAGCACGATTAGACCTGCCCATAATCCAATACCAATTATGCCTGCAATTTTTCTTGCCATTACCATACACCTCTTTTCATCTTACTTTGTTAATCAATCAGTTTTTACTTTCTCATAAACAAGTTTCATATATTATAGCTATTAATTAATTATATTAATATATATTTCAATAATATCAAGTATAAAATTGATTATTATAAATTTTTTTTGTTTTATGCAAAATCGATGTTAAGTAACTTATCGTAATTGGGTAAATAAAATGGTTTTATGGATTATATCTAATATATGGCCTGTAAAGAGGCGATAATATCGGACTTATAATCTCTTTTGAACTTGTTGTTTGCTTCGTTTTTTCCCGTTAAGCAAAAGTATGTATTTGTCGATTAAATATTAGCTAATGGAGTGTTGATTTTAGCCTATTAATACCTGCTAATAATAGACTTACACTGAGGAGAAGCAAAATGCCAAACGTACTCAGTTTCACGGTTCTGCCTGCACTGCCTGATTCTCTAAAAAACCTTGAAATTATTGCCAGGAATATGTTTTGGACTTGGAATCCTGAGTTTGTGGAGTTGTTCAAACGCATTGATGGTAATTTATGGACAGCTTGCAACCACAATCCGGTCGAATTTCTGGGCAAAGTTTCACAGTCAAGATTAGAAGCCTTGGCCGAAAATCAGGGCTTCTTATGTGAGCTGCAGCGAGTTGTGGAAAAGCTCAGTTTATATCTTAGTACGCCAACATGGTATGAAAAAGTTTGTTCGGAGCCAAAAGAATCAGTTATTGCATATTTTTGTGCCGAGTTTGGGATTCATGAATGTCTGCCCATCTATGCCGGCGGCCTGGGTATCCTGGCGGGTGACCACCTGAAAAGTGCTTCGGACCTCGGTGTGCCATTAGTTGGTGTAGGCCTTTTATATCAAAAAGGATATTTCCGCCAGTATTTGAATATCGATGGTTGGCAGCAGGAAGTTTATCTTGAAAACGATATCTACAATATGCCAATTGAGCTGGTTCGAAAGGACAGCGGTCGACCACTAACCATAAGCGTTGAATATCCGGGCAGATGTGTCATTGCGCAGGTCTGGTATGTTACCATTGGAAGGGTAAAGCTCTATCTGCTGGATACGAACTTAGCTGCCAATTCACCGGCGGACCGCATGATTACCAGCAGTCTGTACGGTGGAGACAGGGAGCTGCGAATCCGTCAGGAAATTATGCTTGGTATTGGCGGCCTAAAGGCATTGGCAGCAATAGGTATTAATCCTACTGTTTGTCATATGAATGAAGGACATGCAGCTTTTATGGCTCTGGAGAGAATCCGGGAATTGCGAAATACCATGAATTTAACCTTTGATGAGGCCGTAGAAGCCGTAAGGGCAGGTAATGTCTTTACAATGCACACACCTATAAAAGCCGGCCTTGACGAATTTTCCGTTGAGCTGATGGACAAATATTTTGGAACTTACTTTCCTCATCTTGGGATAAATAGGAAGCGGTTTTTAGCATTAGGCAGGATACTGCCTGATGATGATAACGAGGCGTTTAAGATGCCGGTACTGGCAATGCGGCTCAGCAGCTATATCAACGGCGTAAGCAAACTGCATGGGCAGATATCACGCGAGATGTGGGGTAGCCTCTGGCCCGGAGTTCCTATTGACGAAGTGCCCATAATATCTATTACAAACGGTACCCACATCAAGAACTGGTTATCAGATGAGATGATTTCTTTGTATGACAGGCATCTGGGGCCGAATTGGTCCGATGAAACCACCGATAAATCGGTTTGGGAAACAATCGAACAGGTACCTGATGAGGAACTCTGGCGGATACATCAAAGAAACAAAGAGCAGCTGGTTGTTTTTGCGCGCAGACGGCTTAAGGCCCAGATACAACGCAGAGGCACTTACCATACCGAATTGAACCGAGCCGAAGAGGTTCTTGACCCTGATGCACTGACAATTGGCTTTGCAAGAAGATTTGTGGGCTATAAAAGAGGCGATCTACTATTTAAAAACCCAGAACGCCTCGTAAAGATGCTGACCGACCCGAATCGGCCTGTTCAGCTTATTTTTGCCGGTAAGGCGCACCCAGGAGATACGGCAGGTAAAGACATTATACGCCAGATTATTAACTTTGCAAAACAGTACAATGTCCAGCGGCGTTTAGTGTTTCTGGAAGACTATGATATGGATGTGGCAAGAGTTTTGGTTCGCGGCGTTGATATTTGGTTAAACTGTCCCCGCCGGCCGAGGGAGGCCAGCGGCACAAGCGGTATGAAAGCAGCGGTCAATGGCGTTTTGAATATTAGCACTTTAGACGGCTGGTGGTGTGAAGGTTATACGCCCGATGGCGGCTGGGCCATTGGCGCCGGCGAAGTTTACGAGGATAACGATTATCAGGACAAGGTAGAGTCCCAGGCAATTTACAACTTGCTGGAAAATGAGGTTATCCCACTGTATTACACGCGTTCCGCTGACAATTTGCCGCGGGCCTGGATACGCAGAGTAAAGAATTCCATCAAACAGATAGTCCCAAGGTTCAACACACACCGTATGGTTGCTGAGTATACACGAAGGTTTTATAACCTCTCTACCGCGAGATGGCGATATTTAACCGCCGACACTATGGCTAAAGCGAAGGCATTTGCACATTGGAAATCCGATATTAGAAATGCCTGGCCCGACTTTGCCGTCAAAGATGTCATAATGGAAGTCCAAAATGGCGATGGCAACAAACAGCTGAATCCCAAAAAGCCCCAGCTTAAGGTTGGCTCACAATTAAGCGTCAGGGCACTGGTCAAGCTCGGCAAGGTTAGTCCAGACGACGTTTCTGTTGAGCTTTACCACGGTCCTATAGACACCTGGGGCAATATTAAAGACAATTTAACTGTAAGAATGGATTACAAAGAAACTCCAGGGCAGGACGGCGAACATTGGTTTTCTGGGACGATGGACTGCACAAGGACAGGCCGGCACGGTATTGCTGTGAGAATTTTGCCCAGACATGCTGACCTGGTTAATCCTTATGAACTCGGCTTGATTCTGTGGGAAAAGGCGAATTAGCTCGTTATTGCCACTTCTTTGGATTGAACTGCCAGCAAGGAGCGATGAACCAACAGCTACTCATTCTCTTTACTGCTTAGAAGCTCATAAACCTCCTCAGCGGAGATTGCTTTTTCAAGTGAATGTTTGAATGACTCATCAAGCATCAGTCTGCTTATTTTGGCTAATGCCTGTATGTGCGGGCCGGTCTGGTTAGCAGGCGACACCAGTAAAATAATGATTGTTACCGGATTTCCATCTATGCTCTCAAACTCTATCGGCTCGGCTGCTATGCCGATTGCCATGACCAGCTCCTTAACCGCGTTGCATTTACCGTGTGGTATCGCAATACCGGAGCCGATACCGGTGCTTTTGGTTTGTTCACGCATCAGCACCGCTTCTAAAGCGACATCTCTGTCTAACAACAATCCGTTGTCGTTCAGCAAATCCACCAGTTCGGTTATTACGGATTTCTTGTCTTTGCCTTCCAACGGAGCTTTTATGCAGGTCGGCTGCAATATTTGTGTCAGTATCATCTAAACTACACCTCTTTTTAATATTTACATAAACCTTACATTATACCTAATCATAGTTTCTATTTCAGTAATTTTATGAAATTTTTATTTTTTTGACCATAAATACCTCGAAAATCCGTATCAAGGGGATACGATGTTCCTTGGCCATCCCAATGTCGAATAAAAAAGGGCTGGCTAAAATAGCCAGCCCTTCGTTCCAATCTATCAGGATTCTGTTTA
>CAYSJK010000053.1:0-13742 GCA_964431375.1 uncultured Pirellulales bacterium
CGTGTAAAATTGAAAAAACTTTACCCAGTAATTTAGATGTGACAGACTACTAGAAGGCTTGGTTACGTAACTAAGCATTTGATATGAGATATGTCAGGAAGAATTATTATGTTGTTGGGAAAGGTGATAGAAGATTGCCTTTAGACTATATAAGGAGTCGGCATTATGCCGAAAATGAAGTACCCCTTGGATAAAGGTGGACCAAGAAGGATTGAGGTTTCATGGAAAGGAAACTGGAAGGAGCTTACGATTCGACTGGACGGAAACGAAATTGGCTCAATTGCGAACCATGAGCAGCTCAAGGCAGGACAGGAAATTTTTCTTGAAGACGGTTCTTCCTTAAAGGTACAATTAGATAGCAAGTCTATATTTACGTTCTTACGCATCTTCAGAGATGGGAAACCTCTGCCATCTCCCGGTCCTGAACCTGCTCAGCGATTGAGCATAGCTTATAAATTCATATTTCTAATTGCAGCAGCTAATCTTATAGCCGGCTTATCTGGTTTACTGTTCCACAGTACCTTATGGAAACTGCCTCCCGCGGGTCCGAAGTCTATTGTCATAGGCTGCATTTTTCTAGTGCTTGCTTTCTTTGTAATACGAAGGTCAACAGTTGCCTTGGCTATTGCTGTGGGAATACTTGCTCTCGATGTACTCTTGGCTGTAATTCTCCGCCACGACCTACCCCGATTCGTTTTAATAGCAGCGGTTGTCTTCCGAGTATTTGTACTCCTCGCTATGGTTCAGGGCTTCGGTGCAATAAAGGCCCTGAAACAAAACCAACCACAAACCTCAGATTAATATTGCTTTTTTATCTTTGTTTTCTTGTATTTACAATTGGTTTAGCCGAAGTGACATTCAACTGCCGGGCCGGCACATTAACAGAGACTATGCGGACTTTCATTGATTGGCCCAAACGGATATCGTGTCCAGCTTTGCCGATAATGCTTTGCGTTCTCTTGTTGAATTTCCATTGGCCCGGCCCTAAATCGCCCATATGAATAAGACCACCAATGCCGTATTTCTTGGACTGCACAAATACACCGGAATTTGTCAGGCCGGTAACTACGCAGTCAAGCTCATCGCCGATTCGTTTGCTTAGCATCAGCAGTATCATAACTATCGTCAGCTCTTTTTCGGCGTCTTCTGCTCGTTGTTCGGTAAAGCTGATATGTTTTCCAATCTCTGCTAAATCCAGTCCGGATGATTCCTGCTTTGCCAAATCTATGCGATTTTGCAGATGATATTCCAAAACACGATGTACCATCAAATCCGCATAGCGCCGTATCGGACTGGTAAAGTGACAGTAGTGGGTCGATGCAAGCGCATAATGGCCGATATGCAATGGTGCATACTCTGCCTTTTCAAAGCTCCGCAATACTGCTATATTCACCGCAAATGAGCTATCTTTATCTTTAACATAATCTAACAAATCCTGTATATCTTTTCGGCTTGGGGTTCGTGGCAGACTCAATCCAAACGCCCGAACAAGCTGTGACAGATTTTTCATACTCAAAGCATCCGGCTCAGAGTGAATCCGACGCATAAAGTCGATATTAAGCCGGTCGAGAAGTGATGCAACCGCTTCGTTGGCCTCGACCATAAACATCTCGATTATCGTATGCGGATAGCTCGTATCAACAGGATGTGCATCCACGACCCACCCCGATTCATCCATCACTAATTCTGTCTCCGCCAAATTCAGATGTAACATTCCGTTTTTTGTTCGCCGTTTTTCAATTGCTCGGCTGAGCGTCTCCATACTTTTCAATAGCTCAATCACCTCTGGTTTAACATCCTTTGTATGGCCTTTCAAAACCCTGTCGGCCTGTTGATAAGTTAGTCGTTGGGTCGAATTTATAATACTGTTGGCAAATTTTCGCGACTGGACGTTACCCTCTTTGTCGTATGTTAGATATACGCTTTTACAGAAGCGCTTTTGCCCGGGCTGCAGACTGCAAACACCGTTGCTTAGAATCTCAGGCAGCATCGGTATTGTTTTATTTGGCAGATAGACGCTGTTTCCGCGTATCTTTGCTTCTTTATCCAGCGCTGAATCTGTATCCAAAAAGAAACTTACATCTGCAATATGCACACCCAATATCCGGTTACCGTCTGCATCTTTCTCCAGGCTTATCGCATCGTCAAAATCTTTTGCATCCGGCGGGTCGATGGTCACAATTATTTTATCGGTGATGTCTACTCTATTGTCGCTTTTTTCGCCGTCAAATTCGCCGGCAACCTTACGGGCCTGCTCGATGCATTTATCATCGAACTCTTCCTGCAGATGATATTGGCGGATTATCGATTTCGTTTCGCTTTCATATCGCCCGGCTTTACCTAAAACCTCGATAATTACCCCGCGCGCCAGATATTTTTCCGTCGGCCAGCTGAGTATCTCGACAACAACCTTATCTTTTACTTTGGCTCCTTTTGAACTAATATCATCAACGCTAATCGGCTCGATAAATGCTGTTCCATCCGGTTGGACAATCCAGCCGTCTGGATGCTTTAATAACGTTCCAACGAACTTATTTTGTGCTCGTTCGAGGACCTCTGTTATTTCTCCTCTGTGAAGCATTTGCCCTGCCCGTTTTGCCTTTTTTGTAATCTGGGCCACGACAATGTCACCGGTTATCGCATCTGCCGTTGCGCCTGGTGGTATAAATAAGTCACCGTGTGAGCTGGGCTCAAGAGGTATTACAAACCCAAACCCTTTTGGATTTGCCCGAAATGTTCCTACAATTCGACCTGCTAAAGACGGCAGCGTAACCAGATTCCCGCTGCCTATCACCACGTGTCCTGCCTTACGAAGCTGGTCAAAAGCAATTTTAAATTCTGCATAATCTTCTGAATTAACGCCTAATGCCTTGGCCAATTGTGAAAGTTTTACCGGCGTATAATCGGCGTGCTTTAATAATTTAACTATTCTTTTTTTGAAACTCTCAGGCATTCTTTCGGATTATAACGACGCTCGGAAAAATTTGCAATAATGATTTACGCTTTTCAAATTAAATAGATGTGTTTTGAATGTACCTATGATTTGACTTGAAATTATATACAGAAGTGTTTTCCTTGTAACATATTATTTGCGTGGCATAGCAGTGGCTTCAATTTCAAACAATAGTTCATCTCTGCAAATGTCGCAAATCACTGTTATCCATGGCCACGACAGATTGCCTTTCGATTCGTTAAATATCTTGGCCACCTCGGTTGTCTTACAGTAAGCTACGACCTGAACCACATCCTCATCGGCACAATGCATATCTCTGAGAACAGCACGAACATTTTCTATGGTTGTATGTATCTGGCCTTTTGCATCGCCGATATTCGTCGTGGTGCCGCTGGCATCGATGGAGGCGGTTCCGGAAACAAATACCGTCTCTCCTGCCGGCGTAGTCGCTTTCGAAGCACGCGAAAATGCAGAACCATACTCAAATGCACACTGTTGTTTTCCAACGGCTTCGAGGAACTGGATTGAATCGGCCGGCTCCAGCACCGCTGTCAGGTCCATTGCACAACTTCCACCGGAAGCAGGGCCGAGTCCAATACCCGTGCTGGCGGGCATTGATTGTCGGTTTCCCTCACCGACGAGCCCGCGCTCCGTAAAAAACTTGTTTCTGACATGATTGAATTCACCATACCATGAGAGAATATCAGCCAGCCACATCCATGTACGTGACACCGAAAGAAAATCAGCCCCTGACTGCTTCAGCGCTGCTTCGGCTTTTTCTAACATAGCTTGTGCCTGTTTGCCGGCTTGTGTCGCCTGCTGGGCAGATACATTTGAAAGCGTAAGATAAGCCCGTCCCGGTACACGAAAAGTACGTCCGCATGGGGTTTGTTCCAAAATGACTGCTTCAGGTCTGCTGGAGCTGCTCACTGCGTGAATCTGGACACCGGAAATCGGACCGAACACTCCTTCCTTGCCGACCAGAAGGCTCGGAGCAACTCCATCGTCGATATTGCCATACTCTTTCGAACGTACGTCCGAAATAATTTCCATCACGCTGCCAGTTGCGAAAACCCGCTCCTGAAGTATGAAAGCTGCTTTTGAGCGCAATATCTCCCGGATACCGGAAAAGATTTCCTGTGTCTGCCTCTGCGGTGGCGCATCGCCCTTAGGAGTGGCTGAAATATAGATTTCAGTTGCCTCGGAGGATTCAACGCTGCGTGTATCGAAGTTTACAGTCATTTCGATTTTGTCCACTTTTGTGAATTGTCTGCCCGCTCGTCCAAAACTTACGCTGGTTTTTACACAAGCTGACTAAACCATATATGCTAAGTATCGTTGATAGAAAAACCAAGCTTAACTTTAATTCTGCTTTCATCCTTTTTTCAGGAAGAAAGGAACCGTATTGCGTAATGTTATAGGACTGCGATGATGGGCTTTTTGTTGTGCTATTCTCGTTCCACCCACGGTTCTCCGTAACTTGGCATTGTTCCGGCTTTAGGAGTGGCCATCGTTATCGGCATATCCACAATGACCTCATCAGAACCGCGGAAAATCCGTAAAAGTCTCTCCCCGGTAGCCATAACAGGCCCAATAACAAATTCAGGTGTATTAAACGTCTCCAGGCACCGGCCATAGAATGCTGGGTCTTTCTGGGGAAGTACCAGTGGTTTATACACCCTGCCCGTTTCATCAACATAGCTAAAGTAGCACCTGGTAAATACTCCATGCTCCCTCTTGCTGCTGAATACTATCCACCGGCTGTTACTGGACCAGCTGTGCCATGCCTCACTTTGGTCACTGTTGACATCCAGACGATTGTATTCGTAACGGCCGGTTTCCTGAGCCGTTTTCAGGTCCACCACGTACAAATCGCTGCTCTGCTGCCAGGGTGGAAAGTAACCGTAATCACACATGCAAAACGTCAGCCAGCGTCCATCGGGACTTAATCGTGGCATCGCAATGCTCAAACCTGTGTCCTTAGCTGAAAGCACTTTCTCCAGTTCACCCCACTTATCACGCTCAAGGTCATAGCTTATTCGAACAAGGTCGTACTTCACTTTGTCATACCCCTTCGGAGGAAACTTACCTTCCACCGGCCAAATCATCGGTGTTCTGCAAAAGTACAGATGTCGTCCGTCAGCAGACCAAACCGGCCAGGTCTCTAATTGACTCTCTCGCGAAAGCTCCGGCGCCGTTTTTATCGTTTGTGAATCAACAACAAAATAAGCCAGTGCCGAATTAAGGTCGAATGTGTCACGAACCTCATTTCTCGCAGTATGAAAGAACATAGGCAGATTATTGATGGAATATACCGCCAGTTTACCGCTTGGGTGCCACGCAGTATAGCCGAGCTTAGTGCCAATCTTACTGACCACCTTGCGATTTATCAGCAGTGTCTTGGCGCCCTGTATATCGCTGCGAACACCCAATAATACCTTGTCGGGCCGGTTTTGGCAAAACGTATGACAGTTCACACAGCTTGTCATATAATCCCTGTTATCGAACACGACTAACTCATCGAAGTTACTCAAGTCACGCTGATAAATGCCGACTCGCCCCTTTGTCAGAGTATGGATAGGGTGCATCCTCCTGTATACCAGATAACCGTCAATGTCCTCATTGGCAATACTATTGGTAATCGTCCCGAATCGTATCCAGCCCTGGCTGTCCGTTCTTACAAAGATATCAAAGTGCAGTTCCTCTCCTTTATTTTTGTCAAGAAGCTCGTACCAGGGGTCTATTGGAATCAGAATCTTCGGTGACCGGCTGAAAACTTCAATCGGCTCGCCTCTTTCCGAGTAAATCTTGGCACAGTAATACGAGCCCTTCTCCTGCACCATAAAATTAAGAGGTGCGATATTGGGCGGAATAACCGTCGAGCTATAGTCGGGATAAATCTTCGCCGGCCGGTCAATGGTACTATAATCATCAACCGTAACAACACGCCGACACAGACCGTAGACCAATGCACCGGTCAACAATACCGCAAACAACACAAATCCGAAAGTTATTATGCGCTTTTTCACTTCTTTAATCCCGAACGACGGTAGAGTGCATAGAAAAGGTAGCTGTCGCCGTAATCGCTTGCCAGCTTATCGAACGCTTCTCTTTTGTTCCCGCCATACTGGCGTAAGTAAACATTGCAGAAATTTCTAAACCGCTCTTGTGACTCCCAGCTGATTGCGCGACCGCCAAGTTCAACTTTCTTCCCAGTAAATCTGTAAAGAAGTATCGCTTCCTCGTAAACTCGTGGAATCCTAATGTAATTAAAATCATTCAGTCGACCCATAATTCCAGCGAACTTGTCAAGCCTATTCGTCAACAAATAATACGCCGCCAAATACTCAAAAGCTATCCGATTGCCTTTATTTTTATCGAGCAAATCCAGAAATATGCTATCACTTAAGGATTCAAAGTCCCTGTCTATCTCCGGCATTATACTGCGTAAGTGTTGAACTTGTTCGTCCGTTGACAGGTTTGGGTCACTTTCAATTTTCTCCAGATAGCTTCTTGCCCAGTCACTGTCAAATAGCGTTCTGCTCAGTGCTCCAAGGTAAACTCGTGCAGCACCGGTGTCGCCTTTGACCATGTTTATCAAAGCCAGTCGCTTCAGAAATAGAGGCCGCTCTCCGTATGCGTCTATGGACAGAACAAGCATGGATTCCGCCAGGTTCATATGCCCAAGGTCGATATAAGTGTCGAACAATCTCCACCAGGCAGAAGGACTTTCCGTTTCACCGGACAGCATCAGCGCACCGGAAGACTGTCCGTATACAAACATATCCTTTGTCAGCCGGCCTGTGTGGTATAAGGCACGGTTAACTGCATGGTTCATTAGTTTGCTATGTGGATAACGGGCGGAGGTCTCAAGTACCTCATGCCACATCCTGTTACACGAATAATAGTTCACTGCTATCTGTGCTTTTATCCCGGCGCTGTGGCAAAAGTACGCAACCACAACTCCAGCAACGATACCGAGTAATGGCGACAGCTTCCCCCCAGCCTTGCCACCACACGATAATAAGAATTGCCCGAGTCGGCCTGAACCTTTGCCCTTAAGCAACAATTCTCCAATCCATAAACCGACCAGTGTTGCCGGCAATAGCGAATAAAGTAAATAGACTACAACCAGCACGTCTTTGTCGTCTTCATAAGAACGCGACATAAAGTTGTCGAAAGCGTGTATAACTCCGAAGTCAAAAAAAACAACACCCTCAATATGTACAACTACCGGAGACGCCAGTAAAAACACCAGGCCTAATATCAGCCGGCGTTTGAAAAGCAGTTCGTAAATCCCACAGACCCCCGCAAACAATAGGTATCCCCCGCCTCCAATCACGTAAAGAATCATCAACAAACACAAAAACACAAGGATATCCGTTGGTCTTTTCTTTGATGTCAAAAACATATACAAGCGCACAAACCCCAACGCAACCAGAAATGCCATCGCAACGCCAAACGGATATGAATATCGTGTGTAGGAGCCAAGCAGAACAATAGGCGGCACAAAACAGACCCACTTAAGCCGCCGTTCGCTTGATGCCTTCAAAATTGAGCTGCAGCATAGCCAAATCAACCATGCCTGTATGGTTACAATTAGGGGACCTACCAACCGAATACAGAAGAATTGCGCCAGAAAGGCACTCACGTACTCTACCAGACCGCCCGGATACAAAACAGTCCCCCCGAAAAAAGCCCACCCTCGATAGAAGACTGGAAAATTCAGAGGCATCCCGCCGCCGTGGTAGATAAGACGCAGGTCAATAACAAGCCAGAAGTACAGATAAAACAGAATAAAAAAGGTGCGTTTATCAATGTTTAAGGATAACTTGCGCAGTTTTTGTAAAGGTTTAATTCGGGCCATTCTAAGCCTATGAGCTATTTTATTACTACATGATTATTTTTGTAATGTCCAAGCTGTTTATCATGAATGAATAAAATTCAAAATTATGCGTTAAACTGCATTTTATAGGGAATTTTTCTAAAAAAGTTGCGAAACCTAAATCTACAATCATTTCGATTTTATCCACCTTCGCGAGTTGTCTGCCGGCTCGTACAAATTTTACACCGGTTTACACATGCTGATTAAACCATATATGCTTAGTATCGTTGATAGAAAAACCAGGCTTAACTTTAATTCTGCTTTCCCCTTATTTCCCAATCAAAAAACGCTTATTGCACGGTTAACGTTATAGGACCACGATAATTGGCTTTTTAGTGTGCTTTAAAAATTTAACTATTCTTCTTTTGAGAGTATCAGGCATTTGGGTGATTTATAAAATGAATACAAAAATAACCGGTCATTTTTATATCGACTGGAAGTTGCATTTATCTGAAATAAACCGAATACTCTGACAGAGCTGTTATATGGTAGGGCGGACAACCATCTGAATCTATTGAGACTACTCCTTTTTTGTCTTAAGAGCATTAAGTTTTTTCGCAAGGCGTGATTTTTTTCGGGCAGCGGTCTTTTTGTGCATTGTACTTGTTGCTGCCGTTTTATCCAGCTTCTTGGCCACAAGATGGTATTGTTTGCTTGCTGCTTCGACGTCACCATTGGCTAACGACGCCTCGAAACGCTTTATTTGTGTCTTCACCTGGCTTTTACGTGCACGATTTATAGACCTTTTTTTAGCGTTTTGTCTTACTCTTTTTTTCGCCTGTAACGAATGTGCCACTATCATCTCCTAAAAACAATCTAAACTTTATTTAACGATTCTCATTCCAATCCTCGAAAACTTCTTACGAGGTCGGTTTAGTCCATTTACTTCTCAATTTATCTACTCTTTGGCTCACATCTTTGTATGCAAAATCCTGTTGTGCGATTTTTCGATATAAATCCAGTGCCTCCTGGGTATTGCCGTTCTCTTCGTAGGCCCGGGCTAAATTATACCGTAATTCCTTGGCGATGCCATCATCTTTTATTTCGTAGGAATCTATCGCCTGCTTGAAAATATCGATTGCATCTGTAAACCAGCCCTTCATAAAAAAGCAGTAACCAATCTTATCCATCGCCGCAATCTTTCGCCTTGGGTCTTTCTGCGCCTCCTGAAATAGTGGTATTGCCTCATTATACTGTTTATTGCGAAGCAAACGAACGCCGTATTCATACTTAAGATGAAGGTCGGTCGGGTAGTTCTGAACACATAGTTGATAATACTGAAATTCAAAACCGTTCAGTTCCGCATTTAATCTTCCAAGTTCGGCTCTGGCCTGTGCATCATCCGGCTTCGTATCAAGCACGGCTTTTGCTTGTCTTATATTGCGCTTGAACTGCTTTACCTTTATCTGCCCCGCCCGTTGCATGAAGATAAAGTCATGTTTAGTTTTGTAGGCATTTTCCAGCAGTGCTATCGCCTCATTTTCAGCTTTGTCGGTTTGTATATCTGATAAAGCCTCTGCCAATTCTAATATGTTCTTTGGCAAATTCGGATTCTGTGCCAGGTTCTTTCTGGCGTCTTGAACAGCCGAAAATCGATAGCTCTCGGTCTTGACAACCCTTTCCTGTGAGTAAAGTTTTGCCTGCGCCTCGCCGTCCTTGATAGATTGCCTGAAGTCGCCTTCCTTACCGTATTTTCCACTGGCCATCGTTAGTTCCGCCGAGAGGTTCTTGTAATCCTCCGCCAAGTCTCCATCCCCGGGTTTAAGCTTGATGGCACGTTGGCAGGCTGCCAGCGCCTTATCGAATTCCCCAAGTTTAGCGTAAGAATCTTTTAACACGATATAAGTTTGCAGCGATGGTTTCTCTGAAGCGTTATTTGTCTGGAAAATCAAATTAGCAAGCCACTTGGCGGTTTTTGTATAACCGCCTGACATCGCTGCCTTAAGCATTGCCTCGGCATATGGAAGATGTTCAGGGTCTCGTGCAAACAGGTATTCGGCGTTAAGCATCTGCTCGAGCGGGAATTTGCCTCGCAGATGCTTCATTCTTTCCATCATTGTGGATTTTTTGCCTCCTTTGCCCTTACGGTGAAGAGCCAGCTCACAAAGTGGCAGATGACCTTCTTCTAAGGCCTCAGGTGCGTAACGCAATCCATCAAGATACATCTCTATTGCGTAATCGAAATTTTCTGATTCGGCTGCCTTCTGGGCCTTTTCAAAAAAAGCCTTTGCCTTGGCCAAATCCGCTGAACTTTCATCCGGCATCTATTTTATCCAAATTACTATTAACACCTCATTTTCCCCTTATCTTATTCTTCTGATGGAATTTGTCAACAAATAAATACACCTGACTTTTTGTCATTTTTTTGTTGTTTTAGTTGTAAAATCTGCGTTTAGAATAACTTGTGTTATCTTCACACATTCCATCGGCGGGCAAACCGACAATTTTGGCGGATAACCTGGTTGCACTCTCGATATTTTTTTAGTGAGGCAATTATTTTCTTGAAATTTCTGTTGACAAATTTGACATGGCAGGGAAAATTTAACTGGCTACGTAACTAGCCATGGAGGGCTTATTGCGTATAACCTGAAGCCCTGTGTCATAAACAGGGCTTTTTTTTATTAGGCTCAGTTCTATAACTTCTATGAATAGATAATCTTACAAATCTTTCAAAATATTTACTCGATTTTATCAAATTTTTCTCTTGACATTCTCTTACAAACTTAATACTTATACACGCTGAGTTCGGGGCGTGAAAACCTGTTGCATTCTTTGTTGCCTTTACTCCCTGATGCAAAAAAATTATTGGATTTTTTGTATATGAAGGAAAACAGATAACAGGAGGTTGGGAATGGATTTCGTTATTAATTCTCTTTTTCGCTTTCCTTTATTCCCTTTTTTTCAAAAAACTTAATATTCGAGTAATGCTTAAACTTTAGCTTTATAGTTTCTTGCCGGTTCTTTTGTTGCGAGTGCAGGCTGGCGCTTTAGCCAAAAAAGATAAAGGCACATCGCAACAGGGAGGAAGGGGGACGAATGGATTCGTCTCCCGTTTTTTTATAATTACTCAATAATGATTAATACTGCTCCTGTTTGTCCTTACCCCCCATTTTATTGAACAGACCAAAAAACACTGCCAATAATCTTCATATCCGTCATAATCGATACTGCTGATGATGTGCAATAACACGTTTAATCAAAAAATCCGTAATTTTACGGATTTATTTAACCATGTGTTTTTGAGATAATATTTATGGTTCTACACTCTTTGTGTTTCCAAAATCGGTTTGATAAGCGGTGGGGGAGGACTTTGCGCTTCTTTTTTTGCATTTAATTCTTTTCTTGCTTTTTTCTTCATCACTCGTCCATCGTATGCAAAGCACGCATAAAACAGACATTTACCCTACAATATTACGTAAAAACCGCGATTGACTTATGGCCTCAAATAAAGTAGAATACATTTTGAAAATACTTCAGTGAGCAATAGCCCAAAAACTGTGCTGATTTTCAGTGCCGGGCGTTTTTTGGCTATATATATCGAGTGGGGTGATTTTTATAAGGAGGAGCGTGTCTTGCAGAACCGATGGACCAAAGCCATATCTATGCCTGATATACCAATGGGCAATTACCTGGTAATGGTGCTGATGTCGGTTACATTTGCCATTCAGTTCATATTTGATGGTGGTCAAGAGTATCTTAATAGTCTGATACTGGATCGCTGGTCTTTTACAGCCATATTTTGTCATATGTGGCTGCACGCCGGTTTGATGCACGCTCTGTGGAACTTAATTGCGCTTTGGGTATTTGGACGTTGCGTCTGTCTGCGGATAGGCAATGTGAACTATCCGCTTGCTTATTTGTTTGTGGGGATTGTTTCAGCAATTGTGCACATTGTTTACGATGGTCGCCCGGCCATTGGAGCAAGTGGGGCGGTTATGGGTATTTTAGGAATGTATGTTGTGCTCTGTTTTAGGAGGTTTGGCTGGCTCGGACCATGGCTAATTTTGGTATGGTTCTTACTGAACTTGACCGAAGGAGTTGCTGGCAATCTTCCCATGGCTTCTTTTGCACATGCTGGGGGGCTCCTTGCTGGGATTGCTCTTGCCGGTTTTCTTGTTCTTTTCAGGATTGTCGAACGCAAAGACACACTCCTTGGTGCTTCACCATAGCCGTTCCAGCCGGGCATATCCGCAGATTTTTTTTCATGCCTAAAAAACGGCTTTTTTATAAATATCCCCCAAAAATACTGCTGATAAAACTCATATTCGTCACAATCGTTACCGAAAACACTAAAGAAAAAGGATAATATAACCTACAGCCAAAAAACCGTATATTTACGGATAGACATACTACTTACTTTTATGAGATAATATAAGCGGAAAACCTTAGTACCTTTCATTTAGAGACGGTTTTCGAAAACGGAGGGAGGGGAAATTTTTACATCCTTATTCCTATATGCTTATTACTTGTTTTTGTGTTTTCTATCAGGTTCAATATTGGATATTCCCTTGCTTGCCCCGCACCAATTGTCACACGTCTGAGTAATGATTCATAAATTTTTGATTTGGCGAAAAAACCCTATCAATTGGTGCGTGGGTCTTTTTTCTTCTGACCTTTGCACCTGTTATCAACACGCTTTTAATCAGGCCTTGTTTTATGCGAACCGTCCGTCTGACTTATAAGTATAAATAATTAAAAGGATGATTTATAAAAAAAGAAACGAGGTTATTAGCAATGAACACGGAAAATAATTCCCCTGTAAAATTGTGGGTGTTTATAATACTGTTTCTGCTTATTATTGCTGGTGGTGCTTTTGGTGCTTGGTTCTTTTCGTTATCCCTCATCGCTCGAACCAGCAACAAAGAGGATAATTTAATGTTTTGTAAGGAGCAGAAAATTTACAACAAATTAACTGCTGAGCAGCAGCGGATTATCATTCACAAGGGAACCGAGCGTCCTTTCAGCGGAAAATATAATAATCATTATGAAAAAGGAACTTATACCTGCAGGCGATGCGGGGCCGAGTTGTACGAGTCCTCTTCGAAATTCAAGTCCGGCTGTGGCTGGCCGAGCTTTGATGACCAGATTGAAGGAGCTGTAAAGTGGCAGCGGGACGCCGATGGCGTCCGCACGGAGATTACCTGTGCAAAATGCGACGCACATCTGGGCCACGTATTCTTGGGTGAGGGATTAACGCCAAAGAATGTTCGGCATTGTGTCAATTCCATCTCGATGGACTTTGTCCCCGCCGCAAAGCAGACCGAAAGGGCGATATTCGCTTCCGGCTGTTTCTGGGGTACTGAGTATCATTTCAAGCAGGCACCCGGCGTAATATCAACTACTGTCGGCTATACCGGAGGCAGTGTGGAAAAACCAACTTATAAATTGGTCTGTACTGACAAGACAGGCCACGCCGAGGCCGTAGAGGTCGTCTTCGACCCTTCGAAAACCAGTTTCGAGCAATTGGCCCGGCTGTTCTTTGAGACCCATGATTTCACGCAGCTAAATCGTCAGGAATCCGATGTCGGAACGCAATACCGCTCTGCGCTCTTTTATCTTGACGAAAATCAGCGACAGATTGCTGCAAAGCTCATCGATGAGCTAAAGAAGAAGCGCTATAACGTAAAGACTCAGCTCATCCCCGCAAAGGAGTTCTGGCCTGCCGAGCAATATCATCAGGACTATTACGAAAAGACCGGCGGCGTCCCTTACTGCCACGCTTATAAAAAAGTATTTTAAGCAGGTCCGCCATACCAATCCTGGACTTGCTTGCCCTCCATAGCTCAAAGAGCGTCGGAGGGCTTACATCAAACCAATACTTCTTCACGCGCCGGTGCGCCCACGCGTGGAATACTTTATGTTTTGCCGGCAATATTATCAAGCTCAACTTAATAATCGAGCAGT
>CAYSJK010000054.1:0-13670 GCA_964431375.1 uncultured Pirellulales bacterium
TTTTTTGCATTTGTCTCAGAATTTAAAAAGCTTTCTTAATTGCGCGGCTTTGCATATTGCTCATGGCGCAGGTGAATTCACGCTGGGGAAATGGCAAGACCCGCGTACACTTATGACCAACTGGCCTCCTGTTTCCCAGGCGGGTAACGTAGATTTACACAGAATCCAGAAAGGCGTCTGGGGTGGCCTGGGATACACGCCCACTCCAATCCCTTAGGCAAGACTCGCCAATACGCTAACCGAACGCTTTATCCGCCTTGTGCTTTCGTAACCACTTTTGCACCCATTGTTTGGCTTGTTTTGCGGTTTGCAGTTTCCCTTCCAGTTGGGTGATATACAACTCCTGCGCTAATTGCCCGAGGCCCGGCCCGTCCACAGCGCCCAATCGTATCAAATCGTGACCATTAAGCAATGGTTTCGGCCGAAGCTCAACATCACCAAGTGCTTTTATCCTCCTGCGTAAGCTTAGAAGTGCACTGATGCTTTTCTTACCATCGCTGGACTTTTGAATAGCCCTTTGCAGCTCGTAAAGGTCACGAAAATACGGCTCACTTGCTATCAGCTTCAATTGCGCTAACGGCATTTGGTCATCGAGCAGTTTGCCCCTGTTACTCAATAAAAATTTTATATGTTTGTTCCGGCTTCTGCTTAGTTTTAGAATCCTGCACCGCTCAATTGCAAATTCTGTCTCACTGCCTGCAAAAAGCCCTGCCAGGGCAAGAGCAAAATCAACGTTCTTCCGCAACTGGCTCAGTACTTTAATCGCCAATTTCGCCTGCTTGCCGACAAAACCGGGGAAAATCGCTTCTGCCAATTCGCTTTTTACAAGCATCGCTGCGCCGGAGGAGCGGTTTGGATTAACGAGGGTACTTTCCAATTCGATTGCTATTCGTTCTCCGCTTATTTTGTTTATTTTTTTTGCATTTTTCCGAATTGCCGACCATGTTCTCGGCTCTATCCTGAAGCCAAGCTGTGTGGAAAACCGTATAGCCCGCAGCATCCGCAGGTAGTCTTCTCCGAATCTTTCTTCGGGCCTGCCGATAGTTCGAATAATTTTTTTATTGAGGTCTTTTTGTCCGCCGACATAATCGATAACCTTTTCTTTTATAGGGTCATAAAACATACCGTTGATGGTAAAATCTCTTCTGCCGGCATCTTCAGCGGCGCTTACAAATTTAACAGCAGTTGGGTGCCTGCCGTCGGTATATCCCGTTTCGGTTCTGAATGTTGCCACTTCTATTTGATGCCCTTCTATTAGAACAATTACTACGCCGAATTTTGCCCCGACCTTTAACGTACGCCTGAATATCCTCATTACGTCTTCGGGCCGAGCGTTTGTAGCCACATCGTAGTCATTGGCCGCACGACCTAACAGCATATCCCGCACACAGCCGCCGGCTAATAGCGCTTCATAACCTTCGCTGGTTAATCGCTTAATTACTTTTATTGCTGCCTGTTTATTACGCATCTGTTCTCTTTCTTAATATTGTTACTGCCATAGTCCCCCACTGTCGTCGCTCTATTATCTGCAATAGCCCATATTGGTTCAACAGTTCTGTTCGTCGCTCGGTCCTTACTACGACAATTCCGTTTGCAGTCAACTGCTCAGAAGCATTGCTCAGCAATTTTCCCAGAGGCGAATCTTGCCCGGCTTCTTTCGTATCGGCGTACGGCGGGTCGACAAAAATGAGGCCATATTTTCGCCCATCAGGCAATAAACCAAACTTGAAAGCATTGGCCTTTATTACCTTTGATTCTTTAACAAATCCTGCTTTTGTAATATTTTTCTCTAAAACTTCAGCTATCTTTGTGTCCTGTTCCACGAAAGTTACATATTCCGCCCCCCTGCTCAATGCTTCGAGTCCTAAAGAGCCGACTCCGCAGAATAAATCGGCCATTATTTTTCCCTCGCCGCTTTGCTTCGCAGAGCGAAGAAGCGGGGGCAAATCATACTTATAGAGTACACTGAAAAGTGACTCCTTGACCCTGTCGGTAATTGGCCGGGATCCCCCGCCGCTTTGCTTCGCAAAGCGAAGCAGCGGAGGCGGACTAAGCAGCTTCATTCCTCGTTTTGTACCGGCTATGATTCGCATTTACTATAATATAATCAAACGCCCTGTTTTGGGCGAGATATTTTGTTCAGGTTTATATTTCAAATTCAAAATTTATTATTGCACCCTTTCCTGGAAAAGTTAAAATTTACAGTCGAATTGTGTCTTATGTGCAGGGGATAAACTATGGGAAATCTTTTATTAGAACAGGTCGAATATAAGGTTGAAGAAACTAATTTTGGCATCTGGCGCCGCTATGTATACGTCAACGGCACCAGCTTTCATGAGTTCAAAACACACAGAACAATGCTTGGTTTGCCATTAGTTCATTACACTTATGGAAGGAGTCCTGAGACCGGAAGGCGCGTCTGTGCGAAAGGCATCATAGCTATAGGAAGAATTGCCTGCGGCTTTATTGCTATTGGTCATGTAGCCTTAGGTCTTGTGGCAATCGGTCAGGTGGCGGTTGCTGTTCTCTTTGGCATGGGGCAGTTATCATCAGGTATAGCAGCGTTAGGACAGGTTGCTATCGGGGCGTATCTGGGTGTTGGACAATTTGTAACAGGATATGTCGCAATTGGCCAGTTTGCCCTGGGCAAATACGTCCTGGCACAGCTTGGTATCGGAGAGCATGTCTATAGCACAAGACGTTTCGACCCACGAGCCATCGAATTCTTTAAGGCTTTTCCTGTTATCAAGTACTTTATACCTTAATCTTCTCTAACAAGTGGGCAAACGCTTTTTATTGCTCGGTGAGTTTGAGCTTTTCGTAAAATCGCTGCATCACGTAAAAGGCCTTTTTCTTTTCACCCTTATTGGAGATAAGGCCTTTACGATTCCAGTAGTCCTGAATCCGCGGTAACGGCCTTCTTGGAGACATAAAATCAGCCAGAATCCACGGTGATGTCCCGGCTAAGAAAGGAATTTTTTTAAGCATTTTTATCTGCTTTTCGTAAAGATATTCCTGATACTCTTCGGACCATCGAGTATCCTTATCGGCGTGGAATCCGTAAAGTGCACCTCCGCCGAATTCGCTGATAATAACCGGCTTGTCGTAGATTGTCTTCCAGGTGTACGAATCACATCTGTCCGGCAGGCCTTCATACCAGCCGATGTATTCATTGCAGCCGAGTACATACACATATCGCCCGAACGGGTCATTTATCACCGGTTTATTTTCTCCTTCGTAAATCTTTTCCATCGCAGCCGTAATTAGACGTGTTGAGTCCAGACTTCTTGCTCGTTCGATAAGTGTCTTGAGAAATTCATTCCGTGCATCACCTACCGGCGTTTCATTGGCCATTGACCAGAGAATCACAGATGCCCTGTTTTTGTCGCGGGTTATCATTTCTGTCAGCTGGTTAAGAGCATTTTTCAATGTGTTCTCATTTTCCCAGAGGATTGTCCAGTACACAGGTATCTCAGACCAGAGGAGCACTCCAAGCTGGTCGGCGGTTCTTGGCATATATTCGTTATGAGGATAATGGGCAAGGCGAACAAAATTACAGTTCATCTCCTTCGCCCAGCCGAGCAGTGTTTCAGCGTGCTCTTTTGAGTTGGCCCTTGCATTACTTTTCGGGGCCTGCTCATGTATGCTTATACCCCGCAGGAAAACGGGCTTACCATTTAGCAATATTTTTGAACCTTTGGTTTCTATACTTCTAAAACCAATAAGGTCCTTCAAACTATCAGTCTGTGACTTTATGGTCACGTCATAAAGCGCGGGATTATCAGGTGACCATAATTGCAGCTCAGCATCGAATTCAAATTCCACGTATCCATCAGCAGTGCTGTTAAACTTTTGCTTTACATTAACTTTGGGAATCTCGACCGTTATTGACTGTTCCGCTTGATTTCCATCGAGTTGAATCCACCCTGCAACTGTCTTCATGGAACCTTTTTTGAGTTGAACAAAGTAGTCTCTTATAAAGGTCTCCGGGACTTCTACAAGCATCACCCGGCGGGTCAGGCCGCCATAATTCCACCAGTCAGTGTTCACGGTCGGAACGGCATCACGGCGGCGCTTATTGTCGACCTTGACAACAAGAAAGTTGTTCTTTTCTCGGATAAGCCGGGTTATTTCAAAATTGAATGGTGTAAATCCTCCCTCATGCTCGCCAAGCTTTCGGCCGTTTAAGTACACTATTGAGTGATAGTTAGCGGCACCGAAATAAACAAAAACACGGGTATCCGGCTTCTTTTGATAATCAAAGGATTTCTTGTACCATATTGTGCCCTCGTAAAAAAAGAGCTTTTCCTGCTGCGAGTTCCAGTCGCCGGGCACATTTAGAGCTTCGGACTTGTCGAAATCATATTCTATCAGGTCGGTTTTATTCCGAGGTTTGGCGTTCTTAAAATAGCCGTTTTGTTTCGGCTGATAACGATAATCGTAATAGCCGTTCTCATAGGGGTCGATAATTATCTGCCATTTCCCGTTCAAACTGACGGTTGAGCGATGGTCAACGTTGATAATCAAATTCTGTTCCGGAGCAGCCATCCTGTCGGAGAGCGGATAAGCGCTCACTGCAGTAAACAGTGCCAGAACAAAACTTAATTTGTAAACTTTCATTTTTTTATCCTTTTCAAATCTTTAAGAATATTCCTGTATCTCAGAGTAATAGTTCATACATTTGCACGACGCATTGACGGAACCTTTCGGCAGGCAGCGTTACTGTCTGCCATTTCGGGCTGCGAACTTTCATAAATTTGCGGTAGTCATCCAGTTTTATGCAAAAGAATATATACCTTCCGTCATCGTAATTATAAGATTCCTTGCCGTCATAATCAACATCGATGTTTTCTGTCTTATAGACAAAAACAAATATTGCCTGATGCCCCTGCCCAAAGATTTCTTGCCACTTGGCTAATCCATTGATGTCATCTGTTGTCGCCCAGCATTCCAGCCCCGTCAATTTGGCAAGGGTCGTTCCCTTGAATCTTCTGCCCTTGACCTCAGCGATTATTATTGATCTCTCACGCGGGTATAATAGAAAATCAAAGCTCTTTATTTTCGACCGTCCAAAGACCGCTTTTTTATGCTCATCTATCTTGATATACTTGATATGATTATCAATCAGCCAATTCTCGAATGCCCGCTCGTAGTGATTGGAGGAAAAATCCTTCATCTCAAATCAATCTGGCACTGTTGGAGAAATTTGCCAAATTTAACCACTTCTTGCTCACCTGTAGCCATGTTCTTAACTATAAGTTGGTCGCTTTCTATCTCAGAGCCGATGATTACGCACCTTCTGGCATTTTGGTCTGAAGCTTCTTTGAGTTGTTTAGTTAGTTTTGCTGCCTTATAACTAAAATTGGTCTTCCATCCCGCTGTTCGCAACTTCATAGTCAATTTAACGGCAGCTTCCCAATAAGCATCATCCGTGCAGGCAACAAAGTAGTCGAGCTTGCGCTGTGGTAATTGCTTTTGCAGAAGCCCTTTTTCTTCCAGTAGAATTGCCAGCACACAATCGCCTATCCCAAATCCGGTCGCAGGTATATCAGGCCCGCCGAATAGTTTCAACAGATTATCATATCGACCTCCCCCGCCAATAGCTCGAAGCTCACTTGCCTTATCGTAAATCTCATAAACAATGCCCGTATAATAAGCCAACCCTCTCACAATACCAATATCAAATGTGCAATAGTCACTTACGCCCATAATATTTAAAAGGTCGAACAAACGCTCTAATTCATCCACCGATTCTTCAGCAGGCCCGCTCAGTTTCAGACAGTCTCTAATTAGCTTAATGGATTCAACTGCCATCAGCTCGATTATTTTATTTCGCTTATCTTTGTCTGGGACTCTTTCTTCAAGCATCTCTTCAAAGGCATCATCAGGTAGCTTGTTTCGCTTATCGAGCGCTGCGTAAAGAGCATCGAGCTGATTTTCTTTAATCCCAACCGACTTAAGTAGCTCTGCCAACATCTTTCTGCTGGATATCTTGACCACAATATCATCACTAGTCAGGCCAACTTCTCTCAGATAATCTATAGCACAGAATATGACCTCAGCATCCGCCAGAACATCATCAACACCGATGATGTCGATATTCCACTGGAAGAATTCTCGGAGTCTGCCCTTTTGCGGCCTTTCAGCTCGAAACAATCTCGGTATCGAAAACCATTTTATGGGCTTCGCCAGAGAATTGATTTTCTGATTTACCATTCGCGCAAGTGTTGGTGTAATCTCAGGCCGAAGTGCCAGCTTTCTGCCACCCCTGTCTTCGAAGGAAAATAGCTGCTCGACGATTTCATCACCGCTTTTTATCTGGAACATCTTCAGATATTCGAATATCGGCCCATCGTATTCTTCAAAGCCGTTGCGGACAGACACTCTTTTCCAGCCGTCAATGAGCCAGTTCCTGACGGCCATGTTCTCAGGATAAAAATCCCGTGTCCCTTTTACCGGCTGAATCTTCATCTCTTTCCTTTTTTAGCCACAGATTTCACTGAGAGCAAACGCTGTGAACAGCACACCCTGCGTTTCTAATTAACCACTTAACTAATCAACTAATTTTATCTTCTCTTTGTGTCTTAGTGTCTTCGTGGCTTTTTCTTCCTGGCCTTTTTCTTTTTTCCCTTATTGTTTAATTTCGTCTTTATATACTCTTCGAACTCCTCGGCGCTGTCAAAGTACAGCTCATAGTCATATTCACCGTCCACGAAATCACAGGTAGAATGGCGGTAACCTCTGCAAATCCTCGGCCGATTATCATAAATCTTGCAGCTATAGTCTTTTTCTGAAAGATATCTGCACTTGCTATTTATATTAATATACCAGTCGCCGTCCTCTACGAACACCGTGATATTTTCATGGCACAAAAACCATCGTATATCATCGTAATCTCCTTTGTCTTTCGGCGTATCGATTGGCAGGGCAAAATATCTGCAGCAAAGCGCTGTGCAATTCTCACATTGACCCTTATTAGCCATTCAAGCAAGCTCCGTTTTATTCACTTTAGCCACTTTAGTTCACTTTTTGTTTTTTGTGGCTTATTCTTAACGCAAAGCGATATAACTATAAACTATTACTCTTCAGACGTCAAGATATGCAGTAAATTGCAGTCATAGAAATTACAAACGGTTCTGAAATATCGATACTCAATAACCTTATTTCAGGCTTTGGCTTTTGTTTATTACATCTGCTGTTTGATGGAGTTGCTCTTTGTGAGAGGCCGGAAAAACAACAATTTTTACATTTTTATTAAGGATTTGCAATGGTTTCAAAAATGGGTATAATTGAAGTGATTGTGATAAAAAAAGTTAAAACGTGGTAAAAATGACAGGTCTGAATTATGTCTGAATATAGAATAAAATTTACAATATTGGTGATTGTAGCGGTATTACTCTGGCCGGCCGAAATAGTATCAGCCGATACCTGGCGTCTTGAGCAGGCTAAAGACCTCGAGCCCGTATCGCCTGAGGGTCAGGACAAATTCCTCCTGAAAGTGGCTGAAATAAAAAAGCTGATGAATACCGGCAAAATTCGAGTTGTACGCTCAGCATATAATCGGCTTAAAAAGGAATTTCCGGATATTGCCGGCCCTGATTTAGATGCCTTCATCGAGGCCGAGTTATTTTTTTGCCAGGGCAGTTTCACCAACGCCGTAAGAACATACGATAAGCTCCTGAACGAATTCCCGCAAAGCTGGCTTGTCGAGGCAGCGATGGGCAGGCAGTATGAAATTGCCACCGCCTGTTTGACAGGCCAGAAAAAAAGGGTGCTTCGATTCTTTGAATTGAGTAGATACGACGAAGGCGTCAAAATTATGGAAAAAATCACTACACGAGCCGGTCTTGATTCACAAATAGGACTGAAGGCGGCTTTGGCACTCACTAAAAGTTACGAAGAAAGAAAAAAATTCAATGAAGCATACCTTAAGTGGTGGGAGATATCACAACAATGGCAAACGGGCCAGACAGGTGCCGATGCTATAGCTGCTATGGCTCGGTGTAAATACGCTGTATATAATAAACGCAATAATGAAGATAGAAGGCACTTATTCGATACCTCAACTCTGGTTACTGCAAAGAGCTACTATGAAAAGCTCAAATCTTTATATCCGCAGGACGCCGAAGAAATCGGTGTTGATGAAATAATTAAAGACATAGATGAGCAATTGGCCTTGAAGCAGCTTAGTATCGCCCAATATTATCAAAGAACCGGAAACATTCAGGCGGCTAATCTTTATTACGATATGGTAATAAGACAGTGGCCGTACAGCCAGGCCGCAAAAACGGCAGAGCAAATACCCAATCGCGGTTTAGGTAGTGAAAAGACAAAAAAATGAAAATTGAATCCATCAAAATTAGTTATATATGCGCAATTCAACGTCCACTTATGCTTTTATGCGCTTGTGCTCTTATGTCTTTTATCTTGGCTTTTAGCGGGTGCACCGGCTATTCCAATGAACAGCTGTTCCCACAAAACGTCAGCAGTGTTCGCTTGGAAATGTTTGATAACCGAAGCTTTCGAAGAGGGGTTGAATACGAGCTTTCAGATGCCTTGGCCAAACGCATTGAGGCCCAGACGCCTTACAAGGTCATCTCAAATCCGGACCGGGCTGACACAGTAATAAGCGGACAAATTGTCTCAATTGATGAATCAACGCTCACCATTGAGCGCGAGATTGGCAGGGCTTTGGAAAAAGAAGTTCAGCTAACGGCTGTTGTTAGCTGGAAAAATCTAAAGACAGGAGAATTGCTGATAGATAATCAGCAAGTCAGTGCAGAAGCCGCTTATTCCGTTTACCAAAATCAGGATTTTAACTATGCTTCCGCCCTTGCAGCAAACAATCTGGCAGATAAAATCGTAGAACTAATGGAAAAAAAGTGGTAATAGCTGAAAGTATTTAGCATAAGGCAGGTTTTATAGCTGTGGTAAATACACAACCGCAGTGGGAAAATTGCCGATAGTATTAAATTATGAGTGATGGTCAAAACAAAAAACCGGTGCGACCACAACCTGGCCAAAAGGGTAAGCCCGAAAAAAAACCGCCCTTTTTGGCATATAAACGCGGACCTTATAACTGGTTGATAATTGCAATTGTCATATTCTCAGCGATGATGATGCTGCAGCATTGGCAGAGAATAGACACTATTACCTGGGACGATTTCAAAAATTGCCTTGATAATAACCAAATCAAAAGTGTTGAGATTGGAGAGACTGAAATCACAGGCAGGTTTAATCAGAAAGGCATCGAAGCGCGTGGCGAGAAATCCTCTGTTTCGTTTACGGTAGATTATAAATCCGATTGGATCGGGGAGCAGTTTCTCGAAGACCTCGGCAATAGTGGCGTTGAGGTAAAATTCACAAAGCAGCATATCTGGCTCATTATGTTGATGCAGTGGGTCTTGCCGTTGCTCGTATTAGTCGGTCTTTTTTACTTCCTTTTTGCTCGGAATCTTCGTGGTGGCGCCGGTGGAATGCTGATGTCTTTTGGGCGAAGCAGACATCGTTTGCAGGGTAAAGACCGGGTCAAATTTACTTTCAACGATGTTGCCGGCATTGATGAAGCCAAGGAAGAGGTGGCTGAGATAATCGAATTTTTGAAGAATCCGAAAAAGTTTCAACGTCTCGGCGGCCGTATCCCTCGTGGTGTCTTGCTTATAGGCCCGCCCGGCTGTGGAAAGACACTGCTTGCAAAAGCAATTGCAGGTCAGGCCGACGTACCTTTCTTTAGTATATCAGGCAGCGATTTCGTGGAAATGTTTGTCGGCGTCGGTGCTTCGCGAGTACGAGATTTGTTCAAACAGGCAAAAGACAACTCGCCTTGTATTATTTTCCTTGATGAAGTTGATGCAATCGGGCGTAAACGAGGTGCCAGTTTTGTCGGCGGTGGACATGATGAACGCGAACAGACTCTGAACGCAATTTTGGTTGAGATGGACGGCTTTGATACAAACGACCAGGTTATAGTAATTGCCGCTACAAACCGCTCGGATATTCTCGACCATGCCTTGACTCGCCCGGGAAGATTTGACAGGCAGGTCGTTGTGCCGCTGCCGGATCTAAGGGGAAGGCTCGAAATTCTGAAGGTTCACGCAAAGAAGATAAAACTGGCGCAGGACGCAGACCTTGAAAGACTCGCAAGAGGGACACCTATGTTTAGCGGAGCGGACCTGGCCGCCATTATTAACGAATCGGCCCTGGCCGCCACTATGGAAAACAAAGACTTTGTCGAAACCTCTGATTTGGAAGAGGCAAGAGACAAAGTTAGATGGGGAAGAGCAAAGAAAAGCAGGGTTATCGATGAGCAGGACAAGAAAATTACTGCATATCATGAGGCCGGTCACGCTTTCATCCAGTCCGTTCTCGAAGATGCAGACCCTCTGCATAAGGTTAGCATCATTCCTCGCGGCCCTTATGGTGGTGCGACTTTTGCTCTTCCTGAAAAGGACCGTATTCATTACACGAAGAAATATTGTATGGCCCTAATGAAGGTATGTTTCGGCGGCCGTATTGCGGAAGAGATTTTCTGCGATGACATTTCCAGCGGTGCGCAACATGATATTCAGCAGGCAACCACTATAGCCAGGCAGATGATTTTGAGCTGGGGTATGAGCGAGAAATTAGGACCGATTAGTTATGACCCTGATTCCGGTTTTAACAACAGGTTATACGCTATACCGGGCGAGAAAGAATATTCGGAAAAAACTGCTGAAGAGATTGACGCTGAAGTAAAGAGGATTACCGAACAGGCATATAAAGGGGCAAAAGAATTAATTATAGCCAATAAAGACAAGCTTGAGCAGGTTGCAATAGCTCTGCTGAAATACGAAACCCTCGAAGCCGACGATGTCGAATTAATTCTCAAGGGCGGCAAGCTGGATAAACCCACTGTTTCTGACCTTTTAGCTGCCGAACAGGCCAAAAGCAAAAAGAAAAAGAAAAGTAATAATAAGGATTAACTCTTACTTCTCTTTTTTCCTTTACCTTGTCCTTTTAACCTTCTTATAATGTAGCTATGCGCAAAAGTGCTGCTGCAATATCGTGGTTCATTTGTATCTTTGTCACTGCTTGTTGTCCAGCCGCTTCAACGGCTACCGACGCCGTTATGGATTCGATTGAGCTTGCAAGGTCTGGAAAAGACTTTTCTTCTGCATGTCTTGAACCTGTTTATATGGCCTCGAAGCCGGGTCTGGCCGTCACGTTTGAAGGAACTGATGATTTGCACTTTTACGCCAGCCCGGACACCACTGCTGCATCGGGTTTTGAGCTGAAGGTCCGGGCAAAATCTGATATTTTAGCTTTCGCTGAGCCTGTCTTTCCAAAGTGGCGGTTTTTCCAGGACCCCACCGGTAAAAAAATCGAGGTTTACGCCGGCAACTTTATCGTTTTTATACCATTTGATTATGAATCTATGAGGGCTATCGAATTAAAAAAAGCTGACATTGAAGTCAAAATTTCCGGCATCGCCTGCACAAGTATCGTTTGTCTGGCGCCGTTTGAGAAGACACTGCAAACGACGATTGACTTTGGTCTCGCAAATTCCTGGCGACGTCTGGATAGTTTTGAATCCGTTATTGAGGGTTCGCAAGTCATAACACCCTCTTATTCTGTCTCATTTGCTCTTTTGTTGGCATTTTTGGCAGGATTATCTCTGAATATTATGCCTTGTGTTTGGCCGGTGCTGCCTATTATTGTGATGCGAATCATCAAGCAGGCACAGCAAAGTAAGGCCAGAGCAATTTCATTAGGCCTTACATTCTGTCTCGGAATTTTGCTCTTCTTCGCCTGTCTTGCCGTAGCAAATATTATTTTACAAATCTTTTATCATACGGCTCTTAGCTGGGGCGACCATCTAAGAAATCCTACCATCGTTACTTTTTTATCGCTTCTTATAATAGTAATGGCCTTATTTATGTTCGGCGTTTTTACTATTACTCTGCCCTCATCCATAGCGAGTAAATCCGGCACTGGCGATGGTTTTTGGGGTTCAATTGGAATGGGCTTTTTAGCGGCGATTCTCAGCACTCCTTGCAGTTTCGGAATCTTAACCGTTGCTTTTATCTGGATACAGGGACAATCCTTACCTTTAGGCACTTTGGCAATAATTATAATGGGAATCGGTATGGCCTTGCCTTATGCAATATTGACTTCGATGCCCGGCCTACTCAAACGCCTGCCCAAAGCGGGAAGATGGATGGAGCTCTTTAAGCAGACCCTTGGTTTTGTTTTATTGTTGATTGCGGTCAAACTGTTAAAAGCCATTCCTTCTGAGCAATTAATCAACGTCTTGTTTTTTGCCGTCGTTTTGAGTTTTTGTATCTGGATGTGGTTCGGCTGGGTCGGCTATTCGACTAAGCTCTCTCGCAAATTGCTCGTTCGCATTATCGCATTAGCTTTAGCCGTCCTTTCCTTTAGGGTCTTTTTCGCTCCGGAGCTTATAGACTGGCAGGACTACAACGAAACCGTAATCAAAAATGCTCTGGCTGAGCAAAGGCCGGTCCTGATAAAGTTTACTGCCGGCTGGTGTACGAATTGCGAGGTTATTGACCGTATCGTCTATAAGCGAAAAGATATTGCAAAGCTAATCGAGCAGAAAAATGTCTTGCCTGTCAAGGCCGATACTACCGAAAATAGTTTTCCTGCTACAATTGCCTTGAAAAATATCTATAATGAGCCCGGCGTTCCGGTAAGTATACTGTTTGTGCCGGGCAAAAAAGAGCCGCTCAGATGGCGCGGTATCTTATTTGCAGATGAGCTGAAACAATCTCTGCAGCAGATTACTTCGGATAAAGCAGATGTCAAAAAAACTGAAGATTAAGACAGATAAATTTCAGGCAGCCGAGCGGGTAAAAAAAATCTTACCCTTATTGATAAAGACGTATCCCGATGCAAAAATCGCCCTCAAATTTACAAATCCGCTCGAGCTTCTGATTTCCACGATTCTTTCTGCACAGTGCACCGATGTCCGCGTCAATATAGTAACGAAGGCTCTATTCAAAAAGTACAAATCTATCGAGGACTGGACAACCGCCGATTTAAAGCAGATCGAAATGGACATAAAAAGCACCGGCTTTTACCACAATAAAGCAATCAATATCAAGAACGCCTGCACCACAATAAAAAATCAATATGACGGCAGGGTCCCCGGCACAATGCAGGAGCTGGTCCAGCTTCCGGGCGTTGGCAGAAAAACCGCAAATGTCGTTTTAGGCAATGCCTTCGGTATCCCTGGGATTGTTTGTGATACACACGTAATCCGGCTTTCTCGCCGCCTCGGCCTTTCCGAAAATAGCGAACCCGTTAAGCTCGAATTCGATTTAGCCGAAATAGTCCCTAAGAAAAACTGGACATTATTCAGTGATTTGCTTATTTTCCATGGCCGAAATATCTGCAAGGCCCGTAAGCCCGATTGTTATAACTGTCCGATTTCAAAATTTTGTCCTTCTGCAGACAACCCGGATTTATGGTAATATACATTTTATTACGATATACGAAATAATACGAGATACGAATTATGCTGGATATTACAGATAAACCCGTAAAGGACCTCTGGCGAATATTCAGGGTAATGGCCGAGTTCGTCGAAGGTTTTGATGAATTGGCTTCTGTTGGCCCTGCCGTTTCGTTTTTCGGCTCCGCCAGGGTTAAGCCGGACAATAAGTACTACA
>CAYSJK010000055.1:0-2273 GCA_964431375.1 uncultured Pirellulales bacterium
CAAAGCCAGACCTGCTAATCCAATAATAACGAACAAAATGCTTTTTGTCGTATATCGCGTATTGTATGTCGTATCTCGATTTTCGTTTTTCAATTTTCGATTTTCGATTTGAGCTTCTCTGCGCGCTAATAACACAGTGACAAGAATCAATGCGATAAAGATTGCCAATAAAACAGCTGCTTCCGGGCGGGACAAAGATAAGTTGTGCAGCAGAGGCCATAAAAGTAAAGCAACCAAAATCATCACTGGTATCTCACGCAAGAGGGTCTTTTTTTGAATCTGCAAAGGCCGAATAAGACAGGCCAGGCCACCAACCAAAGCTAGATTGGCGATATTTGAGCCGTAAACATTGCCGATGGCAATATCACCCATTCCATGCACGGTAGCGGCGATGCTGGCGGCGACCTCCGGAGCCGATGTCCCCATAGCTACAACCGTCAGTCCGATAACAAGCGGGCTGACGCCGAGCCATTTGGCTAATCCGACCGCACCCGATACCAATAGCTCAGCGCATTTCCATAGTATCACCAACCCCACAGCTAACAGCGAAATTGCCCAAATGATATTCATAGCGGAAACAGTAATTGAAAATGCTCGTCATTTCAAGTTATTTAGTTGGAAAGAGTTATCGCTGCGGAGGGTCGTAGAAGCTGTCCTTCAGGCCTTCTCGTTGTACGAGTATTTGCGAAAAGTGACCAAAAAAATAAGTATTTTTCGGAACAAAGCTTGACTTTATCAATCAAAAATGGTAGGAAGATGCTTGTAAAATATAAAGGATTAAGGGTTGATAGAAAAGCAGGAGGCTAAATGTTAAGAAGAAGTGACAAGAAAAGAAGTATTAAATCCAGGCTGGCACCATGCAATACACTCAACTGCCATAGATGGGAAAGTAAGATGGAAATAATCCGTCTTATTTCAGGAAAGCCCGACCTAAAGCTAAAAACAATTTCCGAGCCGGCTTCTTAATTTTCACGCACCAGGTAATATTTCGTCAGCTTACCTTTTCCTTCTCAGAATCACCGCACCTAAGCCGAGCAGCAAAACCGTCGCCGGTTCGGGAACGGGAACAAACGTTATATGGTCAATCCCGGTATTAAGCAATGATGTCAGTTTTACAGAATAAATTGGTTCTGTTGACATTATCCCTAAAAAAGTTGCTGCTTCGTTATAGGCCTGCTGACTTGAATCTTCCGGAATGAATTCTCCCGTTACAGAACCTATTATGTTGCTGTTGATATCAAATGCTTCAATAGTCATCGTGCTTGATTCGCCCAAAAGAGTGCGTACAAATGTAAAACCAAACACCGTCCATGGAGAAGCGGTTGTACGGATTATGTCTTCCGGGGATGGCTTGTAAGTTATACATCTTCTCTCAATTGGGGCATCCGGATTGCCTGTGACCCAGTGTACGAATGTTGTAGTATAGCGGTCCGGGCCAACCTCTATGCCGTAGGAAGACAAGTAAGGATTGACTATTTGGTAGTCCTCAGTATCTTCAAAATCGATAGTCGTTCCGCCTTCGATATCCAGGATGGAAGAAATCTGACTGGTTGATGCAGATAACGGATTGATTGCCCCAAGTAACAGAGCAATTACAACGAGCAAAGAACTTCTCATTTTAACCTCCTCTAACATTACTTTTTCCCTTCTAAAGCATCGTATCTCTTTTGCGACAAGCCAAAAAAAACGCACAAGAGAGTCGGTATATAAAACCACATATCCCTTGTGCATATACAGCCGAGGCTATTTTGTTTATTAGTGGGGAATACCTGGCAGGAAATCCGACAGGCCTTCTCACCACACCTCCTTGATATTGACAATTATATATCCAATGTTGGGGAAATATCAAGAAAAAAGCCCTATCAAAACGACATTTCTCTCAAAATTCCCTAAATCTACATGTTTTTTCAAGGTCGGAAAAAAAGCGAAATCGGCTTTCTGTCCAAATAAGTCTAATATCTATCAGCTTTTCTGAGCCGGGTAACCTACTGTCTGGGCGTAGAGGAATTTATGACACAAGAGAAGAGAAAATTTAGCTCCCTCATCGAGGTTCTGGATTTTGCGATAAACAGAGAGATAGAAGCGCACGATTTGTATGTAAGATTAGTGGATATGGTAAAGAGGCCTGAGCTTGTTAAAATCCTCAGAGACTTCGCCACGGAGGAGGTGGAGCACAGGTTAAAACTGGAAGCTGTAAAGGCCGGAGAAGCGACGATAGGAGAGGAAGAAGCAGGCGACCTTGGTATTGCCGATTATGTGCCGGATGTCGAACC
>CAYSJK010000055.1:2373-13627 GCA_964431375.1 uncultured Pirellulales bacterium
CATAGAAAGCAAAGAGATTAGCGAAGGGCTTCCATAGGTAGCGAGAAAAATGCGTTGATGCGAAGCTCCGCGGGTTTTGCGGTCTTGAGTGTAAATAATCCGCTAAACTTTTCCGACGACGAGGCAGGCATTATGGCCACCAAAACCGAAAGAGTTGCTCATCGCAATATTGACCTTTGCCTGGCGTGCCTGCAGGGGTACATAGTCCATCTTCAGGTCACAGCGTTCGTCGGGGTTCTCGAGGTTGATGGTGGGAGGTATGACCGATTCGTTTATGGTCTTTATGCAGATAATCATTTCGACGGCTCCGCTGGCACCGAGTTGATGGCCGAGTGAGCTTTTGGTCGAACTAACCGGTATTTTATATGCACTGTCGCCGAAGACCGACTTGATAGCTGTGCTTTCAGCTATGTCGTTTAGTTCGGTGCCCGTGCCATGTGCGTTGATATAGTCGACTTTTTCTTTGTCTATACCGGCATCGATTAACGCCAGCTCCATTGTTTTCGCAGCGCCCTGGCCATCCGGCAGTGGGGCGGTTATATGATATCCATCGTCAGTAGCGGCGTAGCCGAGCATCTCGGCATATATGGTTGCGTTGCGTTTTTTGGCGTGTTCGTATTCCTCCAGAACCAGGATTCCAGCTCCTTCGGAAAGTACGAATCCGTCTCTGTCTCTGTCGAAAGGCCTCGAGGCCCGTTGGGGGTCGTCGTTTCGAGTGCTGAGAGACCTGGCGGCACAAAAAGAAGCCAGCCCTATGGGTGTGAGGGCTGCCTCGGTACCGCCGGTTATGATAATATCACTTCGGCTGGCAACGATGTTCATATATGCTTCACCAATCGCGTGATTACCGGAAGCGCAGGCGCTTACAACGCAAAAATTAGGACCTTTTAAGCCGAAATGGATTGCAATATTGCCATTTGCAGCGTTGGCCATAAGGCGGGGAACGGTGAATGGGGAAAGCTTCCGTACGCCTTTTTTCAGGAGCTTAATATGCTGCTCTTCAATTTCCTTGATACCACCTATGCCCGTTCCTACGATAGCGCCTACACGAAAGACGTCTTCCTTGGAGAAGTCAAGGCCGCTGTCATTTATGGCCTGAATCGCAGCAGCTATAGTAAACTGCGAGAATCGGTCCATACGCTTGCTTTCTCGCTGGTCGACGTATTTGGTGACATCGAAAGCCTTTATCTCGCCGCCGAATTGCACAGGGTAAGCACTGGTATCAAAGGATTCAATGGTAGAAACTCCGCTTTTACCATCGCAAAGTTCGGCGAAAAGCTTGTCTACAGACTCAGCTAAGGCGGTGACACAACCCAAGCCTGTGATGACAACACGGTGTTTGTTCATATCAAACTTATTCGCTACTCTTTGCCTTTGGATTGTGCGATATTTACGATGTAATCGATTGCGGCACCGACGGTCTGGATTTTTTCGGCTTCCTCGTCGGGGATGCTCATATCAAATTCATCTTCGAACTCCATCACAAGCTCGACCGTATCCAGGGAGTCGGCGTTCAAATCATTAATGAACGATGTTTCGCGTGTTATTTCAGCCTTGTCGACGCCCATTTGCTCGCTTATTATTTCGATTACTTTGTTTTCAATTGCTTTAACATCAGTCTCATCGACACTCACTTGTTTTTACCTCCCTAATCAAGTTAGGAATTTATTTCATAATCTTAAATCTATCTAAACAATCCGGCAATAAATTGCAGGGCTACATATAAACACAAGATATTTGTCCTTTACTTAAAATGAAGAGGACCATAAGCATTATTATTTACCTGATTTACTATATTGGCGGGTATGATACCTTTTCAAGGGTTTATCTACAAACATTTTTTTATTTTTTTTGGCTATTTTAATATGGCTTGAATTTTAGGTTTTTAGCGTGTTTGTTCCGTTTTTTGTAAAAAAAGCCGAGGATTGCATATAGAAATTAGTTAAAAGGTGAGTAAATGAGTTAAAACGTGTATTTTAGGGGGTGAAGTATCAGGGAATTAGTGAATATTGAACTCCAAGGGTTATCTTTTTTTTAATGTAATATCAGGGCGGAGCAGGTAATTGGGAGTCAGCAGCAGGGGATTGGCGAATTTGCCGGCGAGGGCAGATTTCCAGCCGAGCTGGTGGATCTTCGAGGCACGCGGGCTCCAGAACTCTTCATCAAAAAAATAAATGCCGTCTGCTTTGAATTTGTCCTTATGATATACCAGGCCATCGCCGAGCAGCCATATGGGCTTTTGGCTGCAGGCGAACTTTTGAAGGAACTTGTCACAGGTCATAAGGGAATCCGGAACGGTCTTGTTCCAGATTCCGTCGGTAGTATGTTGATAGACAGCGATGTAGAATTGGCCACGTTTTGCATCGAGAATAGGGGCGACTATCTCAGGGCTTTTCACTCTAGATTTGTTGTTTGGAGAATCAAGATTGATTACATTGGCTGCAATAACATCAAGCGTATCAACGGGGACGATTTTAACAGAGCCGGCGAGGTGCATTGCCTTTGCCAAAGTAACAGCGATTCTCAGGCCTGTGAAACTGCCCGGGCCGATAGAAATATAAACCTGCTCGATGTCCTTGGGCTTGCATTCAAAACGGTCGAGCAGTGTGTGGATTGCAGGGAAGATCTCGGCACTGTGTTTCATCGGGCCGGAGAAGGTAGCCTCGGCAAGCAGTTGTCTGCCGGTAGCTATCGCAATAGAGCCGACTCTGCTGGAGGTTTCAACAGCTAATATCAAGGTTTTTTGTGTCATAATGTTGGTTTTTGTTGAGGTTGTATCATATCTTGGTGCTTGTTCAAAAGGGTAATTTTGGCCTTAAAAAAAAATTCGATTTTTAGGCGTCCAATTTACCCCAGATTTCCCAGAGTTTCTATTTTGTTGTTTATTTCGTTAGATATTATCGGCCAAGGAGTTATAAAGCAAATTTTTCCCTTGCAAATTTCTTTTTTTTTGTATAGACTGGACTATCATAAGTCTAAAACTTATTTGAAATTGGAGGTTGTAACTGAAGATTAATTTGGTGTGAAAAGCTTCCAGAGGAGGCGTTTTTGGGGCAGGAGGTTATTTTGAACAAGTCAAGCTTTCGTAGTAAAACTTTCAGCAGAAAGTCTCTATCGGTTATTTTAGGGACGGTTCTGCTTTTCACAGCGTTCGTGACAGTAATTGCACCGTCTCAGACAAGCGAAACTGAGAGACGAGAATTATTCCGCCAATTAGCTCGAAAGTGGATAATGAGTGGGGTGGAACAATATAGCAAAGGTAACTACGAAGAAGCGGAAAAATCACTTCTTCGTGCGGAGGAGTACCGGGAACACTTAATGGTTAGCGAGCGTAACCAATTAAGCGAGGTTCTGGAAAAGACACGGACAGCCGGAGGCGAAAGAAAACGCATCTTGGAGGCATATCGACTGGTCGCTGAGCTAATTAAGTCAGACAAGCTGGAGCAGGCCAAAACGGAGCTTGAAAAGGTCAAAGACAGTATGTCTTTGAGGCAAGAGGATAGGGAGAACATCGCAGAAGCGATTAAGCGACTGGACAATCAAATCAATGCTAAAGCCCAATCCCAAGTGGTGGGGAGTAGCCAGCTTTTAACTGAAAAAGAGCCGGTTGCAACAATAGGCCCCGAGAAGATAATATCAACATCGGAAGACCGGAAGCGAGAAATAGCTGACCTTTATTACCGCGGTGTTGGATTGTACCGCACTGGTCAGTTGGAGAAGGCCCGTGAAGGTTTTGTTGAAGTTGTGAACAGCGGCCTTATCCCTGCACCGATGGAGAAGACGATAAGCGATTATGTGAAGAAAATAGATAAGACTTTGGCCGATAGAGCCAGGCCAAAGGTCATTGTTCCCAGACCTTATAGGCCAAGGATTGTAAGGCCAAGAGTTACTGAGCCGCTTAGGGCACCCAGGCCAAGTATCATTAGACCACAAGCTGTTGAGCCGGTAACAAGCGAAGGCGGCTATATAGAAGTGATTAATCGCAAAAGAAATGTCATACGCAGCCACACCCGAGCGGTCGTTAATGACGCTATAGCTAAAGCTCAAAGTTATGTAAGCCAGGGTAAATTCGATAAAGCTCAGGAAGTTGTCGCTTCTGCTGAACTTGTTGTAAACAATAACCAGATGTACCTTGGAAACGAAATTTTCAAACAATACATCAACACATTACAGCAACTTAACGAACAGGTAACCAAGGCAGAGCAAAAGGGTACAGCAAAGCAGGAGGCAGTAAGACGTCAAAATGCGATAGAGGCACAGCGACGCTTTAGAGGGCAAATGGAAATTGACAGACTAAAACGAATAAAAATGCTGATGGAAAACGCTCTGGTTTATCAGGAGCAACAGCGTTACGAAGCAGCTCTCGGTCAGCTGGAACAATTGCTTGCAATAGACCCGCAAAACGATGAAGCGCTGACACTGAAGGACACTCTGGAGGATACGATTTACTACCAGAGGCAGTTGGAAGTGCAGAAGGAAGCGGATAAACACAGAGCGGATGTTTTACTGCGGACCGATGAATCTGCTATACCGTATGCCGATGAGATGAGGTATCCCAAGGATTGGCGGGAGATTATCCAGAAGCCAACAAGGCAGCCAGATAAGCCCCTCGGTTTAGAACCTGCTGATGCGGCTGTCTATGAACAATTATCCCATATAGTTGACCTTTCACAATTGACGCCGACGATGCCTCTCAGTGAAGCAATAGAGTTGATAAGGAGTTCTGTCGAACCGCCATTGACAATATTTGTGAATTGGAGCGATTTATCGCAAAACGCTAATGTTGACCAAAGTACCCCAATAAATATGGACCCGATGTCAGGTGTTCGTCTTGATACGGTATTGAAGCGCGTGTTAGTCGCAGTTTCGGGAGCATTTGCGGAGCTTGGTTATATAATTGATGGCGGAGTAATTACAATAGCAACAGTAGATTCGCTTCCGAGCAAATTAGTTCCAAGGATTTATGATGTTACAGACCTGCTTGGCCAACCGGCTAATTTCACTCAAATGCCTCCTTATGGTTATGGTGACTACGCCGGTGGCGGCACGGGTGGCGGCGGCTATGGCGGTGGCGGCATGGGTGGTGGCGGCATGGGTGGTGGCGGCTATGGCGGTGGCGGCATGGGTGGCGGCTATGGCGGTGGCGGCATGGGCGGCGGCATGAGCGGCGGCTATGGTGGTGGCGGCATGGGCGGCGGCATGAGCGGCGGCTATGGTGGTGGCGGCATGAGCGGCGGCTATGGCGGTGGCGGCTATGGCGGTGGCGGCATGGGCGGCGGCTATGGCGGTGGCGGCATGGGCGGCGGCGGCATGATGGGCGGCATGGGTGGCGGCATTGACTACATGCGCGGCGTTAGAGCGCGGGACCTGGCCTTACTTATTCAGCAGACTCTCGGTAAACCTGAAGACTGGGCACCGGATGACTGGAGCGGCTTTACATACGGTACCGGAGAGGGCACTATAACACCTTATCCGCAGGACCAGCCAAAGAAACTTGCTGTTCTGCAAACCATTGAGATTCACGGGGAAATCGAAAAGGTGCTGGCAGAGATGCGTAAGGCGCTCGGACATCAGGTTTCCATCGAAGCCAGATTTTTGGTTGTAAGCGAGAATTTCCTTGAAGATATCGGCTTGGATGTAGATTTTGAGATTGGCGGCGGCGGCTCTTTGAACAAATGGGGTATTATTACTTTCGAACAACAATCTGCCACTATAACCTCGCCGGAGGCGACAAAGGTTCCGGGAAGTATGGGCCAAATTCAGCCGGGTATCAATATTGAGGGAGGTTACGGTTCATCGCTTGACCCTCTGATGGTTCACTTTTTGCTTCGAGCGGTTCAGGCTCATACGGATGCAAAGACGTTGACTGCACCAAAAGTTACCGTTTTGAGCGGTGAGTCGGCGTCGTTCTGGGTTACAAACGATGTTTCTTATGCTCTTCCACCTGACGTTCAGTATGGTGGCTCTTCCGGCGCGTATGCTGGTGGTGGTTATCAGACTTCCAGTGTACAGCAGAATGTAGGTTTTGTACAAACCGGTACTCTTTTGAATATTACTCCAACTATTGCTCAAGATAAGAGAAACGTATTGCTGAATATAATTACTGAACTTCGGGATTTGCTGAGGATGAAGACGCATACGATTCAAGGGCCTGTTGGGGCGACGGGCGAAGTGGTGGAATACGACATAACTGTTCCTGAGACAGAAACGTCACAGGTTATGACACGTGTGAGTGTGCCGGATGGCGGGACACTACTGTTAGGCGGCCAGAAAGTTACTGCAGAGATTGAAAAGGAGGCAGGAGTACCGGTATTGAGCAAGATACCCGTCCTTGGAAGACTGTTTAGTAACCGCAGTAAGATCAGAGACCAGAAGATATTGCTGGTACTGGTTAAGCCAACTGTCATTCTACAAGAGGAGCGCGAAGCTGAGGCAATTGCAGCAATGGAGAGAGGAATCTAAACTTCAGGCAATTATAGATAGGAGTTTTGGCTATCATTCATATATATTTGCAAAACCTTACATGTAACATTTTGACTGGATGGTGAAAACTAAGATGTTGAGGATTTAATGGGTTGAGTGAACTCAATACAGAGTTTGGGGGGACAATTGGGTAAATCATAATTGAAGCAGGAGGAAGAATGGAACGACGAATTCGAACACGATGCCGAACCTGGTGGTTGATTAGCTTAATAATTTTGCTGCAGATGGCAGGTTTTACGGTAGCGGGGGATTTGTCTGGATTAACATTTTACGACCCATCGCAAGATAGAGACACGGAATATGCACAGGGTGAGCTGATTGTGCGTTTTACCGACGTCCAACCAGGTACTCGATTGCCCGGTGGCCCAAAGATAATCGGTCCTCTGAGACGTAGCGCTATAAGAAATATAATTTCGGATTTTATTGTTGCCGGCGCCTCAGTAGATAAAGAATTTGGCCGGTCTGTCCGTGGCTTAACCGTTGTCAAACTACCCGAGGGTGTGTCGGTTCTGGATGTGCTTGTGCAATTTAATCAGTCGGCTAACGTTTTGTATGCCGAGCCGAACTTCAAATATAGGTTATGCGTTGTACCTGATGACCCTATGTTTAGTCAGCAGTGGGCTTTGAACAATACCGGTCAGACCGGCGGACTTTTCGATGCAGATATTGATGCGCCCGAGGGCTGGGACATCAATCACGACAGCACTGATATTATCGTCGCAGTTATCGACACGGGCATTGATTACAATCATCCGGACCTGCGAGAAAATATGTGGATAAATTCAGGAGAGGTTAGCGCGCCCAATGTGGTGGGGCCGAACGATATTAATGGTGTCGATGACGATAACAATAACTATATAGATGATTTTTATGGCTATGACTTTGTGGATAACGACGGTGACCCCTGCGACGAGAATTATCACGGAACTCACGTGGCCGGAATCATCGGCGCCGACAGTAATAATACCATAGGTATTGCCGGTGTCTGCTGGGAAGTTAAATTAATGGCGCTGAGAGCTTTTGATGCCAACGGTGGAGGTGATACAGTTGATATCGTTGAAGCAATTGACTATGCCATTGCTATGGATGCCAATATTATCAACGCCTCGTGGGGAGGCGCTGGATCCTCTCTGACCCTTTTTCAAGCTATACAAAGGGCTGAAGCTAATGATGTACTTTTCGTAGCTGCTGCGGGTAACTACGACCTAAGATTACCTTGGTATGACAATGATGTCACTCCGATCTACCCTGCAAACTACAACTTAGATAACGTTATATCGGTAATGTCAACGGACCATTTTGATAACATGTCGTCACTTTCTCATTATGGGGCGACTACGGTTGATTTAGGCGCTCCGGGCAGTAGCATTCTCAGCACGTTTCCGACGTATATGACAGCTGAGATGGCTTTATACGGTTTTTCAACGGATTACGAAACGATAGGCGGCACATCGATGGCTGCTCCTCACGTGACCGGTGCCTGCGCACTGATAAAGACATACAGGAGTGATTTCACGTATGCACAAATCAAAGCAATAATATTAAACTCAGTTGACCCTATTCTGCCTGGTCTGTGTGTTTCGGGCGGGCGGCTTAACCTTTACCAAGCTTTGAAGATGTCACAACAAGGCAGAGTCTACAATGTGACTCAAGACAATATGTATGTCACCATACAGGCGGCATTAGACGCTGCCAACAACGGCGATGATATAATTGCCGATTCGAATAGCTGGTATTTTGAAAATATTGATTTCAACGGTGTGAATGTGCTGTTGCGAAGTGGTGATGTGAATAATCCAGGTGACCTTACTGTCTCACCGGCAGATACATATATCTCCGGCTTGTTTGGCGGTTCTCATGATGTAGTAACATTTAGCAATAGTGAAAATTCCAATGCGATTTTGAAGGGCTTTACTATCAACGACGGCGGCAACGGTATTAAATGTACGGGTGGTTGCTCGCCTGTAATTACCGACTGTATAATAACCGGCAACAGCCGCGGCGTGTACAGTTCCTACGCATCTGCGACAATCACGGGATGTGCGATAAGCAATAACGCTCACGATGGTAATGGTGGTGGTATTGCCTGCTACCACTCTGATTTGAACATTAGCAATTGTACTATCATCGACAATACATTACGTTTAGGGCAAGGCGGCGGCATATATTGCGAGGGTGCACCGGGTCCGAATATCAACAATTGTACGATTAGCTTAAACACGGCAAAATGGGAAGGTGGCGGTATATATTGTTACAACAGCTCACCTGAAATTAACGACTGTGACATAAGCTATAACAGTACTGAATGGGACGGCGGAGGTATCTATTGTGACGGTAGCTCAGAGCCGAATATCATCAACAGTACTATAGTCAGCAACATTGCTGATTATGATGGTGGTGGAATTTATGCTAATGGCGTTAGTCCCCTGATTAAGAACTGTCTTATAGTTAACAATACCGTCGATAGCTGGGATTGCGGCGGAATATTCTGCTGGGATGCATCGCCGACAATCACTAATTGTACTTTCGCCGGCAACTCAAGTAATGAATATGACGGTATGGGCGGTGCTTTGTTCTGTCTGGGGGCATCAAAGCCGGTAGTTACCAACTGTATATTCAGTGATAATAACGACGTTGCCGTTTATGAAAGCGGCATTGGTTCCGACCCCAATATCAGATGGTGTCTGTTTTATAATAATTTTGACGGTGATTATTATGACAGAGATAGTAGTTCTGTTCACAATTTTGACGGTACTGACCCGACCAACTTTTTAGCTACTATGAGGCACTACGATATCGGCGATTTCAGCGATAGTAATAATATCGGCGGTAATCCGATGTTCGTATATGGCCGGTTAGGTGATTATTATCTCAGTCATTTCGAAGCAGGTCAGATTCTCGACGAAAACGGAGTACCTGTTGACCCGAATGTCAATCCTGAAGATGCAACCAGCCCTGCTGTAGATGCCGGCAGCGGCGATGCAAATGACCCCAATATAGCGATGCACCTCTATTCAACACGCACGGATAATTATGTGGATGCGAATGGCCATAAAGATTTGGGGCGTGTCGATATGGGCTATCATTATAACGACCCGACGCCGGCGGTCTATTATCACTTAGATACCGATGTTGACCCTGCTGGAACCGGCTCGATAAGCCCGGACCCGGCAGGTAATCCTTATATGTATGTTCAATATGCTCAAGTACTACTGACAGCAGGCCCAATCGACCCCTGTGAGTATCAGTTTAAGTCATGGCAGGGAACCGATGATGATACTCGCATAGACTTAGACCCCAATGGGGCAATATTGGAAGTTCAGCAAAATATCGTAACAATGGATTCGGATAAAAATGTCGAGGCTGTATTTGAAACTATCCTGGTTATCTTGCGTTGTCGTGTCCGCGATGGCGAAGGTACGGTTGTTCCAACCTCTCCGGAACCGGTAGAATCGTTCCGTGGCCGCTATAAATACCCGCGTGGTACGGTGGTCGAGCTGACTGCAACTCCAGCCAATCCGGCAGAACGTGCAAGGTGGTTCGGCAGCGACGATAACAACTCGACATTGCTTACCAATACGGTAACTATGACTGATGGACCACCCCCAATAGCACCTTTTATCACTGACCCGCAAGGTAGAGACCTTAAGATAGTTGAAGTTGAGTTTTATGAGCCGCGAATGCTCGATGTTCCCGGCGACTATACAAATCTTCAATTGGCTATTAATGATGCGGGCTACGGCGATATTATTGTGATAGCGCCGGGCACTTACTCCTATGAACCCGGTCAGCATCCTAATGGTGATACCCTTGTAATAAATGGCAATGCCATCACTATAACAAGTGTTAATCCGGATGATCCCTGCGTTGTTGCGGCTACAGTTATCGAGGGACGCTTTATTATATCAAATGTACAGCGGGATACAGTTATAAACGGTCTGACTATCCGAAACCCTGTCCTTGTACAGTGGTTCATGGCTGACCCTCCATCGGGAACCGGAAATGACGGCATTCCTGGGGTTGGCTTTGAGGGCGGAGGTATGGAGCTACTGTATAATGCCTCGCCTGATGTCCGCAACTGCAGATTTGAGGGCTGTTACGTCTGGGGTGCCCATGGTTCAAACGGCAACGCTGGCTCCGATGTCATTCGAGGCGGCGACGGTGGCTGGGCCGGCTGGGCTTATGGCGGTGCAGTAGTATGTGGATATTCTGACAGTCCAATCTTTACGAACTGTTCTTTCATTGATTGCTGGGCTCGAGGCGCCGACGGCGGCAACGGGGGCGATGCCCAAGCCGGCGGTGGTCACGGCGGTAACTGGGAGGATGAAGGAATGAACGGAAACTCTCCTTTCTGGGACTATGGACCGTTCCTGAATTACTGGAAGTATAGCGGCTACGGTGGCGCGATATACTGTTATCCCTACAGCGCACCGGAATTTGTAGATTGCAACTTTACCAATAACCAAACTTACGGCGGTAGTTGCGGCATTAGCGGAACACCTTACTTTTCTTTCTATCCGCTAAACCATTACAAGATTGATAGTTTCGGAGGTGCAGTTTATGCTGCGCAGGACAGTTCCCCGGTATTCACTGGATGCACTTTCATTAACAATGAATCTGATGTTAATGGCCCGACCTCTCATGTTAAGGACGACGAGATACCAATCAACTACGACCCGTACATCAGTTACGGTGGTGCAGTGGCTTTCGAAGATAGTGCAAATCCCACGTTCAATAACTGCACATTCAACGACAACTTAGCTACTGTCGG
>CAYSJK010000056.1:0-13308 GCA_964431375.1 uncultured Pirellulales bacterium
TTTTAATTGGTGAATAATTGTACCACAGTAAGTGTTGCTGTCAAAGACTTTTAGCGACGGAGAAGATTTTTCCACTTTTTTACGGTCATTTGTAATTGTTTGACATATTAACCACATCTTTATATCATATTGGGTCTATACAGTTAGAGTTTATACGCAGACGAGGTAATGCCTCGTCTCTGTTATATTTGCTTAAGGATTTTTCTTCTATGGCAAAACAAAAAATAGTTTTGAAAAAAAGACCCGTTATGCTGATTATACGTGACGGCTGGGGTTATAATCCCAATCCGGACGAAGACGAATATAACGCTATCAAGCGCAGCAACACCCCGGTGGATGATATGCTAATGGCACAGTACCCGAATTGTCTTATCCATACCAGCGGAGAAGATGTAGGGCTGCCGGACGGCACGATGGGCAATAGCGAAGTAGGACATCAAAATCTCGGGGCAGGCAGAATCGCCCCGCAGGAATCTGTGAGACTCAGTAAAGCAATTCGTGATGGGTCGTTCTTCGAAAATAAAGAGTTTCTGAATCTAATTAAATTCATAAAAGATAATAACGGCAAGATGCACCTTATGGGCCTGTGCAGTGATATTGGGGTGCACTCGCTATTGGACCATTTGTATGGGCTGCTTGAGCTGGCAAAAAGAAACGATATAAAAGACGTATTTATCCACGCCTTTACCGACGGCAGGGATTCGCCGCCGGACAGCGGAGCGAGATACATCGCCGATATCGAGGCAAAAGCCAAGGAAATAGGCGTAGGCAAGATTGCTTCCGTTATGGGCAGGTTCTATGCGATGGACCGCGACAGCCGATGGGAGCGTGTGCAAAAGGCCTATGATTGTATGAGGACAGGTAAAGGTATCAAGGCACCTACCGCAGCAAAGGCAGTCTCCCAAAGTTACGAGAAAGAGGTTACCGACGAGTTTATCGAGCCGACGTGTATTGTAAACGAAGACAACGAGCCGATAGCCACTATTAACGACGGTGATGGCGTGATATTCTTTAACTTCCGCGGCGACAGACCCCGTGAAATTTCGCGAGCATTTGTTGAGCCGAATTTCAAAGAATTCCCAAGAGCTTCCAGGCCAAATATATATTATGTTTGTATGACTGAGTATGATGCTACGATACCTGCGCCGGTTGCATTTGCGAAACCGCCAAAAATGAAAAATATCCTGGGGGCATACTGGAGCACTCTTGGGCTGAAGCAGTTTCGCTGTGCTGAAACGGAAAAATATGCGCACGTTACGTTCTTTTTCAATGATTACACTGAAAAGCCATTCAAAGGTGAGGACAGACAAATTGTGCCTTCGCCGCGTGTGCGTACTTATGATTTAAAGCCCGAGATGAGCGCCCATGAAGTTACGGATATTGTACTAAACAGACTTGACTCGAATAAGTATGATGTAATGGTGGTCAATTTCGCCAATCCGGATATGGTTGGCCATACGGGCATTTTGGAAGCGGCGATAAAAGCGGCTGAGGTGGTGGATGAATGCGTTGGTAAAGTCCTTGATAAGGTCAAAAGTATGGGTGGTGCAACAATTGTTACAGCCGACCACGGCAATTTCGAGAAAATGACAGACCAAGGCCCTAATGACCCGCATACCGCCCATACGATTGGCGATGTGCCGTTGATTGTATTCGATGAGAGATATAAAGATAAGGAACTGCGGGAGGGAGGAAGGTTAGCTGATGTAGGTCCGACACTACTTGAGATGATGGGTCTGCCACAACCGGAAGAAATGACCGGCAAAAGCCTGTTAAAAAAATAAAAAAACGAAAAGGGAATTTCGAACTTTGAGGTTGGCATTTCGATATTTGATTGCACTTTGTGGGGGCAGGATAAAACCATGGGACAGATAGTCGTCCTTGACAAGAATATGGTGAATATGATTGCTGCAGGCGAGGTGATTGAACGCCCTGCCAGCGTGGTCAAAGAGCTTACGGAAAACTGCATCGACGCAGGGGCGACAAAAATAACAGTTACTATCGAGGATGGAGGGCGAAAGCTGATATCGGTTACCGATAACGGCTGTGGAATGGATGCCGAAGATTTGGCTAAGGCATTCGAGCCGCACACGACCAGCAAAATCAAGACCAGCAAAGACCTGCGGGCCATATTTACGCTCGGTTTTAGAGGCGAGGCATTGGCAAGTATCACTTCGGTTGCACAAGTCAAAGCTGTGAGCAGAAAAACAGATTCGCCTGGCGCAAATTGCATTGAGATTGACTGCGGAAATAAAGGCGACGTTAGCCCTGCCAGCGCGGATTACGGAACTACAATCCAGGTTAGAGATATTTTTTATAAATTACCTGCCAGACGTAAATTCCTAAAAACAGCTAATACCGAGATGGGCCATATCGTTGAGCAATTTACGCGTATTGCGCTGGCAAGAGATGATTTGGATTTGACTTTAATTCATAATAGCAGAGAGCTTTATCGGCTTGCCCCGTTAGAAAAAAAGTTCCGTTATTTGGTCGGGCAAGGCCACCCGGGCTTTCTAACGGGGCGGATTAGTCAACAAGGTCTTCGACAACGAATAAGTGAATTGTTCTCATCCGAGCTTGGCGAAAATTTAATTGAAACCGAAAGCGCTGAAAAAGACGTTCATATTTTTACCTTGTTGGGCAGGCCCAGTGATTCAAGGACGAGTAACAAATTTCAATATGTATTTCTGAACGGACGCTTTATCCGTGACAAATTTATCTCGCATGCAATCAAAGAGGCATACCGAGGCAGCATAGAGCAGAACAGATTTCCCGTGGTCTTTCTGTTTATCCAAATGCCCTACGAGGATTATGATGTGAATGTGCATCCAACGAAGATTGAGGTGCGTTTTTATAATGCCAATTTGGTACATTCTCAGGTCCTTGGGGCTCTGCGTGAAAAGCTTTTGTCGACAAATCTCCAGACGCAGGCAAAATTGCCGACGGCGGCCCCTTCTTCAACGTCAGATGTTCCTCAAACAGGCCATAGAAGCCGGGAAATTGCCGATGCGATGGCTGAATTCTTCAGAAAACACAAGCCAATCCCAACACAGCAGCAATTTACACGTGAACCGACAGAAGCTCAGTGGCTGGCGAAATATAAGGTAACGGACACAAAGCAAGATTTGCTTCAGCCGGAAAGAAAATTTATACAAATCCACGATAGTTTCATAGTTGCTCCTACCGATGACGGATTTATCATTATCGACCAGCACGCCCTTCACGAACGTATAATTTATGAGGTTTTGTCCAAAAGGTTACGGGAGAGTAAACTCGAATCACAGAGACTGCTGATACCTGAAAGTTTCGAGCTGACCGAATCGCAGATTGATGCGCTTAAAGCCAACACCGAGTTGATAGAAAAACTGGGTATTGAAATTGTTCCGTTCGGCCCGAGGACTTACGCTATCCAGGCGTTCCCGAGCCTGCTGGCAAAGGCGGCTCCTGTCGATTTTGTTCAGGATTTAATCGATTTACTGGCTGATAAAGGTGCGAGTCTCGATGCTCAAAGCCTGCTGGATGAGGTTTTGAATATGGCTGCTTGTAAGGCAGCGATAAAGGCAGGCCAAAAGCTGAGTGACAGTGAGATAGAACAACTACTGGCGGATAGAAACAAGGCGGAATTTGCAGGTCGCTGTCCGCACGGCAGGCCTACAACAATAAAATTTTCGATGGCCGAGCTTCAAAAGCAGTTCAAGCGAACATGATATGAAGTTTCTATGGATACTATTGCTAATTGCCTTTATCTGCCTGGCAACTTTTGTTGTCATAAGCCATTACCATAACCGGGATAGAGCTTCTGAGCTGAATTTGACCGAATCTGTAAACAAACCCACAAGGATAGTTTGTCTTGCACCTAACCTCACAGAAATTCTTTTTGCACTTGGCCTCGGCGAAAGAATCGTTGCGATTTCCAGCGATAGTGACTATCCATCTGAAGCAGCGAACAAAAATAAGGTGGGGACATTCTGGTCGCCAAATACCGAAGCAATCATAGCATCCAGGCCGGATTTGGTGATTACACTTTGGTTTGAGCAGCAAAAAACAGTTGCAGAGAGCTTAAAGAGACTTGGTTATCAGGTTTTGACGTTAAACATAGAGAAAGTCGAAGAGCTTTTTACGGCAATTGAGAAAATCGGCATCGCAACAGGTTGCAAACATGATGCCGACAAATTGGTTAAAAATATCAGCAAGCAGTTAAGCGATTTGCAACAGGAACTTTCTTCGGCAACTAAGGTCAAGGTGTTGTGGGTCATTCAGATTGAACCTTTGCGTGTAGCTGGCAGAGATACGTTTATAAATGAATTGATAGAGTTGTGTGGCGGGGAAAATGCCATCGGCCATACTATCGCCAAATATCCACAAATAGGTGCCGAAGAGCTTCTTGCCTGTGGCGTGGAAGCTATTATCCAGTCGGCAATGGGAGCAGGCAACATAACTGCTCAGCAGCAAGCTGCGGAGATGTTCTGGAACAGATGGCCAAGTTTACCTGCGGTCAAAGATAACAGGATTTACGTTGTCCAGCCGGATACAATCCTGAGATTGGGACCAAGACTGCCACAGGGAATACAGCTGATTGCCCGTTATCTGCACCCGGAGATTTTTGCACAAACTCCCCTGGTGGCACAATGAATCAGGTGAATTGATGACCGAGATTCTAACTGCAAAAAAATTAGCTATTAAAGTTATTCTCTGCCTGATGGTATTGGTGATAGTAATGGGCTTATGCACTTCAGTGGGAACACAAAATATTTCCCTCAAAAAAGTTTTCACTGGTCCGGGTGACGTGCCGGGGGCCAACATTGATTATGAAATTTTCGTTGTTAGATTACGGCGGGTAATACTGGCAGCTCTTGTTGGAGCGGCCCTGGCGAGTTCCGGTGTGGTGTTACAGGCAATCTTACGAAATCCACTTGCCGACCCGTATATTCTCGGGATATCCAGCGGCGCAGGTTTAGGGGCAATTATTGCAATCTTATCCGGTATAAGCTGGACGTTCTGGGGCGGCTCAGCAGTAACGGCCTTTGCATTTGCCGGCGCTTTGGCAACGGTGTGGCTGGTCTGGTTCATCGGGCATTTTTCCGGAAAATCACAAGTGACAAATTTACTGCTGGCTGGAGTTGTGGTAAACGCCTTCTTTTCTGCGGTGATAATGTTTTTGACATCCATAGCAAAAAGTGAACAATTGCGCTGGACAGTTTACTGGCTGATGGGCAGCATAGGTGATAAAGAACCGCTGGTGTTATGGATTAGCGGCGTCTGCATCCTGGCAGGGATAATTTGCCTGTTTGTTGTTTGTTACAGCTTAAACGTCCTAACGCTTGGAGATGAGCAGGCGAGAGGTCTGGGTATTAACCCGACAAAAACCAGACTGGCCGCTTTTGGCTTTGCAGCTTTTATTACTGCTATTGCGGTCAGTCTCAGCGGACTTATTGGATTCATAGGACTTATCGTCCCTCATGGAGTTCGCCTGGTATTTGGTCCTGACCATCGCCAACTTCTGCCTGTTAGCGCGATAATCGGGGCTGCTTTTTTGGTTGCAGCAGATACCCTTGCGCGGACGATTTTCGGCCAGGAGCAACTGCCGGTGGGTGTAATTACAGCTATTGCCGGCGGGCCTTTCTTTCTTATTTTGTTAGCTAAATACAGCAGAAAAGTTGGCTGGTTAAAATGAGCAGCATAAATGTTAAAAAATTGAGTTTCAGCTATCGGCCAAAAGAGATACTTTTGAAAAATATCAGCTTTGATGTAATGCCGGGTGCATTTTTGTCAATAGTGGGGCCAAACGGGGCAGGTAAAACAACCCTATTGAATCTGCTATGCGGGCTGCTGAGGCCACAAGCCGGTTCTATAACAATCGATGCAGCACTTATAGAGTCGTATTCAACCAAAAAACTTGCACAGAAAGTTGCCGTGGTTCGCCAGGAATTTGTGCCTGTATTCGACTTTACGGTAACAGAGGTAATATCAATGGCGAGAGCCCCCTATTTAGGAACGTTCGGTTTTGAAAGCAAAGACGACATGAAAATTGTATCCGAGGCACTTGAGCTGACAGAGACAATCCAGTATGCCCGGCGACCACTTGCTCAGCTAAGCGGAGGTGAGAGACAGCGGGTTTTTATTGCGAGGGCGCTTGCAGCAAACAGCCCGATTCTGCTTCTGGATGAGCCGACAAACTTTCTGGATTTGAAACATCAGGTAGGCATATATGATTTGCTCAAAGTAGCTCAACTTGAAAAAGGTAAAACAATCGTAACAGTAACGCATGACATCAACCTTGCAGCTCAATACTGTGACGAGACATTACTCCTGGGAGCCGGCGGCGATTACCAATATGGCTGTCCCAAAGATGTCTTTTCCTTCGAGCAAATCGAAAGGGTCTTTGGTGTCAGTACATTTGCAGGTGATGTTGGTGAGGAAAAATTTTTCATTCCTTTAGGTAAATTCGCAAAAGATAGAGGACAAATCAAAAGCAAGCTGGACAAAGATTGATAAAAACTGACTTTTCTTGCTATAAGTGCTTATTTTTAAGGAACTTACCTCGCACACATAATTTTACTTGCAAAAATTATTTATACTATCTATGCTTCGCAACACTGTATCACAACTTTGGATGAAATAATAGCTGTACAATATATGCATTCGTATGTTATAATATTTAATTTAATGGCGTAAAAGGGTTTAGTACTAAGAAAGGTAGACAGAGAAGTGGCCCAAAAGCGCAAAAAGACAACAAAAAAGAAAGCAGACTCAACTCGGGCAAAGAAAGGTCGTTTGACTGCCGCGAATATTGAGCATTTTAAGAATGTGCTTTTGGAAAAACGCAGGGAAATCCTAAGAAATGTGAACGAATTTGAAGATGAAGCTCTGAAGAAATCCCGTCTTGATGCAACGGGGGACCTGTCAAGTATGCCAATCCACATGGCCGACATTGGAACCGATAACTACGAGCAGGAATTCGCTTTGGGATTGATGGACAGTGAAAGGAAATTACTAAAAGAAATTGATGATGCATTGGAGCATATCGAACAGGGAACTTATGGAATTTGCGAAGGCACTGGCGAAAAAATACCCAAGGCCCGGCTTGAGGCGAGACCATGGGCCAGATACTGTGTCGAATACGCCCGAAAGCTGGAGCAGGGTCTTGTAACAGAGCAACAGCAATCAACACCAGAGCTGAATGATTATGGAAGTGGGGACGAATCAGAGGAATAATCTAAGGTCCAGAAGGTAACGTGAGGAGGGACGTTTTTTCTCAAACAACGTGGGGTAGCCGACACCAGATAACGACATTGGAACTATTATAGCTGCCAAGCTGTTTTTTGACAGTTTGGAATTAGCCAGTCGATGTTTATTTCATCCTGTGCTTAAAAAATTAGATAAAAATATGAAACATAGATGTCCAGTCTGCCAAAAGACCGTTAATGTATCATCTGGGGAACAAACCGAAGCAGCAAAGTTCTTCCCTTTTTGCTGTGAGCGATGCAAGCTGATAGATTTGGGTGCCTGGCTGGATGCCAGATATAAAATAACTTCCGAATTGCAAAAGGGCCAGCAAGAATCCGATGAATCGCCGGATGATTCCTCCGGCGCCCCCTTAGATAGTCGCTAAGTGTAGTATTTAAAAAATAAAATATTATAAAATTTGTTGAAACCAAGTCGTTGATTAGCTATATATTATCATTTACTCTTTATAAATAATAATTATAAACCTTTTGAAAGGGAGCAAAATGGTTAACGAAAAAGAACCCATTACAATTTTTGACAGCCTTCTTTTCCCTAAAATATTCCGAACCTTCCGCATCGCCATTCAGCCAAGCAAGTTGATAATTGCCTTTCTGGCGATATCTATTATATGTCTGGCCGGCTGGATTATGGACTTAATCTTTGTTGCCGCATCGTGCTCATCACGTGATAGTGGCGTATTTTCCAGACTCTGGTACGTTGCTAACGAAAGCTTTCACGGTGCATTAGCATCATTATTCGAATGCAATATTCTGGGTGTGTTCGTAAAGATCGCCGACTATTTCTCAGTGGTGGGCTCAATTTACAAGGACCATTACATTTTTTGTACAATTTTTTGTGTTATAAAACTTGCAGTGATTTCCATTTGCGGAGGAGCTATATGCCGAATTGCTGCCCTTCAATTTACACGGGGTGAAAAACCAGGCTTGATTGAAGCGCTGCGTTTCAGCACGAAAAAGTTCACGAGTTTTTTCACCGCGCCTTTGGCACCAATCGGCATAATTATCTTCATAAGTTTGTTTATTTATCTATTGGGATTATTAGGTAATATTCCACGGGTTGGCGAATTGATAATGGGTATCTTCGTATTCCTGGCTTTGATTGCAGGAGCGTTAATTTCGGTCATTCTAATAGGAACAATTGCCGGATTTAACTTGATGTTCCCTGCCGTTGCTTGTGACGGTTCAGATTGTTTTGATGCGATAAGCCGTTCTTTCAGTTATGTATATGCAAAGCCATGGCTAATGGGCTTTTACACCACAATAGCTGCGGTCTATGGTGCTATCTGTTATGTTTTTGTACGGTTTTTCGTCTTTTTGATGCTTCTGGCTACGTACCGGTTGTTGCAGTTTGGTATCCTGGGTGACAACAGCAAGCTTACAGCAATCTGGGCTAAACCAAGCTTTGGTAACCTGGTTGATTTATCGAGCTTGACAGCTACTAATTGGGCACAATCTATCGCTGCTTTCTTGATAAACTTATGTTTATTAGCTATTATTGGCCTAATAGTTTCTTTTATAATGAGCTTTTATTTTTCCGCTAATACTATAATCTATACGCTTTTGCGCAACAGGGTCGATAATACAGCGCTGGACGACATTTATACGCCCGCTGATGAGGGGAAAATTGAGATAGAATCCAATTCTGAATAGACACTACCACAGACATAGTAACAGCTAAAGTCATAAATACAGCCAAATCTATACATCCCCAAAAGAGCTATAGAGAAGGCTGGATATATCATCTGATATATGCAATTGCTCGAGCACTTCAATTACCACATGCAACAAAAATAATTCCTTGACAGAAGCTTAAACTGTTGTTAAAATTAAGCTTATGAATGATTATGTGGGGTAGTAAATATGACGATAAATAGGATATGCCTGACTCAAATACAAACGGCAATCAAGAGCAAGATAAATTAGAGCACCCATTTTCTCGCCCTGCTATTCTGCTTACACTCCGCAAACCTCTTATTATATTTGCTCATATAGCTGTTTTTTCCGCCTCCTTGATGCTCTCTTTCCTGCTGGCGAACTACATGGAGTTCAGACAGGACTGGCTCGTAAATCGATATCCTCTTCTGTTGTTGTTTTTTATCATAATTAAGGTTCCGATATTCGGACTTTTCAAGCAGTACCGCGGCTGGTGGCGCTATGCCGGTATATCAGACCTTATCGGAATATTGCGAGCTTCTCTCGTTAGTACCCTGATAATAGTGGTCTTGTGGTATGCTCTATTTATGACATTTATGAGGGCTGGTGAAACCTCTACCACAGAGCCACAGGGCATAACCTTAGTTCTTCAAAAATTACAACAAAATGAAAAGCTACAAGCCATACGCGAGGTCAGCCAGGGTGTATTTGTGGCTGATATGTTTGGTACTGTTTTACTGCTCGGCGGATTGCGGATATTAATACGGCTGTACTACGAGGAATTTCGCACTGCTGAAGGCGGCCGATTAAAGAGATTTCTAATCGTAGGCGCAGGTAATGCAGGCGAAGCGCTACTAAGAGAAATTCACCGTATGCCTATCGCCCAATACGAAGTTATCGGCTTTATCGATGATGAACCTGCCAAAAAAGGCATTAATATCCATGGAATCCCAGTGCTTGGAACTGTCGAACAATTGCCCAGGATATGCGAAGAACGCAACATCGAGGAAATTGCCATCGCAATGCCGTCGGCAAGCCATCACCAGTTAAGGCGAGTTGTTCAGGTATGCGAGGGTACGAAAATTCGGTTTCGTACTGTGCCATCAATTACCGATATCGCTTCAGGTAAATTCCGTGTTTCCCAGATTCGAGACGTCGATATCAACGACTTGCTTGGTAGAGAAGCTGTTGAGCTTGAGCTGGACTTAATAGAAGCTTTCCTCAAAGATAAGATAATTCTCGTTACCGGTGCCGGCGGCTCCATTGGTTCTGAAATGTGCAGACAGGCAAGTAATTTCAAACCGAAGCTGCTTTTGCTGATTGAGCAGGCTGAAAATCCGCTGTTCTACATAGAGCGGGAACTACGCAAGAAATTTCCCGAAGCCAGAATAAAAACAATTATTTGCAATATTACCGACAGAATACGTGTCGAGGGAATCTTCAAAAAATACAAACCCGAGGTTGTTATACACGCAGCAGCTCACAAGCATGTGCCTCTGATGGAGCTTAATCCCGGAGAATCCATCAAAAACAATGTTATAGGTACACAAAATATAGCCGATGCCGCAGATAAATATGGAGCTTCCAACGTTGTAATGATTAGTACGGACAAAGCTGTCAATCCGACAAGCATAATGGGCTCGTCCAAGCGAATCGCGGAAATATATATTCAGGGTCTGAATGAGACCAGTAAAACACATTTCGTCACTGTGCGTTTTGGCAATGTATTGGGTTCTGATGGCTCGGTCGTACCTATTTTCAAAAAGCAAATCGCCGATGGCGGCCCAGTAACAGTTACACATCCAGAGATGAAGCGGTATTTTATGACCATACCGGAAGCCAGCCAGCTTGTTCTGCAGGCGGCAACAATGGGAAAAGGCGGAGAAATCTTTGTGCTCGATATGGGCGAGCCGGTAAAAATCGTGGACCTGGCCAGGGAGCTTATTACGCTCAGCGGATTCAGGCCTGGAGAAGATATTGAAATGGTCTTCACAAATCCCAGGCCGGGCGAGAAGCTTTTCGAAGAACTCTCGATAAAAGGCGAAAATATGCAACCCACAAGACATCCGAAAATCGCTATATGGAAAAATATTCCGATGGACCGGGATAAGATTCGCACAGCTATAGACGAGCTGATAACTATCGCCCAAACGCAAGACTACGCCGAAATCGTCAATAAAATCAAAGAGCTCATACCGGAATATATTGGCAGCAATAATAACAATAACACTACAACTAAAGAGAGCTACAATACTGCTTAATTCATCTATACTACAGACCCAAGACCACATAAGAAAATTGGGTTTGAATTGGGTTTGTTTTTTAGCTCGTAGTTCATTGTTCGTGGTTCGTAGACCTTTGTATAATAATAGTTTACGTTCATTTTGGCGTTTTGGAAATTGGCTTTGGGATTTTTGGGCTAAAAATCGATGTGCGTTTTCAGAACCCTTTGATTTACAAGAGCTTACGAACACCTGATTTCTTAAAAAATTGGGTTTGTTTTGCATAATTGCTCGCTTTTGGTTGAAAGATGTTTCTGACGAAGGTGGACAAAAGCGAGAAATCCGAAATCCTAATATCGAAATCCGAAACAATGTCAAAACTCCAAATAACAAATGTTCAAAACGAATTTTAGTAGATTATTTGACTTGGGCCTAATGGCCCGTAAGACGTGTCCCTCCGGGGACTGGCGTGTGCTACCTGAGCACAATCGGTATTATACCAGAGACGGCCCGTTTTTCAAGCAAAAATAAGCTTTTTTTATAAAAAATTTAGCCACGAAGAAGCATATAAAGATTAATCACGAATTCAACCCGTGAGATAGGCAAAGCCGCCATCTCACGGGTTAAACACAAATTTTCACTAATTTGTTTTTCGCCACAGAGTGCACAGAAGCCACAGAGAGATTTGCTCGGCTTTGGCGTTCTCAGCAAAGAGCATTCTCGATACAAGTATCTGTGATGCGTATTTACTTCGTCCGCGGAATCCCGTAAAAAATCGGGCTTCTTTGTATAAGCCGAGCAAATTAGGCCGGACATAAATTTATGCGGAATTTGATTTGAAAATAATTGCGGTTTTGGGTTTTGTTTGTCGGTTTTTGGGGGTAGAATTGGGAGACAAGAAAAAAAGGAATTGTGGCAGAATGAGGAAAAACGGTTACTTTAGGAAATAAAGATATGAACGACCCAAGAGGATCAGTTTGGAGAAAATGGGATTTGCATGTACACACGCCAGCTTCGGTGTTAAATAACAACTTTGCAGGGAGTACTGTAGAGGAAAAATGGACAGGATACATAAAGACGCTCAACGGGATTCAGGACACTTCCGCTATAGCTCTGACTGACTACTTTTCGATCGATGGGTACAAAAAGGTAAGAGCGTATGTCGACGCGAATCCCGCTCAGTTAAGCAACATCCAACTTATCCTTCCGAATGTTGAGCTTAGAATTTTGCCTGTCACAAGTGAATGATTAGCGATAAATCTACATGTTATTTTTTCGCCTGCCCATGACGTAGTTGATAGTCTTGAGAGCCAATTCTTTTCTTATCTGGAATTCTCTTATCAAGGCGAGTCGTTCAGGTGCATAAGAAGAGATTTGATACGTCTTGGCAGAAAGTACAAGAACGACAACAAGTTAAATGATGATGCTGCCTTCAAAGAAGGCATATCACAATTCAAGATCACCTTAGACCATTTGAAAAATCTTTTCTCCAAGAACGAGTACCTGAAGGGGAACTCGTTGGTCATTGTCTCAAACAGAAGTGGCGATGGAGCCTCTGGGATACAGCATTCAAGTTTGGCAGCGACCCGGCAGGAGATTTATAGATTTGCCGACGCTATCTTTTCGGCAAACCCGAGTGATTCGGAATACTTCTTGGGAAAGGGAACAGATCCTCCTGAGGAAATTACAAGAAAATACGGTTCTCTGAAGCCTTGTATACATGGATCCGATGCACACGAGCTTGGCAAGATCTGCCGTCCAGATATGGATAGATTCACTTGGATAAAGGCTGACCCAACTTTTGAAGGGCTTAAACAGATTGTTTGCGAGCCGGAAGAAAGAGTGTACATCGGTAGCTCTGTATCAAAGAGCAAAAACGATGCTAATGTCATTGATAGGATAGAGATTAAGAACTCTAATCATTGGTTTGAGGAAGAACCTGTTCTTTTGAATGAGAATCTCGTTACTGTCATCGGAGAAAAGGGAGCTGGCAAGACCGCTCTTGCCGACTTTGTTGCTTTGGCAGGCGGAGATTTTAACATTAAGGGAGATGATCCCGGCTCCTTTGTCTCAAAGGCTTTGAAGTCAACAAAACAGATTGAAGACACCATAGAGAATTGCATAGTAACTATCTATTGGCGTGATGGAAGCCACCGCTCTGGCCACGGGCCATCGCTATCAGTTGG
>CAYSJK010000057.1:0-13080 GCA_964431375.1 uncultured Pirellulales bacterium
ATATATCGGCAAAAAGACCTCTACACCTGCATTTTATCTGTGACAGACTACTAGGGCGTACCCTGATATTAACGAAGTGCGCCGTTTTAAAGAAGATTGGTGGGGGAAAATAGAAAAAGAAGCGAAGCACTCTTGGGAAAATCCCGACTATAATCAGCCATAAACAGAGTAGACACCACCGTTGTCTGGCTTAATAAATCAGCCGTCCCTTTTTATGAAGATTCGTGATATATGTAGATTCAAATAAAAAGGTGGCTTTAAGATTCTTTTCTTAGTGTCTTGGTGCCTTTGTGGCAAATCTATTAGCCCCGTTAGAGACTTTTTTCCGTTCGGCTCTCTAATGGGGTTTGCTTTTTTCCTTTTTGGCTTTTGTGCCGAGCAGTAGTATCGGTGCAGCTATCGCAATGGACGAATATGTTCCTATTATCACCCCGAAACCGATTGCGAACGTAAAACCTCTCAGATTCTGGCCACCAAAAATGTACATTATCAGCACGACTATAAATGTCGTAAAGGATGTCAAAATCGTTCTGGAGATAGTTTGATTGATACTGTCGGTGATTATCTTTGGACTAATCTGGGCCTTTTTACGATTCTCACGGATTCGGTCGAAAACCACAATCGTATCGTTCAGCGAGTACCCAATCAGCGTCAGAAAAGCCGCTATCATTGCCAGGTTGATTTTGAAATCTCCGATTAGAAGTTTCTCTCCGATTGGGCTTGCTGCGATATATGTGCAGACCATTACCGCTCCGAGCGTAATACATACATCGTGAACCAGTGCTGTAATGGCCGCGATGCCGTAGCGGACGTTTCCGAATCGAAACCCTATATAGGTAACGATGGCAAATAACGACAGAACAATGGCAATCAGCGCTCGTGTTTTTTGCTCTTTTCCAACTGTTGGGTCTATCTGTGTGACTCTTGGTAATGACGTTTCGAGCTTGGCCGCTGCCAGGATTTTAGTCGTTTCATTTTTAACGAACTGCGACTGCGTCCATTCATCCTCTGTTAATTCGCCCAGGCCCGCCTCCGGAGCGACACTTATATAAGCGAAGCGGTTTACTGGTTTACTTTGTTCGATTGTTGCTAAATTGGCATCCAGGATTACATACTCATAACGAGGCAGGTTTTGTGTATCGGGCTTAAATTTTAATGATGCCAATCTTGCTTCAATATCTTCTATAGTTGCGGCCCTTTTGATTTCGCATAGAATTTTGATGCCGCCTGTAAATTCAACCAGTTCAGGATATGAATTAATGATGTCCTCGGTTATTTTTTCCTGTGAGGTGATTGTGGGTTGAAGGTTTTGCTGGATTTCAAGCTCGTCGCCGAAGGAGGCCAGGATTGCATCATTAACAACTTCATCAATTTCCGGCTCTGAAATTTGAGCAGATGGGAAAGCTTCTGTCAGCACATTTTTGACTAATGTCTGGTTCATCTGACTGGTGGTTATTACGAACTCTGCTGGATTGTTGGCATTTTGTGTTACGAGCAGATTGTTTAGCTCACCTACAAATTTACCCTGAGCTTTTACAATTGCTGAGCTTGCAGTTTCAACTGTTTGTTGCCCGGATTCGCCAAATGTAACGATAGTTTTGCTTTTATTTGTTTCGGTGGTATTGATTTCATATTGTCTGCCTGTTTTACCGATGCTGTAGACATTTGCCGCTGACAAGGCGGGATTGTTCAATTTTCCCCCAATTCCTCGAATTCTGTCTTCCACATCACTTCTACTGAGCGAAACGCCCTCTTTCAGGTTGATTACAGCACTTGTTCCACCGGTAAATTCGATATCGTATTTATTGTTCTTTGTGTCATCTCTGGTAAAGAAAACAAACAAACCTGCTGCAATAAGCACAAGTGATATGGTAAACAGGACTGGTCGCAGTGCCATCCAGTTGACATTTGGTTTGTGTATGAGCCGGAGCATAACCAAATGGTCTTTGATAATTCGCTTAGCCGAAAGAAAATCGAAGATTACACGCGTTACAAATAGTGCCGTGAACATACTCGATGCTATACCTAACATTAGCACGATAGCAAAGCCCTTCACCTCTTCTGACGCACGCCAGTAAAGAATAGCTGCGGTGATGAACGTAGTGAGGTTTGCGTCAAAGATGGTTCTGAATGCCCTTTGGTAGCCGTTTGCTATAGCGACTCTCAAAGACGAGCCTCGCAGCTGCTCTTCGCGGATTCTTTCGAAAATCAGAACGTTGGCGTCAACGCTCATACCGATGGTGAGTATTATGCCGGCTATTCCCGGTAATGTGAAAGTTGCCCTTATTCCTGCCATTATTGCAAGCACAAACAATATGTTCATAAATAGTGCTGCATCGGCTATTAAGCCGGCAAGGATATAATAGCCCAGCATACAGGCCATAACCACTATGAGACCGATTATGCCTGCTCTGATTCCCTGGTTGCGGTTGTCGGCCCCGATGGATGGTCCGATTGTCTTTACACTGATGGGCTGTTCTATTAATTTGGAAGGCAGGGAGCCCGCGTTTAGTTTGTCTACCATATCTCGCTGCTCGTCTTCTGAATATCGGCCTGTTATTTGACCACGCGTAGTTATCCTCGAATTGACAGTTGGAGCCGATATTGCTACTCCATCAAGCAGGATACAAAGTGGTCGGCCAATGTTGTTGCCGGTAATTTTACCAAATGCCATTCCGCCTCTGTCATCAAGAATAAAATCAATAGCTCTTCGACCTGTTTGAGGTTCTCTGCCTGCTGATGCCTTTTTAAGTTTCCAGCTCTTGCTGTCGCCTCGGTGCAGCATTACCTCATCTTTGTTGTTGCTTGCAAGGACGTAGTACTTGTCCCCGAATTGCCCAGGGATTGAAGGACGCTTCTGGTCATCAATGCCTCCCCATTCTTTAATATTTTGATTTTCTATTTCGCACCATATAAACTTATCATCTGAGGCATATTTGGGGCCTTTCTCTTTAAGATTTTTAGCATAGCTGGCCATCGCGCCCATATCCACTTCCGGGTGTCCCTGCGTTGGCAGAATTCTGAATTCCAGTATGCCGGCCCCTTTGAGCATTCGCTGCAGGTCTTTGGGGTCGTCGAGTCTGCCTCTGAAAGGGCGGTACTCATCGAATGTAGTCACCACATTGTCAATTTCAGCTGCCCGGTCGGTGAACTTGGTTTTCATCTCCGCAATTGCGGTAGTGCGCCTGACCGACTTGGCTGGCAACTGCAAAACAAAGTTTATCTGGTCTTCTGTCAGGTTTAATTTGTCGATATCATCTTTGGCTTTTTCATATTGAATGTTTTTGTCGGTTTCAGGGTTGGTCAGCTCATTGACGACTTTGTCCCATTCGGCATGTGTTTTTACATATCTGGTTAGTAGCTCAAGATTGGCTTCGGTGCCGAGATATTCCTTTAGAGTTTTTGTTAGTTGTTCCTCATCAAGCTTAATCCAGTCTCCGAGGCGAAGCTTAATTTCTTCAAGGTCAATTTCGGCGAGCTTGATTGAGCTTTCCGTAACTTTCTGCTGCGATTCGAGCTTGTCCCTTTCATTTTGTTTTTCCGTAAGTTCGTCATAGCAAGTGCCAAGCTCAGATAGAATTTTTACTCTGTTAGGGTCGCCCTGGGCGAAATCGTTAAAATCTTCGATGCGCTCTTCCGGCACCTTTTTAAGTGAGCGCATAATTTTTGCGGGATTTATGTTCTTGGCAAGCAGCTCACTCACCGCTTGTTCGTATTTCTGGCGCTTTGCCCGGGCTTCTGCGCTTGACAGGGGCATTTGTATTTCAAAGCGGGTATTGCCCTGTGGCCGCCAGACGAGATTTTGGATGTTGGCAGGGTCTATGCGCCTTCGAAGGACGGTTATCATTCGCTGGGCCAGGTCTTTTGTATCTGCTTTTTCAAGGTCTTGAGTGTCGATTTCGTAAATGAGACTTACCCCGCCTCCAACGTCTATTCCCGGCTGCAGGGTCTTGTTTGGAGGATATAAAGTCCACGCCGCTAAAGCCACTAATACAATAATTACAACGATTTTCGGCAACAGATTCTTACCCATAGCTTTCCTCGTAATGTCTTAATGCGTATATACATAAAATTCGTCAACGCGTTTGCTCATCATATCATCCACGCGTTCACGCTTTATCTTTCGACAAATTCCTTCCAATTGCTGAAGGGGCAACTTTTATTTTCGTATTATTTGACTCATCGATTTTCAGCGTAATCTCGTCGTCCTTAACGTCAACGATAGTCCCGATAATCCCGCCGATTGTTCTGACTTTGTCATTTTTTTCCAGTGATTGGACCATCTTTTTGTGCTCTTTTTGTTTTTTTCGAGGACCTCTAAATAGCATGAAGATAAATACGGCGGCCAAAGCGAGTAAAAGCCACGGCGGAAAAAATGGTTTTGGTGCTTCTTTCCCGCCTGGGGGGGCGTTAAAGTCGGATGGTACCTTCGTCGTTGCTTGGCCTTCCGAAGTTACCGGCTCTGATGTAATGTGCGAGGATGTTTCGTCAGCTTCTGTTTGGGCTAATATCCATACATTTTTCATTTTTTATTTTCCCTTCATAATTGATTATTGTTTTACAGGTCGTGGGTAAAATATTTAATTATCAGTAATCATTTTTTAATCGCTCTGTTGCCCAGTCGGAAAATTCGTTCTTTTCTATCGCCTTTCTTATTTTGGCCATTAGTCTCTGGAAGAATCTTAGATTGTGCACAGACGCCAGGATTGGCCCGAGCATCTCTCCACAATTAAAGAAGTGTCTTAGAGCGGCCCTGCTGAAGTTCCTGCAGCAGTAGCAGTCGCAACCGGCCTCGATTGGCTCGGGGTCATTTATCAGGGCGCTGTTGCGTAGCCGCACTGGACCGTTTTCGGTAAATGCAAAGGCATTTCGACCGTTTCGGGTAGGCAGTACGCAGTCGAACATATCGACACCGGCCTTGACGGCGGCTATTATGTCGATTGGTCTGCCTACGCCCATAAGATACCGAGGTTTTTCTTTCGGTAAGAACTGTATTGTGTGATTTACTGTTTTTATCATATTATCATGGCCTTCACCGACACTTAATCCGCCGATAGCATAACCATCAAAGTCCATTTTGACAAGTTCGCAGGCACAATAACTTCGCAATTCCTGATTTACCCCGCCTTGGACAATGGCAAATAACAGCTGTTTGCTGGTTTTATGCGCTTCTTTAGCACGCTTCGCCCAGCGGATAGTCCTTTCCACGGCTTTTTTTAGTTTCGGCTCATCTATGCCAAAAGGAGTACATTCATCCAGACAGGTTATTATGTCCGCGCCGAGTTGATTTTGGATTTGTATTGTGCTCTCGGCATTAAGGTATACTTTTGCTCCATCTACATGGCTGCTGAATTCGACTCCATCATCGTCAACCTTTGTCAGCGAGCTTAGCGAGAATACTTGATATCCGCCGCTGTCGGTCAGTATTGGTTTGTCCCAGGACATTAGTTTATGCAGCCCGCCGAGTGCCTCCACCGTCTCGGCTCCAGGCCGCAGCAGCAGATGGTAGGTATTAGCCAGGATTATTGAAGCGCCGCTTTCTTCGAGTTGTTCAGGCGTGATTCCCTTTACCGCACCGGAAGTGCCGACCGGCATAAAAACCGGCGTCTCTACTTTGCCGTGTGCTGTCCTCAACAAACCACATCGAGCTGAAGAGCTGCTATCTTGATGGATAATTTCGAAATCAGCCATTTTTATTTTCATTTTTTAAGCTTTTCGTTTTTAGTAGACACTCACAATTTTAGAGCCGAGATAATAATACGAAAGTATCTGTTCTGCGTTATACCCTTTTCTTGCCATACCTTGAGCGCCGCATTGGCACATCCCTACGCCGTGCCCCCAGCCTCTGCCCAATGAAAACGCCCATTTGTCTCCCATATCGATGATTTGGCAGATTGTGCTTTTTATCTTCTGGCCGGTTGGGTCGATTGTCAGCCGCAGGTCCTCAGCCTTCAAAAAATCGCTTTTGCCGGTCGAACCCTCCAGTTTTACTTTAGTTATGCGTGAGAATTTTTCATATTGACTTTGTTCGGCCACAGTGATGTTTCTAATCTTTCCAAGACTCTTGAGCTTTGGGTATTTTTCTAATAGCTTGGCTGTAACGTAGCCCTTATCGAATTGAATCATAGGCCAGAAAAAAATATTAAGTCTGGCTACATCCTGACAATAGGGGCAGGGCACGCCAATGAGTGCTTCGAAAGAATCGCCGAATACATTTTCGCTGTTTTCCGTATGGCCGCCGCAGGTCGAGCTGTAATAGCTCGGGAATATATCTTCGCTGCCGTCGGAATGCTTGCAGACCAACACCTTGCCGTACGTACTATTGACCGCATTCCAAATCTGGGCTGATTCGGCTGCTACGCCGAGGTAAACCTGATTTGCCTGTGTCTTATGGACATCCCATGTGCGGTTACGACCGTAGTTATTTTTGTAATAAAGACAATAGGTCCTTGCGGTAATTGCCTGGGCTTGAAGTGCTGCCGGCTCCCAGTAGTCAGGCATCTCGGCTCCAACCACACCTGCTAAATATGGCTCAAGCGGAACTTGGTTTACTGCATCAAAGCAGGTGCCGTCAGCGTTGATTATTAATTTTAATTTGCCACGATATTCACCACCGTTTAGCTTAAAAATGTGGGGAGCATCGGGAGCTATAATTAATTCCTTACTTGTGATTTGACGACCGGCGATGGCAATTCTGCCGGCGGAAATAGTAGCTTTTATTGGTTCATCCGCTTGGACAAAGCAAACTTCTGGGGTTTGTGTTTGTGGATTGATGACACTTAAAGATGAGCCGGTTTCCAGAATACATTCTGTGACATCGTCAAGCAATAAGACCCTCACCCAGAACGTCGGTTCGATATCCATCTGTGGAGTAGGTCTGACAAGCTGCCTTGCCTTGCAGCCGCCAAGAATTATCAGCAGCAGCAAAACTAACAGGAAGGTTATCCGGCATAGGGGCTTGCTGCGGCTCGCAGTTGTTTGGGCGATAATTAAAAAAGACATTAAAAATAAATCAATAGAAAATAATAAATAATCGATTGCTCAGTCCAGACTTCGCAGCGATAGTCCCAGATTGACTATGGCTTTTTTGATTTCGTTTAAGCTTGTTACGCCGAAGTTTTTAACGCCGAGAAGCTCAGCTTCCGTGGTTTGTGTCAGTTCGCCGATTGTTCGAATATTGAGCTTTTGTAAACATTTTCGAGAGCGTACCGACAGTTGCAGGTCGTCAATAGGATTCTTCACCAAACCATCATCCTTATATTCTGCGGTATCTCGCGAAGGGGGTTCTCCTAAGAGGGAATCCTTTTCTTCCAGAGCCATACCGAGCCGCATTCCTTTCGTGTCGAGTATCGCCTTAATTTCTCTAAGTGATGTTTCACCAAAGTTCTTATAAGATAACAGCTCTGCCTCGGTAATGTTCAGCAAATCGTCTATCGTGTTTATATTCATTTTTCTCAAGCAGTTTCTGCTGCGCACCGACAGTTCAAAATCAGAGATTGGCGTCTCCAGAATTTGGCTTTTGCGAGTTTTTCTCTTCTCTTTTTCTTCATCGTAGTACATGGTCTTTGAGCTTTCGATGTCCTTTTTGAACAGGATTGCTCTTTGATGATTCGGGTGCGACTCCAGGACCATATCGATACATTGGGATGCTTTGTCAAATTGCCCCGTATCTTCATAAAGCACAGCTAAGTTCATCAGAGCATGTACGTAAGTTGGGGCGCTTGAGGTAGTTTGTCTATAGTAGTCGATAGCCGCCTCTTCATCGCCGGATAAATCGCACCGATAAGCCAGGTGGAAAAGGGCTTTTTGATGGCCCGGTGCCAATTCCAAAGCTTTTTTGTAATTGTCCATTGCCTCTTCGTAGAGACCTTGGGCCTCCTGAAGTTGACCCAGTTGGCAATGGTAATCAGCGCTTACATTTTCAAAATTTGCACAGCTTTTAAGTTCTTTGGCTGCGGCTTCGAAATTTCCTGCTTTGCGATAGGTTGCGGTTTTTTCCAGGGTTATGTTTAGTGTGTCTGCCTTGTATTTGAGGCTGTTTTGCAGGTTTTCGATTACCTCATTGAATTTGCCTATTCGGCGAAGTGCAAAGGCTGTATATATGAATTTTTCTTTGCAGTCGTCGGCTTTTTCCAGCTTCTCGACTGCTTTGGCATTTCGGCCCAGAATAAAAAGCCCGATACCCGCTGCCAGCCGGGCCTTCGGTGAGGTCTTGGTAATATTTGACTCTAACTGTTCGGCAAACTTTATCTTGTTGGCCTCGCTGCTATGAACGTAGCTGGCGAGTTTCACGATATTGTCCATAGATGGCAGTTCATCAGCAAATAAATCAATTTCCGGCTCTATAATCGGTTCCATAGAATTTTCTCCCGTCATCTTTTTTATGTATGTATTACTCTTTTTCTGTTATTCGGCCATACACAGGATTGAATATTATAAGCTTAAGGGAAGAATTTGCAACAGATTTTTTATACCCCGTTTTTACAGCGTTTTTAGGTATTTTATATTTAGCCCCGCGTTTTACGCGGGGTCGTCATCTTGTGTGAGGTTGGAGGAATCACTAATCAATTAAAAAGGCCGAGCAAAAAGCCCGACCTTTTTATAATCCAGTGTTTGGTTGGTTAATCGGGTCGCCTGATCAAATTCCTCGGAATCCTCCGATAATTTCCCAGCGTCCCGGCTGGCCATGTACCTGTCGAACATATGAATGTTCCGGGTGCCATTGAATTATCTTGCCGTTCTCCTCGATTTCAATCGTGCATGGTACATAAAAAGCGCCGGGCATTTTAAGTATAGTATTCGGTTCTTCAGGTTCCCCGATGGAAATAATTCGGATAAACCTGATTTTTCCATAAGTCTTCTCCATTCTTTCGGCAGGTGTTCCGGAGAATAATCTGCCTGCTTTAGCGTAATCCTTGGCAATCAATGCCTCCAGGAACTGCCTGACCAGCTCGACTGCGACTTCTTTGTCGGTAAGGTCTCCTTGTGCAATACCAACATCCTGGGTAGTCTGGTCAATCCTGAGTGCATCTGCGGAAATTTCATCTTCGAGTACAAAAATCTCTGCGGCGATTGGCTGATTGTAGTCGTAATACTCTATTGTACAGATGCACTGCTGCCGGCCTTGCCTTTGCTCGTAAAATTCAATTGTTGTAATAAGCTTGGTTGCCTGGTCAATAAACAAGACAAATTTAGAAATATCTTTTTCCGAGCCTTTGAACAAATTAAATAGTTTTTTCATTTCACGTTCGACTTCGGTCGTTGGTTGTTCTTCTTTAGCTTCTTCCTTGAGAATAGCTGTAACAATAATAGGACTGGTTTTATCTTTCGGCTGCTCGATATCAAGCTCTGCCTTATCTTCAGATTTCAACATTTGTAAACTTTGAAGGGCCGTTTTAGGGTCCAGTCCTTCAATCATCGTAAATATCATCTCTGCGATTATATTGTCTTTCATAACGGCGTAGATGTTTTTCTTTTTTATCCAAAGATATGCTTTATTATCTTTCCAGACTATCTTTTTATCCCCGTCATCCGGTTCGGTCCAGGCCGGTAAATGCAGACGAACGTTTCTGACTTTCCCTGTTACATCGAATTCAATCCAGCTTTCTGTCGGTTCTTTATGAGAAGCCCAGAAGCTTTTCGTATGTATATAACGAACGCTGTGGCTGGCCTGAATCGTTTGTTCAAAGGCATAAGCTGCGGGCATTGAATTATCCCAAACATTTATTGAAAGCAGAACTGCTGTTATTATCACCGCCGCTGCTGCCAATTTTGTTATCTTGCTTTTCATGATTATTCTCCATATATTCGGCGCAGGTTGAGCCGATTTTGTTTTTTGTGTTTCAGCCAGTGCTTTCGTAATGTCGTCGTGGACTCTCTTGTCCAGCTCACTACTGGCTTTCAAATGTAACTTCTTAATTAATTCATTTATGTTATTTGCTGGCCTCATTTTTGTTGACCTCACCGTTTATTAGTGACCGCAGTTTTTCTAATCCGTACCGGTACCGGCCCTGCACCGTATTGATTGAAACACCCTGTTGTCCGGCAATTGACTTAAACTTTAATCCACTATATACGTGCAGGATTAAAACTTCTCGCTGTTCGTATGGAAGTTTGGCAAGTGCACGGTTAAGCCGTGATAGCTCCTCTCCTAACATTGCTGTGGTATCTGGGCTGTTTGTTCCTGAGCCAACGGATGCTGTTTCATCTAATCCGGTTTTTTCGTGTCTTTGCCTTGCCTTGTTTTTGTTGCGAGCATTATTTGCTACGCAGGTTGACAAATATCCTTTCAGGCTTCCGGTAAGTCGAAATTTCGCTGCCGTCTTGATAAAAGATACAAAAACATCGTGTACAACATCTTCTGCAGAGCTTATGTCTCTTAGAAGGACAGCAGCTAACGTCACCAGCTCGTCTTTATACTTCTCATAGATGTCTCGCAGGGCTTCTCTGTCACCCCGATTAAACTTCCAAATTAATAGCTTGTCTTCCAGCATCAAAATCGAACTTTCAAAACTGCTAACAATCGATTGTCATTTATATAACAACTAAGCTGGTTATTTTGGTATAAGAAAATTGTAGTTTTTCTCGTGTTTTTGCACAGTGCGCATAAAAAAGACCGAGCTTAGCCAGCCCGGCCTTTGTTTATCAGCTTTGCCTCTTAAATCATTTTACTTTGGCAAATCCTCAGGGGCTATATCTTTAACGCTCAAATCGCCGTATATAACACGATAGGTCTCTGCGCCTTCCGGGCGATACCAAAAGATAGGGGTGTCAGCATCGCCATAGCTTACGTTCTCGCCGGCATAGCGCCAGTTGCTTTCAGCGGATAATTGCGCCACGAACATCATCCCACAGAACATTGTCTTTGCACCCAGGTCACGCTGCTGCTGGGAGGTTTGGCCTTCGCCGAACTTGCCCTGCCTTTCCATCTCCGTAGCAATCTTTGGCAGCTCCGGGCCAACCAGCATTGGTGGGAACGTGCCATTCTTGGTCCAGCTCGACCATGACCGCAAATATTCGATGAGGTCCTGCTCAGTTACTTTGGAGACATCTGCCTGAACTTCCAGAGGCGTGAAGCCCTCCGGTGGCGTTAGACTGAAGAGCGAGTCATCGAGTTCGACATCAAACTGAAAATCGGTCATTATCTTGTTCATACCCGGGGCATTCGTGAACTCCATCTCGATGCGGACCAGCTCTCTTGTCTTGGGGTCAATCCAAACAGTGTTTATCACGCTCTCTTCTACCACACGGAAACCCTGGAGTACACGGCCGTCTATGTCCTTTTTCCCAAGCACCTGGTCTGCTTCGTATGGCATCGCTTTTAAATTTTCAACGATAACAAAAAGGTCTTTCGCGGGGTCGTGCCGAAAGTTTGACGCCTCAAAGTCGATATATTGTCTCCTCGGCGGCCAGATACTAATACCTCGTACCTGGTTCAAATCCATAATCATTACGAAACCGTCTGCTGTTGTCGTTCGCATATATGCAGGCTCCTTGAAAGCCATTTCTGTTCGCACGGTCGGCATATTTTCTACGGGTGTTTGCGTCACGACGCTATAAGTCATTGTGCGGGCGTTGTGGAGCTGCTCTACAACACTGGCAAAGACAGCACTTGCTCCGTTACCAGCCAGCTGATTTATTCCGATAAGCACGGCAATGATTATCACCGCCGCTGCTGCTAATTTTGTGATTGGATTTTTCATTATTATTTTCCTTATCTTAAGCGGACTTGCAGTAGTTTTTTTGCCTGCCCGCCCTGTTAGAAAGCCCGGTCGAGTTTCTGCTGCTTCTCCAGAGGGACTTGTTTCTAACGGGGTCCGCGAGGTTAACATTTCAACGGCTTCCGGGTGCTGTTCTTTCCACTTCTCGAAGTCCGGCTTTTTACTTTCTGAGCCGATTGCATTTGTTAGTGCCTCATCGAGCCGGTCTTTATCTTCAAATCGTTCCATATTCTTCTCCTCTGAAACCGTTGTGTTTCAAATACTTTTCAATCTTTCGTTTGGCCCGAACAAGCCGGCCGTTTACAGCCGATGCCGATATATCCAGAACCTCACTTATCTGTGCCTGGGAAAGTCCATCGTAGTATCGCATAACTATTAATTCTCGCTCTGCAGAGCGCAACTGCCAGACTGCCTGGCGAACCACATCTCGCCTTTGTTCTTTTGCATTTGCGTCTTCCGATACTTGCCGAAAATTCGGTGTTATGGTTCTGCCCTTTGTTCTCAGCATCCCTCTTGCAACGTTTCTGCAAATCCCTGCTAACCATGCCCCGAACTTATCCTTCCGCTTCAGGGCTGGTAATTCTCGGCAGGCAATAACAAATACTTCCTGTGCCGCATCGTCTGCAAGCTCTCTGTCCGCGAGCACTGAATACGCCAGTGCCGCCATCGAGCTGTGATAACGCTCGTAAAGGATACCGAAACTTTCCAAATGGCCGTTCCGGGCCGCTTCTACTAACTGTTCGTCTGGTTGTTCTTGCGTTGTTAACTCCATCTTTTATTCTTCAATGTCTTAGCGTTGGCTGATATCAGCTTCCGTATATAAGTGTAATTTCACCGCTATAATGTGCGCTTAAAAATCGAATTTTTCAAAGTTTTATCTTTTTTATTTGCTCCACCGGTTTACAAAATCGAAGTTGCCGTTTGAGTGCAAGGTTTTTCCCTGCCGAATACCCTCAAAATGCCCGTTTTTGTGTCAATAAGGGCCTAATATTTGATTTTATAAAAAAAATTATTATCTTTGCTAAAAGGCTTGACAGGATTTTGGGGCGAAGGTAATTTTTCTCTTATAGTTCGTTATTTAATGTGATGGATAACAATTAACGAAAGGGGGTCAAAATGGAAACGTCAAAGAACCACCCAATCCTGAAAGCAACTCTTATTATTCTGTTTGTAGCATTCGCCTTTACCTGTGCTGTCTCGGTTTTTGCAAAACCATCAAGCTATGCACCTGTGGTCGTAACAGAAGACTTCGATTCAATTATGGCCAGGATGAAAGCCGCCAAGCCGGAGATTATGAAACGCCAAATGGATTTGCTGCAGGAAAGATATGACCTCTTAAACAATCCTGCTTTAGGTGTCA
>CAYSJK010000058.1:0-12959 GCA_964431375.1 uncultured Pirellulales bacterium
AGCTCTTGTAAATCAAAGGGTTCTGAAAATGAATATCGATTTTTGGCCCAAAAATCCCAAACCCAATTTTAGAATTGGCAAAATGAACGTTACTTCAGCCAAAATAACCAGTTACCAATTACCAGTTACCAATCACCAACACAAAAACAAACCCAATTCAAACCCAACCTGTAGTGAGCCTGTCGTCCTTGGGACTCCTTATGGAGAATCTATTTCAAATCGTAATAAAATTACTTGCTTTAGAACCCATTTTCGATATAATCGTTGGATTAGAATAAACTTAGGAGAATTTTATGTGTGAGCAATGCGGTTGTAGCGAAGCTAATGCTGAAAAAACCTTTGATGAAAAGGTCAGGAAAGCAATCGAGTCAATTCGGCCGGCCCTGCAGGGCCACGGCGGCGATGTGGAGCTGGCAGGAACCGATGACGATAATACCGTTAAGGTACGCCTTCAGGGAGCCTGCCAGGGTTGCCCCGGCGCTACGATGACAATGAAAATGGGTATCGAAAGGATTTTGAAGGAACAAGTGCCTGAGGTCAAAGAAGTTATCGCTGTTGACTAAATTCAGCCGAAGCTCGAGTGTTTATCTGTTGGTTTCGGCCCCGCTCAAGTGTTCGAGGATTTTATCCGCATCGGGCTTTTCAATCACACCTTTATCAGTAATGATGGCGGCGATATCCTGCGCCTCGGTAACGTCAAAGGCCGGATTGCATACGCTAATCTCGTCAGGTGCAATCTGCATCTTCGCAAATGTCGTTACCTCCTCAGCGGCCCTCTGTTCGATAGGTATTTCGGCTCCGCTTTTTATACTCAAATCGAAGGTGCTCGATGGTGCAGCTATATAAAACGGTATGTCGTGCTCTCTGGCGAGAATGCTCAAACTGTACGTACCGATTTTATTTGCCGTATCCCCATTTGCTGCAATCCGGTCGGCGCCTGTTATAACTGCGCCAATTTTCCCCTGCTTCATCAGCCACCCAGCCATATTGTCACAGATTAAAATCGTCTCGATGCCCGCCTGTTTCAATTCCCAGGCGGTAAGCCGGGCACCCTGCAGCAGCGGCCTGGTCTCATCAACATAGACTCTAAATTCTTTGCCTTTATTCTTTGCCTCGAACATCACCGACAAAGCCGTCCCCTGCCCGGCGGTCGCAAGTGCCCCCGCATTACAGTGCGTCAAGATACCGGCTCCCTCTCGGATAAATTTCTCTCCGTTGAGCCCAATCCGACGACACATATCCACGTCCTCCTGATAAATAGCGTTTGCTTCAGCCAAAACAATCTCCTGTAACGCTTGCATATTTCCCTGTGGCTTGGCCGCAACAAATTCCTCGGCACTTCGTCGAATTCTATCCACCGCCCAGAACAAATTTACCGCAGTTGGACGAGATAAGGCCAGATACTCGGATGCCTCATCTAAAATCGCGAGTCCTCGTTTCAAATCATCACCTGAATTCAATTTTTGAATTGCCAAAACCAGCCCATAAGCCGCCGCGACCCCTATAGCCGGAGCGCCACGAACAGCAAGTGTCTTTATAGCCTCATTAAGCTGCTCAATATCCCGGCACCGGAGTTTGACAAATTCAGCGGGTAACAGCCTTTGGTCTGTAAGCTCCAAAAAGCCGTCAATGTCACCAACCCATTTAAGCGCCCGAACAATCATAAGAATAACATATCCATTTCATAATGCATACTTTATGACGTCTGCTGTATGCGCTATCGAAAATTTGCAATTTGAGTTTATGTTTCTATGAAATATTGAAACCTCTGCCGGTTATAGTACTAATTTGTTCAATGGTGGCCTTGGCAAAATCAATATCCGGATATTTTTCTGCTCGCTGTTTATCTATCAGTCGTTTAATGATTGTTAGTTCAGCCGCTAAAAGATTGTAATCCTGCTCATCGACAATTTTCTTCATAGTCGTCTTTTCAATCATACTAAATGACCCGCCTACGACCAAAACACCTGCATCGATATAATCGGGTATGTTAGCCGGACTTGTTCCACCTGTCGGCACTAAGCTGATTGTTTTGTGAATAGCAGGGTCTATCGCCTTGATAAAATCATGACCCCCAAGCTGTTTAGCCGGAAATATCTTGCAGAGATTTGCCCCCTTGGAAAACTGCCTGACAACTTCGGTTACTGAGCCACACCCGGGTATCATTGCTACCTTGCCGGAAAATCTCTCGAAGCTCTCGTCACTGAAATTACCTGCCGATACAATAAAACGCGCCCCTGCATCCACCACCTGCTGTACTGTTGGCAGCGGGTCTTGTAGATGGGCTTTATTATAAACATCAAGCATTACAGGTGAATCAATCAAGCTCGCCATGCCTGCCACAAAATCAGGTAGCTCCTTTCGCGGCCGAGACAGTTTTTCTAAGGGCTTACTTATCCGGCAGGTTACCTCCATATTATTGACCCCGGCTTTGATAAGGGCCCGGGCGGTCTTAATAATGTCGAGCTTGTCCTGATTAAAGACAAGAATAAAGCCATCTTTTAACAGTGCCGTGACTGTGCTTTTGATATCCTTTTTTTCTTCTTTTTTCATCGCCTAACGCCTATCACTCACCCTGCACCAAAACGTCCTTTTAATGCATCTCATATCTCGCTATGCTGAAATCTCGTATCTTCGCCTCGTTTTGGTGCGGGATTTGCCATCTGCAATTAACATTTCTCTGACTGTAATTTTGCCTTGAGGAACCTGGCTGTATAGCTTTTGGTGTTTTTGATAATTTCCTCGGGTGCTCCTTCTGCAACGACCTTGCCGCCGGCATCTCCTCCCTCGGGTCCGAGGTCTATTATATAATCTGCCATCTTAATAACATCAAGATTATGCTCGATTACCACAACAGTATTACCGAAATCTGTCAGCCGCTGCAAGACATTTAAGAGGTTATGAATATCAGCAAAGTGCAGTCCGGTGGTCGGCTCATCAAGCAAATACAAGGTGTGTCCCGTTGCAGCTTTACCAAGTTCAGCAGAAAGTTTGACTCGCTGGGCTTCGCCGCCGGACAGTGTCGTTGAAGACTGGCCTAACTGCATATAGCCCAGACCAACATCATTGAGTGTCCGCAGTACGCGTACTATTTTCGGAAAATTCGCAAAGAAATCGAGCGATTCCTTAATCCTCATATCAAGCACATCAGCAATATTCCTGCTCTTGTATGTAACCTGAAGTGTCTCAGGATTATATCTTTTGCCCTTGCAATTCTGACAGGTTACATAAATATCCGGCAAAAAGTGCATTTCTATCTTCCTGGTTCCCTGTCCACGGCAGTACTCACAGCGCCCACCTTTAACATTGAAGCTGAATCGCCCGGGCTTATAACCTCGAATTTTCGCTTCTCGCGTCATACTAAACAGCTTTCTTATCAGGTCAAAGACACCTGTATATGTCGCCGGATTGCTCCGTGGCGTCTTTCCTATAGGCGACTGGTCTATCTCTATAACCTTATCAATCTGCGAAGTTCCGAGAATAGTCTTGTGCTTGCCCGGCTTGTCGCGAGAGCTGTATAACCTACGCTTACAGGCAGGCAGTAAAGTCTGGCTGACAAGAGTACTCTTGCCGGAACCCGAAACACCCGTAACACAGCTAAAAACACCAAGCGGAAACTTCACATCGATATTTTTAAGATTATTCTCGAAAGCACCCTTTACCTCGACGCTTTTTCTCAGATTGTATTTACGCCTTTGGGCCGGCAGCTCTATCCTCTTTTTGCCGCTGAGATACTCTCCTGTCAGCGATTTGGTACAGCGCATTATTTTCTGCAGATTGCCCTGAACAACAATTTCTCCACCCTGCTCACCTGCCGCCGGACCGATATCAATAATATGGTCGGCGCTTTTAATAATATCCTCGTCATGCTCGACAACTATAACAGTATTGCCGAGCCGTGTGAGCCGTTGCAGTATCCCAAGCAGCCGGTTGTTGTCACGCTTATGCAGGCCTATTGTCGGCTCATCGAGCACATAACAGACGCCAACCAGACCACTTCCCACCTGCGTTGCCAGGCGAATCCGCTGGGCCTCGCCGCCTGCCAGCGTGCCGCTTCTGCGGTCTAAAGTCAAATACTCAAGTCCAACATCAACCATAAATTTCAGCCGGGCCTTTATCTCCTTCAGCACCTGCGCGGCAATCAGGGATTTTTCTTTGTCCAATTTCAATTTGTTGAAAAATTCCTGTGCCTTTTCAATTGATAGCGTAGTCAAATAGTGTATGTTCTTTCCTCCTATCGTCACTGCGACAGCTTCCGGCCGAAGCCGTGCACCGGCACAGCTTCTGCAGGGCTGCTCCGAAAGATAGCTGGACAGTCTCAATTTGACGTATTCACTCGTAGTGTTTTTCCATCGTCTGGCCAGATTTGGGATAACACCTTCGAACCAAAAGCCGTATTTTTCTCCATCAGCTTCGGTTGACCCGTACATCAGTACCCTTTTTGGCTCTTCAGGAATCTCTTCAAACAGCATCAATTTTCTAATACCGATTTTCCGGCAGAAGCGATTAACCAGCCGGTTATAGAAGATATTCATCCTTTTGCCGCCCTTGCGCCAGGCTTCGATAGCGCCTCGCTCCAGCGAGATGCTTTTGTCCGGCACAATAAGGTCCGGGTCGAATTCCAGAATCGTCCCCAGTCCATCACAGCTCTTGCACGCACCGTAGGGGCTGTTAAAGCTAAATAGCCGAGGTGACAGCTCTTCAAGCGATGCCTGCGGATGTTTAGGACAGGCGAATTTCTCGCTGTAGATGACCTCCTGCCATTTACCTTCTGTGCTGTTATCCTCGTTGGGCTCCTGCAGCAGCACCAAAAGCACTCCGTCAGCCAGTTTCAGTGCCGTTTCCACCGAATCAGCTAAACGAACGCGAACGCCGGTTTTAATAATCAACCTGTCAACAACCGCTGCAATATTATACTTTTTGTTCTTATTCAAAAGCGGGACATTACGCACATCGTAAATTGCCCCATCGACTCGCACACGAACAAAACCTTCACGTTGTATACCGGTAAAAACGTCCTTGTGCTCGCCTTTTTTACCACGAACAAGCGGTGCACAAATCTGCACTTTCGTCCCCTCCGGACTGGCAAGTATCGACTCTACTATCTGCGAAGAGTGCTGGCTGGTAATCTCTCTGCCGCATACCCAGCAGTGCGGCTGGCCGACACGGGCGAAGAGCAGACGAAAATAATCATAAATTTCAGTAGTGGTTGCCACAGTCGAACGCGGATTGCTGCTGGCGCTTCGCTGCTCAATCGCAATAGTCGGCGGCAGACCCGTAATATCAGACACAGCCGGTTTCTGCATTTGTTCAAGAAACTGCCTGGCATAGGTGCTGAGTGACTCGACGTATTTTCTCCTGCCTTCAGCATAAACCGTGTCGAAGGCAAGAGAGCTTTTACCTGAGCCGGAAATACCCGTAATCACCACCAGCTTATCACGCGGAATGTCCAGATTGATATTCTTTAGATTATGCTCCGCCGCTCCTGTAATCCTTATAGCTTTTTCCGCCTGTTTGGCCATACTACTCTCTTGTTACTGGAATATTGTAAACTTCTGAAATTTCGACAATAACACAAACTAATTATTGTACTAAAACAACGCGAAAATGTAAAATGTTTCAATTCAGATAAGATCCGTCGCATATCAACTGGAATAGTCGATATTATCGGTAAAATCACTATTTTTCGGCCTTGTACTAATTTAATACTAAAATATTTAATTTTAGTATTTGACAGAGGTTAAACCTTTCCATATACTAAATTATCATAAAATAGTATATAATTAGTGTTTCTATAAGTCCTTGATACTAAGGAGTATAAAGCGATGAAAATGCCTAAAAAACCACCTGACATTAGTAATATCTGGGAACAATTTATGAAAACTCCTGAACGTCTCATGAATATTCTCACAGAAAGTCCCAGCCCATCAGTTGTAGGCAAATATCTTCATTGGCACAAATTGCGATATTACACCCCGCCGGAAGGGCTGTCGCATAAAGAGTGGTGGTTAGCGATTAAGCTGCGTCGACAAAGCCTATTTAAGGAGGTTCCTTTACGGGATAAAAATGGGAAACCATTCAAATATCTTGAAGTTGATCCGATTCCCGAAAGACTGCACAAGATAGATCAAGGAGCTGGTGGATTTATCCGTATGCCGGAGCAAATCATGAATCCTGATACAAAGGATCAATACTATGTTAGTTCTTTAATTCAGGAAGCAATCACTTCTAGCCAACTCGAAGGCGCAGTAACCACACGTGAAATTGCCAAGGAGATGATCAAAACAGGTCGAGCTCCTCGTGACAAGAGCGAACAAATGATTCTTAATAATTTCAAAACAATGCAGCGAATAGGAAAACTAAAAAATGAACGATTGTCTAAAGAACTGGTATTTGATCTTCATCGAATTATTACCGAAAAAACTCTTGATGACAGCTCCGCATCTGGCCGTTTCCGAAAGACTGGTCAACGCATAGTCGTTGCTAACATGTACAATGAAATCTTTCATGATCCACCTCCTGCAGAGCAACTCAAAGAAAGAATAGCTGCTATGTGTGCCTTTGCCAACGGCAAAAGTCCTGCAGGCTTTATTCATCCTGTCATCCGGTCTATCATCTTACACTTCTGGCTCGCTTACGACCATCCCTTTGTAGACGGTAATGGCAGAGTAGCAAGGGCTTTATTCTACTGGTCGATGTTGCATAATGGTTTTTGGTTGTTTGAGTTTATCTCAATATCACAAATCATTCGAAGTCATCCTTCTAAATATGGACGGTCCTTTCTCTATACAGAAACTGATGACAATGATTTAACCTACTTTATTCTTTACCACCTTGAAGTCATTAAACGAGCAATTGAAAAACTCCATGAATACATCAAACGCAAAACCGAAAAACTGCGAGCGATCGAAAGCGAACTGCGCGGCGTTGCGATTCTCAATCATAGACAACGCGCGCTTATTAGCCATGCGCTGCGCCATCCACATCACCAATATACAATTAGGTCGCATCAAATAAGCCATAATGTTGTATACCAAACGAGTCGACTCGATTTGCTGAACTTAGAAAGCCGTGGTCTCCTCAATAGTCAGAAAATAGGTAAAACATGGTACTTCACCCCCGTGAACGAACTTGAAGAAAAACTGGCTACGCTTTCTTAAAGACTATTATGCAAACGAAAAAACTGCACAACTGGAATTTGTCTTATTCAGAAGCGATAGCTCTACAGAAAACCCTTGGCGAAAAAGTGCAATTCGTCGAAATAGAGAAACAACCTAAAACAATAGCAGGTATTGATTGTGCCCTAAGCAAAGATAACAAAAGAATTATTGCAATTGCTGTCGTTTTGAAGCTCCAAACCGCACAAAAGAGTCTTTGGTGGCCTCCGAAACCATCAGACGCAAATGTCATTCCTGCACAAGCAGGAATCCATTTCGAGATTATCGAAACAGCAAATGCTGTTGAGAAACTAACTTACCCCTACATCCCGGGTTTGCTTTCCTTCCGTGAATCACCTGTCTGCATCGCCGCAGTTGAAAAACTCCGAACCTGCCCGGATGCCTTTCTCATCGACGGCCAGGGCATCGCACATCCACGCCGGTTTGGCCTCGCATCACATCTGGGCCTGTTCTTCGACAGGCCTACAATCGGCTGCGCAAAAAGCAGATTAACCGGCACTTACGAAGAGCCGCATACCGAAAAAGGCTCATTCAGTCTGCTTCAGGATGGCGATGAGACTATCGGTGCGGTCGTAAGAACACGAACTAACGTTAAGCCGGTTTTTGTCTCCGTGGGAAATAAATGCCTGCTAAAAGACGCGATAAAAATCACCCTCAATTGCACAACCAAATATCGTCTGCCTGAACCAACCCGCATGGCTCACCAGCTTGTCAGCAGGCTAAAGCTGGATGCTCAACTAACGTAGTGGCCGCTGCTACAGCATTTTCCGACGCCTTTGCCTTTACAATCTCAACGAACCGCTCGACCATCATTATGGCAGGCCATTGCCGCTCGTGACGCGCCAGATTCTCTTGTGCCCATGGCAATGCCAGCGGCAGCATCACCGCCTCAATAGCTGACTGCTCCAGCTCAGCGGTCAAATGACCAAGACACTCAATAATACTTAAAGGCATCTGTACCACCTGTGACCCGTCCTGCCATTCTGCTTCGCACAATATCGCCGAACCTGTTACTATGTGCTCCCGGCAGGCTATTGGACGCTGCTCGTATATAGTGCACAAACCGTGCGACAAAAAAGGGCAGGGCTGTTTGAGCCCTGAATACCATCTGCTCAGCCATCCCGTTTGAATTTGACCATTCATTTCTATTGATTCGTTTATCTCAATGTTTTCAGGCAAGTTATTGAGGATTACTTTTGCCGTGTCAAGGCACGCTTTGAGCACCATTTCGCGCTGGTCCGGTGACAGTGCAAGCAACTCCTGCCGCAGGCGAAATACTTCAGGAATCGATAGCGGAATCAGGTAACTGCAGCACGCCGAGCAAGCTTTGCGACAAGGAACGAATTTTCCATCTTTGCTAAGCTTATTCAACACTGCAATAGCCAATTTAGTCGAGAGCGTCCGTGACAGCGGAACTATATCCGCCAGTCTCGCTTGTCTCTGCGAAACACCTATACGAAAATGCACAGGCTCTCCAAAAATATCAAGGTCAAGACTTATAATCTCCGAGCTGCTGTTACAATTATCTCCCGCTCCTTCAGACTCATCCAACACAATTATCGGCGACTTCTCAATCATCTTTCTTGTCACATACTCTTATTTATTATCTTTCTAAATCATAAAACGCCGAATTTGCACCCTCTTCCCATGGTGTACTTATTTCAAAGTGAGATGCTTATTATATCGGGCGGTAAATTGTTGCACTTAACCTGGCAATATAGACAATTAGCCCAAATCTCCGCGTCTCCGAAAGGTTTCCTCCTCAAACATATACATATAGCCCATAAAAAGGCAAATATAGCAAAAACCTGAATTCAGAACTCAATCTTTTGTGGTGCTTTCGTCTTCGCTTTCTGCCTCCCAATGGTATTTTCGTTTTTTGATTGAGGCCAATATCTTCTCAGCACACTTCAGTGCCGCCAGGCCCTCCTCGGCGCTAACCTCAGGCGCGAGTGCTCTATTCACAACGGCCCTCAAAAAGGCCTCCTGCTGTAAACGCACGGGCTCTTTATCGTCTATCTCGAGCTGCTCGATATGCAGCAAATCCGGCCAATTCACCGTCGTCAAGTCAAGGCCGCCTGATGCTCTTTGCTCCTTTATCCACTCGACAACATTAGCATTTGGGTCGGCTTTGATGATAATACCGCTCTTTTTGAAATAATCGACACTCAAATATGCCTGCCGGCTGAATACCCTGACTTTCCTTTCGGTTCTCAGCGCCAATCTCGATGCGGTAATATTTGCGATACAGCCATTCTCAAAAACAATCCTTGCATTACAAATATCTTCTTTCTCGTCAACAACACTGACACCTACCGCGTCTATCCTCTTGATTTTACTTGCTGCCAAAGACAGAATAATATCTATATCATGTATCATCACATCCAGTACAACTCCGACATCATTCGAGCGGAATGGATACGGGCTGATACGCGTGGCCTCGATAAACTTCGGCTCAATATTGAGACGTTTCATCGCCTGTGCTACGGGATTGCACCGCTCGGAATGACCCACGGCTACAAGACAGTTGTTCTCCTTCGCAAGGGACACAATCTTCCTGCCTTCTCTTACATTGACCGCCAGCGGTTTTTCAACCATCACAGCAATATTGTTTTTAATAAAGACTTTTGCCAGCTCTAAATGTGTCACTGTCGGAGTCGCTATCGTCACAGCATCAACCTTGTCCAGGATATCCGCACAGGAAGTTGTAGCCAAACAGTTAAATTGATGGGCCAGGCGCTGGGCTTTTTCTGCTGCGATATCCACTACAGCAACAAGTTCGCTCCGCGGCAGGCTATTATAAACTTTCGCGTGTATCGCCCCCATCTTACCGGCACCCACAACAGCCGTCCGTACACGTTCATAGGCCGGATTTCCGCCCCCTGATTTTCGATTTTCGATTTTCACGTATTTAATGTCTTCTGAACTTCTCAAGATATCTGCCAAACCGATGCTCACTGCTTTTGGTAATTGCATCAATCATAGCACACACATTTTCATCGAGTCCATTCTCTTGCGATAATGCCCGTGCATTTTCCAGCAGAGCGTTACCCCGACGATAAAGTTTTTGATACGCCTCAAATATATTCTCTTGTTGCTGAGTGCTCAATCCGGCTCTTTGCATGCCTCGCTTATTAACACCCCTTATCCTCGGCGGATAATGCCCGCTGACAACAAGAAACGGAGGAATGTCACGATTAATCCCGGCAAGCCCCGCAGCGTAACACCACTTGCCAATAGTAACAAACTGATGTAACAAGACCATACCGCTAAGCCAAACACCGGTCTCAATTTTGCAATGCCCGCTAATTTGCACATAGTTGCTCATAACAATCTTATCTTCAAGTACGCAGTCATGCCCGATGTGAGCGCCTATCATAAGCAGATTTTCACTGCCTATTTTCGTCAATCTATCTCGATAAATACTCGGATGGATTGTTACCTGCTCACGAAAGATATTGTTGTCACCTATCTCAAGCCTTCCAATCTGGTCATTTGAATCCATATTCAGCATCTGTGGCAAGCCACCAATCACACAATTGGCAAAAAAATGGTTTTTTCTCCCGATTGTGACGGCCTTGTTAATCACCACATTCGCATCAAGTTTAGTACCAGCTCCTATCGAGACCCCGCCGGCAATAACACAATTGGGCCCGATTTTAACGCCATCAGCTAATTGAGCATCATTATGAATCACGGCACTGGGATGTATCTCAACCATATTATCTCCAGACCGGTTAGTAGTGAGCAGTAAGTCTGCTATAAGCAAAACCGATTAACCACCCACCAATTAACCATTTTATACTCTCTCCTCGTCAATAAGCATAAATTTTATTTGCGCCTCGGCAACTACCGAATCACCTACCCTTGCGCTGCACCGACACTGAGCGGTTCTCTTGCGGAGTCGTACCGTTTCAGCCGTAAGGATAAGCTGGTCACCTGGGACAACCGCTTTACGCAATTTAACGCCATCCATACTCAGCAGCACCGCTAACTTGCCGGTATGTTCCAGTCTTTGTGCGAACAATAAACCAGAAACCTGCGCCATCGCTTCCACAATAAGTACACCGGGCATAATAGGTGTGCCGGGAAAATGGCCCTGGAAAAATTGTTCATTGAAGCTTACGTTTTTTATGCCCTTTATTCGTGTGTCACCCTCGACTTCGATTACCTTATCCACCAGCAAAAACGGGTATCTATGGGGCAAAATCTTGGCAATCTGACGAATATCCAGAAGCGCATCAGTCCCATACGTCTGCATTCGCTCCTGCCGCTGAGCCGCTTCATATAACTTTCTCACAAGCTGCTGGTTCAGCGAATGGCCGCTCTTATAGGCCACAATCCTGCCCTTAATTGGCCGACCTACCAATGCAAGGTCGCCAATCAAATCTACAATCTTGTGCCTGACACATTCATTGGGAAATCTGTAACTATTCTTAATAGGCCCGTCGGAGTTGATAACCAGAATATCGCGAGGGCCAATATGAGTTCCCATCCCGCGGGCATGAAACTGCTTGGCCTCTGCTTCGAGCAGAAAAGTTCGGGCAGGCGCTAAATTCTTCTCAAAACTCTCCGGCGTAAGCCGACAGCTATAAATCTGCCTGCCAATCCCGATGTGCCCGCCGTAATCAAGGTCGAAGGTGATACTTAATCCGTCATCTACATACGGCAGAGCATATATGGATGCGTCGCCAGCGATAATACTAATCGGCTCGCTGATAACAAATTCTTTTCGGCTGACCTGCTGTTCAGCCAGCCCAACTCTTTTGAGAACCTTGAAATACCCGGCACTGCTGCAATCCGGAGACGGCAGCTCCGGGCCGTCAACCTCAACTGTCAAATTATCAATCTCCATCGCACTGACCGCAGCCAAACAATGTTCGATGGTTTCTATGCTGACAGAGCCTTTCTTTAACGTCGTGCGGCGACTACGCTCAGCAAGATTGGACGCAACAGCACGAATCCGCACCGCCTCCGGCATATCGGTCCGGACAAAAACTACACCGGTATCCGCAGGGGCTGGACGGAAGATAACTTTTGCCTCTTTGCCGCCAAATAAGCCCCTGCCGTGCAACTTCACTTCACTTTTTATCGTCTTTTGCAGCTTCATAACGGTAAATATGCATTGATGTGCTTACTCATCTCCTCACTCTTCGCATACACCCTATTCCTTTTTTTCCAGTTTTTCTACCCTTTTTGCCAGTTTCTTCAACTGCTCAGCCAGCTTCGGTAAACGTATTACATTGCCCAAAACACGAAAGGCTTCTTTATAATCGATAGCAGGCGACCAGGCCAATTTCTGTCCAGGCGGAACGTCGTTAATAACCCCGGCCTGTGCACTAACTATTGTGCCGTCTCCTATCTCTATATTATCCGTCAGGCCAACTTGTCCCGCTAACACAACACCATCACCCAGCTTGCAACTACCGGCAATACCAACCTGTCCTACTATTAGACAGCCCTTACCTATTATTACATTATGAGCGATTTGCACAAGATTATCTATCTTTGTCCCGGCTCCAATTACGGTATTGCCGAACTTCGCCCTGTCAATGCAGCAGTTTGCCCCTATCTCCACAAAATCTTCAATCACCACTCCTCCATTGTGTGGTATGAGCTTATGAGCGCCATCGATAAGCGAATACCCAAAGCCGGTCGAGCCAATCGTACTGTTTGCCTGGATGATTACATTGTCGCCTAAACGGCAATTGTGATAAACAACAACGTTGCTGTCAAGACGACAATTTTTGCCGAGCTTTGAATTCTCGCCTATTTTGCACC
>CAYSJK010000059.1:0-12504 GCA_964431375.1 uncultured Pirellulales bacterium
GTCCGAAGTCCTAATCGTCCCTAAGGGACTGCTAAAGCTTCGTTCTCAGACAACAAGCCATTTGTGATGGCCTCATAATTTATATGTGGCTGGCTGGGAAAAAGTTTTGGGTTCTAAGTTTTGAGTTTTGAGTTAAGCGGAGGAAATTCCATCAGGATTTTCTGATTGCGGGGGATTGGGATTTTGGGTAGTTTGGTTTGAAAGAGGAAGATAAGAGAAGAAGAAAAGATAGGTGACCCCTTGGGGGGTAAAATGTCCCCTATTTTCCTATTTCCTAAACAAAACTACTTTATTATACATATCCTCAGCTTTAGTTATATATTTATCAAAGTCTGATAGATTCTTTTCCGTAATACCTATCTGAAATTCAATTCCTCCTCTATGTTGATGACTCAGATATTTATTCGATTTTACTTCCTTGCATGAGAGTACCCAATAAATGATTTTGTCTACCCAAACTCCTATAAAAATAAATACATTACATTCATCAGGTTTTAACTGTTGATAATTCATCCAAAATGGATCTGACGAACTAAAATTAAGAGCCTTTGTAACTAAATCTCCTCGTTTTTTTGTATGTATTGCACGGCAAGCTTTAACTTCGATTTTTATATCGTTTACAAAAAGGTCATACGCCCCATCGAAATTAGGATCGTATTCTTTGCTTGCTTTTTTGAACCTCGAATCCAAATCCATTATATGTTGTTCGCCCCAAACCTGTCCAAATATTCTCGGTGCTAGACCATATAATTCTAAATATCTATTTGATGATACATAATTTTTACGTAATTTTTCATATTCTGAAAATTTTATGACATCTTTATTGAGAAGAAACATAAGAATGTATTCATATTCATTGAAAGGAAATACAGAAGATAAGCTTTCCAAACGTGCCTCTAATAAGGTTCTATCTTTATTGTCAAGATTCGAAATAAACCTATTTAAATACTGTCTTAATTGATTCTGATTCATTCAGTACTTTCTAATAAAGTTCAGGAAAAGGATTGTTCCATTGCCAACCAGTTTTACCGGTCTTTCTATAGTGTTCGAGCCTTCTAATGGATAGCTCAGCAAAAATGGGATCTATATCAAAAGTAAATACTCTTCTGTTTGTTATTTCTCCGGCTATCAAAGTGGTACCCGAATGTGCAAAAAAGTCTGAAACGAGCTCATTTTCTCTACTACTTGTTAGAACAATCCTTTCAATTGCTTTAAGAGGTTTCTGTGCATAACATCCAGGGACATTTTCTTCCATCCGATAAAAAACTTGTTGGATATCTACCCAAACATTTCCTGGCCTAATATTATTTGATTTACTTCTTTCAAGGTTTTCTGTTTTCTTGCCATTTACTGTCTTGTAATAACCTCTTAAAATTTTTGGTATGTCTGTGTATACCACCTCAAATTCAGGATTACCATGAATATAATGAAGAAGTTCTTGCCGCACCCACATCCAGTTTTTTTGTGTCCCATATCCTCTTTGATTGCGCATGGTTATAAAATTACGAACATTCAATTCTTTGAAATCTCTCATCATTATCATAAAGTCTGGAAGAGGTTGGTAATTATCTTTACAATCTGCACCTATCCAAATATAAAGATGAGAATTTTCATGCATTATACGAATACAGTTTCTAACCCATTGATGTGAAAAATCAATGTAGGATTTTATAGGTACTTTTGAAAGATTTTTTGTATTATTGTTTCCTACAATTACATTATATGGAGGGTCATTTATTATCAGATTTGCTTTTTTGTTTTCAAATAGTTTTGTAACGTCCTCATAGTTTGTAGAATCCAAAACTGCAACTTTATGTCCCCTAATTGGATCTTCCCAAATATCGCCATGTTTTAATCGACACAAATCAAGTAATTCTTTCCTTAATTCTATATCAGAATCGATTCTTTTAAGTTTTTCAGTTGTTTCATTTTTTGGCGGAATGATTTTCTGTGGAATACTTTCAAACTGAAATAGCGTTGTTTGTTCTGGTATAGACATATAAATTCTCCAGATGTTTCTATTTCCGTTTACAATTTAATCTTCCAAATTATAAATATTTATAAAAATAAGTCAAACTCCAATATGAAAATATCTTTGTATATAATTCTCTATTAAGATAATTAAAGACCTACGGCAACATTTTTTAATCCACATCAATAAATTTTAAACACATTACTTTTTGCTTTAAATGTATACTTTGTCCATTAGTCTTGGGAAGGCGATGCACTGTCGGATGTGCTTTTCGCCGGTGAGCCAGGCGATGGTTCTTTCAACGCCGAGGCCGAAGCCGCCGTGCGGCACTGAGCCATACTTTCGCAAGTCCAGATACCAGTTGTAATTTTCTAAATCTAAGCCTTGTTCTTTAATTCGCGCCACCAGCCGGTCGTGGTCATCTTCTCTTACCGAGCCGCCGAAGGTTTCGATAAGCTCTACAACTCTGGAGGGGACGTTAGCCATCTAATTGTATCCCTATATTATTAACAATGGAAAATAACCGCCTATTTACAAAAAAGTATCAAATTTGTCCATAAACGTCAATAAGTTGAGTTTCTTCAACATTGCAAAGGAAATGCCAAACGGATTTGGAGGTGACAGAGAAGAATATCGAATATCGAACAAGATGTCTAAAATGGGCGTAGTATAAACGTCTTGAGAGGAAATCGGACTTAAAAGAGGTTAATTTTATAAGATGGGCTGATTGCATATTAAGTTATGCTAATGCCAATAGAATTTGAAAAATAATATTTTATTATGAGTCTTATATATAACGTATTTGTGAAAAACGCTTTATATTCGTCATATTTCGCAATAAAAGCGGTATTTCGTGCCGTCTTGTTCGGTTAATGTTGACTTTAAGACTTTTACCTTATATAGTGTCTTTTTCATGATAAAATCGGTCAAAATAACTCGGAAGAAGCGGGTCAAAAAAGCCCCATCCAGGGTTGCCACGGTTAGAGTTAAAAAGGTGTTTAAGAACTACGACCAGGCGATAAGCTATCTTTTTGAGAAGACCGACTACGAAAAGCAGGAGCATTTACGCTATAATGTCAGCACATTCAGCCTCAAAAGGATGGAGAGACTGCTTTCGCTATTGGGCAATCCGCACAAAAAATTCCATACAGCTCATATAGCCGGCACAAAAGGTAAAGGCAGTACAGCCACGATGCTGGCCAAGATGCTCGAGGCAAATGGTTACAAGGTTGGATTGTACACATCACCGCACGTGGTAAGCTTAAATGAGCGGATTGTGGTCAATTCTGAAATGATTCAAGATTCGCAGATGCACGGCTTGTTGAATCGTGTTTACGCAGCGGTCGAGAAAATGTCCAAGACAGACCCTCCGACTTTCTTCGAGATTTTGACTGCTCTGGCGTTTATGCATTTTGTAGATACAAAAGTTGATATTGGTGTGATTGAAACCGGCCTGGGCGGCAGGTTAGACAGCACCAATGTTATCTCACCTAAGGTTATCGGGGTAACCAGTTTGAGTATTGACCATCAGCATCAGCTCGGAGACACAATTGACAAAATAGCCAAGGAGAAAGCTGGGGTTTTCAAACGTGGTGTGCCGGTTATTACAGTCCAGCAAGAACCGGAAGCGATGCGCGTTCTAAAATCACATGCTGTTTCTGTCAAGGCGCCGTTGAGTGTAACCGGTGATGATATTGATTTTTCGCATCGGTTTGAAACGTCACCGGAGCACGGTCCGCATACAAGAATCTGCCTGACAACACAAACGAGTAAGTTCGAGCATCTGCGAGTACCGCTGCACGGAAGACATCAGGCAATCAACTGCGGCCTGGCTCTGGCTATGCTGGATAAACTCAAAGTCAGCGGCTACAAGATAGACAATGGAAAGGCGACTAATGGACTTGCTAAGGTGTCATTGTCCGGCCGAATGGAAATAATTTGCGATGACCCGAGAATTATGATTGACGCTGCTCACAATGCCGCAAGTATTGAAGCCCTGATACATGCGATAGGTCAGCATATTCCTTACGATTCTATGGTGATGATATTCGGGTGTAATAAAGATAAAGATTTCAGAGGAATGCTGCATAAATTGCAGTATGGGGCTGATAAGGTAGTCTTTACGCGGAGCAACTCTGTCAAGGCGATGTCTCCACAGGATTTGGCTGATATTTATACGGAGATGTGCGGTAAGATGTGCCAGGTGGCCGCCGGTTTGGGTGAGGCATTGCAGATTGCACAAAGTGCCGTCAGCAAAGGGGATTTGATTTGTATTACCGGCAGTTTTTATCTTATTGGCCAGGCCAAGATACGTTTTCAGCCAAATAAATTAATTCCTACTGTGTAATTTTCATTTAAGTACTATTCGGAACCTATCTCTGGGAATCAATAATATTCTAAGCACAGCAGGGAGTTTATCCTTTTTGTTCAGGATAAACTTCGCGAAGGATTCAGAGCCTGTCCTTAGGAGTGACAGTTTTGAGATAGTTTTTTAATATTTGTTATTGACTATTTTTAACCCTGCCTTTTTAATCCTTACTATACGTTGTCTTTTCAAAATGTTAGTGTAGATAGCAATGATGTAATATCGTAAAAGGATTTTACTACGGCACAGGTAAAAAAATATATTGCAGTTGACCTCGGAGCCGAGAGCGGCAGAGTGATGCTTGGCTCGGTTTCGGACAGGAAGCTTATCCTTGAAGAGGTCCACCGTTTCGATAATAGGCCGATTGAGGAAAACAGCACGCTGCGCTGGGATTTTAAGCGGTTATTTTCCGAAGTTAAAACCGGTATAAGTAAAGCGGCAAAAGCTGCTCGTGCACAAGTCTGGGGTATCGGTATAGACAGTTGTGGAGTTGATTTTGGTTTGATAGATGTCGATGGAAAACTGGTGGAAAATCCTTATCACTATCGCGATAGCCGGACTAACGGGGTTATGGAAAGGGCATTTGAGTTGATGGATAAACACAAAATTTATGGAAATACGGGCATTCAGTTTATGCAGCTCAACAGTCTTTACCAACTTCTTGCGATGCGTTTGGCTAATTCGGTAGCACTTGCCAAGGCGAAAAATCTGATTTTTATGGCAAATCTGCTCAGCTATTATTTATGCGGTAAGGTGTTTGCGGAATACACCGTTGCAAGCACATCACAGTTTATGGATATGAAGACAGGTAAATGGTCGGGAGAGGTTTTAGATAAACTTTCTTTGCCGATTGATATTATGCCGAGAATCGTTAAGCCAGGGACGGTTGTGGGTCAGTTAACCGCCAGGGTTGGGGTTGAAATCGGTTGTGGCCCTATTCCGGTTATCGCAATCGGCTCGCACGACACGGCTTCTGCGGTGGCTGCTGTCCCGGCTGACGAGGGTAATAATTGGGCATATCTTTCATCGGGGACGTGGAGTTTGATGGGTGTTGAAGTGCCTGAAGCAATTGTCAGCGATAAAACCTTCGAATATGAATTCACAAACGAAGGTGGAGTTGAAAATACGATTCGGCTTTTGAAAAACATAATGGGGCTATGGCTGATGCAGGAGTGCAAAAGGCAGTGGCAGAAAGAGGGAGCCGACCTGTCATATCCAGAGCTGACAGCAATGGCGGAAAAAGCCGAACCTTTTGCCGGTCATATTGAGGTCGATAATAGTGCATTTCTGGCACCGGGTGACATGCTTAAACGAATAAACGAATATCTGGCTAAAACCGGCCAAAAAACCATTGATGACAAAGGACAGCTAATAAGAATCATACTGGAAAGTCTGGCGTTTAAATATCGACAGGTTTTGGAAGCTATAGAGGATATTACGGAAAAGGCAGTTGATGTGCTGCATATTGTCGGCGGCGGGATACAAAATGAGCTGCTGTGTCAATTCACGGCTAACTCCACCGGTAAAAGAGTAATCACAGGCCCGATTGAGGCAACGGCCAGCGGAAATATCCTGATGCAGGCCAAAGCGACAGGACAGATAAAATCGCTGGTTGAATTGAGGCAAATTGTTCGTAATTCATTTGAGCTGAAGGAATATCAGCCCAAAGAAACGTCCCTTTGGGAAGAAAAATACAAAAAAATATACAAGCTATAAGTGGGCAGGTACATATGACCTGCGTAAGCTGAAGATATATCAGCAATGGCAGCCAATGTCGCGGGACACCAGAGATACGTTATGATAAATTTGCTCAAAACACAATATGCCTTACAGGTCGTTGGACAGGATGAGCTTGTCCTGAATAAAACCAAAGAGGTTTTTAGCCCCGACCGGCACCAGATTCTCTGCAAGGTGGAGGCGGTGGGGCTTTGCTTTTCCGATTTGAAATTGCTGAAGCAATTTTCCAGCCATGTCCGAAAAGGTGAGATTGTTTCCGGAATCGAGCCTGAAATACTCAAAGAGATTCCCAGCTATGTCCCCGGCCAAAAAGCGACGGTGCCAGGACACGAAACTGTTGTTAGGATTGAGGCAGTCGGAGCCGACGTGGCAAATTTTAAGCCGGGCGAGCGATACCTTGTTCAGACCGATTATCGCTGGCTGCGCACAGCCAGCTCAAATGCGGCCTTCGGATATAACTTCGAAGGAGCACTTCAGGAATATGTGTTGATGGACGAAAGGGTCATCACTTCGCCTGAAGGCGAATCAATGCTTATACCTGTTGGTGAGAATTTTTCTGCTTCGGCAATCGCTTTGGTTGAGCCGTGGGCGTGTGTCGAAGATGCCTATGCTTCAAGAGAACGAACGAATATAAAAACAGATGGGCAGATGCTTGTTGTTGCGGATACAGAAGCAGCTAATGGAATTTTTCAGAATTTATTTGAACGATATGGCAGACCGGAAAATATAGTATGGGCATCAAAATTTTCACCGCCGGCAGATTTAGAAGGCAAAATACAAAAGGCCGACAATGTTCCGGAGCTTAGCGATAACAGTTACGATGATATTATCTACTTCGGTTCGGATGCAAATAAGGTTGAGATGCTATTTTCAAAGTTAGCTGCATGTGGTTTGTTGAATATCGTTCTTTGCGGTGGAAGATTTGGCAGAGATATTATTACTCCAGTCGGTAGGATTCACTATGGTGGCATTCGTATAATAGGCAGTTGTGGTTTTGACCCGGCAGAGTCGATGAAAGTAATCCCGGAAAGCAATGAGATTCGAGCAGGTAATAAGATTAACGTCATCGGGGCAGCGGGGCCGATGGGTACAATGCACGTGATACGAAATATCTGCCAGGGCGTTGCGGGCGTAAGCGTCTTCGCAGGGGATGTAGACGATGACAGATTAGCTGAGCTTACAAAAATTGCAGAGCCATTAGCCGGGAAAAATGGCGTTGAATACAGTGCATATAATCCAAACAAAGAAAAAATTGCGCCGGAATTTGACTATATCGTTTTGATGGCACCGGTTTTCAATTTGGTTGCGACCTCAGTTCACAGCAGTTGTGAGCGTGGTATCATAAATATCTTTGCCGGCATACCGGCGACAGTTTCCGGAAAGATTGACCTGGATACTTACATAGAAAAGCAGTTATATTTTGTTGGAACAAGCGGGTCAACTTTAGAAGATATGAAGCGAATTCTGACGAAAGTACAGTCCGGCAGACTCGATACCAATGTATCCGTGGCGGCTGTTTGCGGGCTTGACGGGGCTGCGGAAGGTATTCGTGCAATCGAAAACCGGCTGATTGCCGGTAAGATAATCGTCTATCCGGCTTGCCGTGGTCTGGGTCTGGTGCGGCTGGAAGAATTAAGCGAAAAAATGCCGGAAGCTGCTGAGTGTCTCGATAACGGAATATGGACAAAACAGGCAGAAGAAAAATTGCTGGAGAGTTTTTAGCTCTGCAGTGTGTCACTTTGTGTAAACAATACAAACAAAGCTTCACCAAACCGGACAAAAAGAAATAGGTATAAAGAAAAAGGGAATACGGGGTAATGGATAAGGCATTATCAGATTTGATAAAGATATCAAATGAAACGGGCAAAGACCCGAGCCTTGTCCAGGGTGGGGGCGGTAACACATCGGTCAAGACAGCAGATGGTAAATTTATGTACATCAAGGCAAGTGGTACAGCTCTGAAGGATATGAACAGGAGGCAGGGCTGGCGGAGGCTAAGGCTTGATTCGGTTTTGAAAATTATCAAAGACAAATCGCTGGCTAAGCTCGACGCGCAAAGCAGAGAAATCGAGGTCGTGAATCGGCTGCTTCTTGCATGCGATGACAATATCAGCGACAAAGCACGCCCATCAGTTGAAACTCACATGCATGCTATTCTCGGCAAGAGCGTGATACATCTGCATCCTGTTGTGGTGGGGGCATACGTCAACGCCAAAAATGGAAAGACAGAGCTTAAAAAACTTTTTAAGAATGAAAAATTTCCGCCGTTATGGGTACCGTATTCAGGCCTTGGCTTTGCGCTTGCAAGGAAAATTTCAAGGCTGGCCGGTAATTATGAAAAGCAATTCGGGAAAAAACCGGTAATTCTTTTTCTTCAAAAACACGGGCTTGTTGTAAGTGCTGACACCGCCGGAGGAGCTTTACGGCTGGTTCGCAGAGTTATCCGGGTATGTAAAAGTAAACTGCCTGCTATGACGGCCGGTAAGATAAAACACCCTGCGGATAAAGATATAACCAATGCTAAATCGGTCATAAGTAAGGCGATTTTCGAAGTTACGAGTAAGCACACCCCTGTAAGTTACTTCGCAGCCAACAAGCCGATTGCTGCGTTTATGGCTCGCAAAGATGCGTCGAAACTACTGGCGAGAGAGGCGCTTACTCCGGCTGAGCTTGTTTACGCCAACGGCCCGGCAATGTGGGTTGAAACCTGCGATGTCGAAACAATCGCCCGGAGGTTAACGAATCTGGTCCGCAAAGGAAAAAGACCATCGGCGGCTTTTATAGTAAAGGGATTGGGACTTTTTGTGGCTGGGGATAAAAAAACTGCTCCTGTTATCGCCGAGGTTACTACCAGCTCGGTTATGATACGCAGCTGGGCACAGAGATTTGGTGGTATAGCCGCTTTGACAGAACGACAGCAAAAGTTCATTAACGAGTGGGAATCCGGATTCGCCTCGCAGTAATGCGGCAAATGCTGAGCCAGCTAAACGCTGCGGCCTTTCAAAATATTTATCATTCATTACACAAAATCTGATAACCAAGATGAGGACAGACAACCTTATAATTTTTGCATAGCAGGTTGCTGATGGCGTTTTCGGTTGCATTTTATGGAACAGATGTGCTATATTGTCCTTTGCAATTGAAGACGCTGATGCAATTGTATGACTAATACATAATGCGAAAAAAATGAGGTTTCTATAAATGGCAAAAGAAGTAAGACTACCACGGCTCGGAGAAACAATGGAGGAAGGAATCATTATAAGCTGTCTGGTCAAGGTCAGCGATGAGGTTGAAAAGGGCGATGTGATTTTTGAGATAGAGACCGACAAGGCAACGCTGGAGATGGAGTCGCCCGATAGCGGCTTTGTAAAATATATCCTTGTCGAAGCGGACCAGACAGTACAAGTTGGAGCGCCGATTTTGGTTCTTGGCGGTAAGGACGAAAAAGTTCCTCAAAGTTTCGTAGATAAACTGAGAAAGGAAACACCAGCCGTACAGCAAGCTACATCCTCAACAGAGAAAATTGCTGAAACTGCGGTTACCCCCGGACTAGCCAACAAAGAATTGGAGGAGACTGAAGCCAAACCGAGAGAGACGATACCGCTTAGCCGGCTGCAGAAAATAACCGCTCAAAGAATGCTGCAATCGAAGCGAGAAATACCCTGCTTCTATCTGACTGTAAAGGTCGATGTAACCGAGTTGGTGAAATTGCGAAATAGGCTAAATAAACCCAGCCCCTCGGAGGGGCTGGGTAAAACCAGTGATGTTCACCCCGTTAGAAATTCAATGGGGAATAATATGAGAGGAAAAGGTAAAATTTCTAACGGGGTGAAAGTCTCCTATAATGATTTTATTATAAAAGCAGTTGCAACAGGCCTGGAGAAATTTCCAATTATGACAGGACAATCCATCGATGACAGCATCCAGCTGGCAGAGGCAATCAACATTGGATTTGCTATTGCGGTGCCGGGCGGTTTGGTCGCTCCAATCGTCAAGGACGTGAATAAAAAGGATATCTTCGAGATTGCGCGTGACAGTAAGGCGTTAATTGAGAATGCCCGCAGCAATAGATTAGCTCCGACAGATTTAGAAGGCGGCTGCATAACAGTAAGCAATCTTGGCGCCTTTGGGATAGAATCTTTCATTCCGATAGTCGTGCCCGGCCAGTGCAGCATCTTAGGTATCGGGCAGATAATAGATACCTGTGTCCCGGATGACGATAGTATGGTTGTTCGCAAGATTATGAATATGACTCTATCGGTGGACCACAAAGTTGCCAACGGAGCATACGCAGCCCAGTTTCTGGACTTTGTAAGAAAATTACTGGAGGATATATCCGCATTTGAGTAATCAAGGCAGCAAAAAAGGTTAGGCGACTAACCGTTTACAATCGATAAAGGAGTATCAAAATGGCAAAGAAAGTAACCGCGGTACGTTTACCAAATATAAAAAAAGCCGAGCCGAAGGTTCCGGTTATCGGTGTCTTTGCCACGAGCGACCCGCGGATTGATAAGGCCAGCAGAACTCGCTGCCAGAACATTGCAAAGATGGCGGCTGATATAATCAGCTGTTCTGTGGTCTTACCAGATAAAACACTGGTGTCCGTTGTTTATTCGACTGTATTGGTAGATGGCGAGCGGCAAGCTGACATTGTCGCTCAGCAGTTCCGCAAAGCCGGTGTGGATATTTTGGTCTGCGTTCCTGATACGTGGGCGTTTCCACAGCTTACGACTATCTCTCTGCTGCAGCAGTTCCCTTCCAATACTCCTATCAACATTATCTGCGGTAACAGCGGCCCCAAGCCGGGCGTTGTCTATGCTCATGCGCTCAATGGTGCAATCAGCCAGTACGGACGAATGGTTGCTTTGAATGTGGGCACCTGGCCGGATACCGGGATGAATCCAAAGATGACCAGCCAGACCGCAAAGAACCTAATCGACTGGTGTTATGCTGCGGTAACGGCTGTGGCCCTGCGGGGCCGAAGAGTTGCAATTTTCGGCCACGACTCGATGGGAATGGAAACAGCACTTGCACATATTATTCCAACGAGAAACACCTTCGGTTTGGAAATTACACGTCTGGATATGAAGCTCTTAGCCGATATGCTGAACAAAAAAGCATACAAAGAAAAGGAGCTCAAGGTATTGCGGGGATGGGTCAATAGATACGTAGGCAACCGATTAGAGCTTCGGGACGAAGGGGACAGCGAGAGATTCAATCAAGAACTGGCAATGTATTTGATAGTTCGTGACCTGATGGCAGAGCTAAATGCGGTTGGCGGTGGCTTTATGAGTCAGTTGGAATGGGGCAGCGACCTGCGGGGAATTCCGCTGCCGGTAGCCGATGTGATGGAGTCGCTCTTTAACAGTACATTTGACCATACCGGCCGAAAAGCACCACTTCCATACGCTACCGAAGCGGATGTGCAGGGACTTTTGACAATGCTGTTTATGACATATCTGTCAGGCGGGAATCCGCCTTTATTTATGGACTTTAGAAAGGTCTGGGAGGCCTGGGAAATTAAAGAGCTTGCCAAGAAAATCGGCCTCAAAAAGCCGGATAAAAAGGCGGACTGGTTCTATAAAGGACTGGTCGACGGTGACAATTCCGGTAGTGCTGCATTTGACTGGTCTGCGAACACCGGAGCATCGGTCAGAGAAATAATGAACAGCGTGGCAATGCCTCTGGCGGATGCTGGTTATTTCCCCGGCGGTGGCAACTCAGTTACATTTATGACACCGGCTGGGATTGAAGGTATTGCCGGCCGAATGGCCTATAGTAGTGTCACGGGACTATTTAGTATGATATGGGACGAAGCTCATACAACCGAAGTGCCGAAAGAACTTGGCCAGGCGATGTGCAACCTGACCACACCGACGTGGCCGCATACATTCGTAGTACCGAAATATGCCAGTATGGTCGAGTACAAGCAATATCCGCCAGCCAATCATTTCCATATGACATGGGATTTGCCCGTGGCACGCCTTGAGCACTGGATGGATTTGACGGGGGTTTTGAGTATTACACCCTGGGTAGCGAGACCTAAGTTCGTCGAAGGTGTTGACAGACCTGCGCCATTGGTCCACTTAATAAACGGCGGTGAGGATGCTTTCAAACTGCTGAGAGTTCACCGTTAAGTTTGCATAATTACATTGTTTAAGTCATTAGTCGTAAAATTTTGGGCTTTCCCTCTTATGAACTTTTTGATATGGCCTATTACACCAAACCCTCACCGTGGCCAATTCAGTGGCTGCTTTTATCAGTAGCAAGCATACGAACATCGAGAGGCTGCCCCTGTAGATGTAGATTTTGTACCGGTCATACGATTGGAGGTGTGGGTGTTAGATACCACTTAAATTACATTGACTCTGAATCGAACACGCCCGGCAGGACTCGAACCTGCGACCTACGGATTAGAAATCCGTTGCTC
>CAYSJK010000060.1:0-12498 GCA_964431375.1 uncultured Pirellulales bacterium
GGGCAGAAAAAACGAGTGAGGATTAAGAGGGTCTTTTAGAAGACTGATTACCGAGCTTTCGAAGCTGACAAGCCGAGGCGAAGTGATATGCAGGAAAAATCACAATGTGCAAAGATAATAAGATAAAGCCAATAATGAAATAACTTGTCTGACCCGCTGCCCCGACTTGCGTCGGGAGACGCTGGGGGCGGGCGACAGTCAAGATTGGTGGGCTACAATGGATTTTCTAAAAGTTATTATTCAAAAATTAAGTGTTCTTAAAAAAAGCTCGTCACTTCTGGTTCCCATTATTGTCGGGCTGGTTGGTATACTTCTCTTAATACCTACCCAGTTAGTGAGCAGTAAGCTCACAAAACAAATAGAAAGTGAAAGTATTGCAAAAAGAGGTAGAAGAATTCAGTCCCTGGGTAGAGAGGCTGTTTCCAGCGAGCAATGGAAAGAAGAAGCAGCGAGGCAAAAAGAATACGCAAGCGATGCCAATGATATAGCACTTTTAGCGAAGCGAAGCACGCAAAGAGAGCTATTAAGCTACAAAATATTCCCTGAGCCCAAAGATAAGTCCCAGTTTACCTTCAAGGAATTTGGCAAAAAGTATAACACGGCTTTGGAGGCATTAGTCACCAGTGTAAACGCCCGCGATTGTCCCACAGAAGCCGAGCTTAATAGAGCTTTGGAAAAATCACCAAAAGTTTCCGGTCTTCAGAGCAGATATCGGGAGGCGGATTTGTCGATGAGGCTGGGCGCCAGGACCAGACCAGTAGAAACGCCATATGGGGCACGTAATACGGTTGAAGACACGATAGTGGATGAAATCTGCCGGGATAGAGCAAGATCTGCTTCTGTATATATAAACCCAGTTGATTTGAGCGGTTATGAATTCTGGAGAGAATATAAATATGATTCCGGAATAAAAGAGGCAGTTGAAGACTGCTGGTATTCCCAGTTGACTTACTGGGTCATTGAAGATGTTATCAATACGATAGGTGCTATGAATGCCGACGCCGGTTCCAAGAGTGTTATTACATCACCGGTCAAACGGCTTATAAATGTAACTTTCAACCTGGTTAGAAGTGTATACGGGACGGACAGTATATACGGTGGTCGCATGCCGTCCAGTAATGCCGGGACAAAAAAGACAGGTACAGACAGGCCTGTTTATATTTTTTCACCCAGAGATTCGGCTATAGAATCCTGCACGGCAAGATACTGCAATGATGATACTGACGTTATACACTTTAAGGTTGTAGTTATAGTCAGCACAAAAGCAGTTTTACCGTTTATGCAGCAGCTCTGCAGCGCCAAAGAGCATAAATTTGCAGGCTTCTCCGGCAACGAGCAAGAGCAGATTTACAAGCGCAACCAGATAACAATACTGGAAAGCAAGATGAGGTCAATCAATCGAGAAGCGCAACGTCACCGTCTCTATCGTTATAGTGATGAGGCCGTGGTAGAAATGGATTTAATTTGTGAATATATCTTCAATAAAGCAGGCTATGAAGAAATTAAACCAGAATCCGTCAAAGAAGCACAAACGTCTGCCGATAAAAACAATTAAAAAGTGAGAGAGTCAAGAAAAAAAGTGAAAAGAAATACTTTATACGAACAGCAGGATATGAGATATGTTGAGTAAGATAAGCGAATTTTTCGAATTACACATTGAAAAGATAGTTTTGGCGGTTGTCGGGCTTGTATGCCTGGTGATTCTTTTTATTTATATTAGCCCGAACAAAGTAGAATATGACGGAGATAAACTTTCCCCCAGCAGGATTGATATTGAGATAAATAAAGAGGCAGAACTCTTAAAGCAGAAGCTAAATAAACCAGCGAAACGACCAGAGCCATACGAACCGTGTTTGCCACGTTTTGCCTCGATGTTTGATTCAGCCATAAGCAATATTGACGTTCGTTTATATCCGCCACAACCAAGTATTAGCTCACTGGAAGCAACTTTTGCAAGAGAATATGAACTTCCATTCATCGGCGAAGTCAATGAGGTGGCAGTTGAGCACATCAGGGCGGTTGCCTATGTACCTATCGGCTCTGTTAACGAGCAAAATCTTTATAAAAAAGGTAGTAGCGAGCCGAATGATATAGACTTTGTAACTGTAGAAGGAAAGTTTGACTCTGCGCAATTATACGAGAGGTTTAACAACTGTTTCGCCGGCGAAGCAGTTAAGAAGGAAGAATGGTATGACCCGTGCCTTGCGAGACCGCTTTTTGCAGCGGTCCAGCTACAAAGACAAGAACTGAATTTCGACGGTACCTGGAGCGACTGGGTAAATGTGCCCCGAACCAGGATTGACCCTCACAGGAATATATTTAAAGTGATAGAAAAAGTTCAAGACCTGCCTCCAGGTGGGCTAACAGTAAGGATGCTTCAATTTGACCGTCTGGAAGTGCAAATAAATCTATTGCAGCCAGGGGCCTACAGTATAGCCTCTGCAGAAGAACAGTGGTATCCTCCCACGATACACAAGAAATACCTGGAGCAGCAAAGACAGGAAGAACTGGAGGCGAGGCGTGAGGCCCTTGAGAAAGCAAGAGAGGAACGCGAGAAAGAGCTTCAGGAAAGACTCGATGAGAGGCGTACAGCAAGGCCGGATACAAGAGCACGTACAGGAGGACTTGGCGGAGGGTCCGGAGAATACGGCACGGAAGGTCTCTATGGTGGCGGCAGCAGAACCGGAAGTAGAGTAGCCTCAAGAAGCTCCCGTAGCGATAGAGAGCGCTATCCTTCAAGCACAACGAGCACAAGAAGAAGCCGAACAGCAAGAGGGAGAGTAACTGATGAACGTCAACGCGAAGAAGAACTTGCAGCAATGGGAGTCAGGGATACGTTAAGGGGACCACTGGAAAGCGATATTGATAGCGAATTGTATGCTCTTTTGATTACTCCAAGCACAGAGTTCGCCAAGATGCGTGAGCCGTTAGTATTCTGGGCACACGACGATACAGTTGAACCAAATAAGAAGTACCAATACAGAATTAGGTTGGGCGTTTTTAATCCAATAGCAGGGACAAATCAATTCAGTGAACAAGACAAATATCGCAAAAACGACGTTATTTTATGGAGTGATTTTTCTAATGTAACGCCTGTTATAGAGATTCCCGGAAAAACCTATCTCTTTGCAAATGATATACAAGAAGCGGCAAAAACTGTTACGGTGGAGGTCTGTAAATATGCGTTAGGTTACTGGCACAGTGAGAAGTTTCCTGTCAGGCAGGGAGAAGTTATAGGTAAGGTTAAGCGTGTTGAATTGAATCCTGAAGACGAACAGTCTGGTATTACAGTACCCGAGACAATTGACTATGGTACCGGAGCAGTCCTTGTTGATGTTACACCCGTGACTAACTGGTCTGGCGGCAAGAAACTTGCTGCCAGGGATTGCTATGATATGCTTTACAGCTCTGATGGAATACACATAGAGCGAATGCCTATCAGAGCAATGAATTGGAGCAGAGAATTGCAGGCCGCATTTGGTGACATCCAAAAGTCCATAAAACAAAAGAAGCAACCTTTGCGAGATTGGGGAAGCATAATTGATGAAAGCACACGACAGATTTCAGAGACAGGATATGGCCGAGAGAGGTATGACGAACTAACGAGGAGAGGGTCGACGAGGATAACCGGCGGTCGTCGTTAGTCTAAGATTTCGATGCTTGGCAGCAAATAAATAAGCTTATATGGAGGGTGGCTGAAATGTAGCAATAGAACCTTCCAAACCAAATCCTGCTAACAACACGAGGCTAATTGTTAATTTTCGTCAAATTAACAATTGCAAAATTCATCCTTTTACTTTATAATCATTAATTCTAATCATTTTTGAAAGGGCTAATAAATGAGGTACGACGTAGCAGATTTGTCGCTGGCATCCGAAGGCAAGAAGCGGATTTTATGGGCAGATAATGATATGCCGGTACTGGCGGCGATACGTAAGAGATTTGCAAAAAGCAGACCATTAGCAGGCAAAAACGTTTCGGCATGCCTGCATATAACCGCTGAGACGGCTAATTTAGCAAGGACACTAAAAGCCAGCGGTGCAAATGTGGTTCTTTGCGCATCCAATCCGCTGAGCACTCAGGACAATGTGTCAGCTTCGTTAGTCAAGGATTTTAAGATACCGGTCTTTGCCATCTGTGGCGAAAATCGCAGCACTTATTACAAGCATATCAATGCGGCAATCGACCATAAGCCGGTTATTACATTTGACGACGGAGCTGATTTGGTAAACGAACTGCATACTCACAGGAAAAAAGAGGGCCACCGGATTATCGCAAGTATGGAAGAAACGACAACGGGCGTTATTCGGCTTCGGGCGATGGCAAACGCCAGCTTATTAAAATTTCCTGTTATTGCCGTGAACGACGCTGACACCAAACATCTATTCGACAACCGCTACGGTACAGGCCAGTCAACAGTAGACGGCATTATTCGGGCGACTGATTTTCTAATGGCCGGTAAAAAGGTTGTTGCAGCCGGGTACGGCTGGTGTGGGCGGGGCTTTGCTATGCGGGCAAGAGGGATGGGGGCAATCGTAGTTATTACGGAAGTTGACGCAATCAAGGCCCTTGAAGCGGCAATGGATGGTTTTGAAGTTATGCCGATGGCACAGGCGGCAAAGGAGGGCGAGTTGTTTGTGACACTTACGGGTAATAAAAACGTCATACGGGCTGAGCATTTCCGTGTGATGAAAGACAGAGCCGTCGTGGCAAACAGTGGCCATTTCAACATTGAGATAGATATACCGGCACTGAAAAAAATGAGCAAGAAAGTAAACCGCAATGTTCGCAACCATGTTGACGAATATATTCTGAAAAATAACAAACGGATTTGTCTTTTGGCTGAAGGACGATTAATTAACCTTGCGGCTGCGGAGGGTCATCCTGCGTGTGTGATGGATATGAGCTTTGCAACGCAGGCGCTGGAGGCAGAATACGTAATAAAAAACAAAGACAAACTTGCCGTTGCAGTCCACGATGTTCCGATTGAGATAGAGCAAAAGGTAAGCAAGCTCAAGCTCAAATCGATGTCGATTAAGATAGACCAACTCACAGCCGAACAGATTGCTTATCTTGGCAGCAGCGGTGAAGGGACATAAATTCGTGTGATGTTGCCCGTCGCCCGTGGCCGCAGAGCCAGGTCACGAAGCACGACGAGGTGAGTTTATGGAAAATAAAGAGACTGAAAAAACGCCCATAGTGGCGTCAAAGTCTTTTATGGCAGTCGGTCCTACGCTGCACTACAGCCATAAAAACGTTCAGAGGTGTTGGCTTCTTGCCGTCGGCGCATTTGCCTTAAGCTGCCTTTTCTGGTCAAAAATAGTTAACGGGGCATTCTGGACATTTGACATTGAAGATGCGATGACGCTGTCACTTTGGCGTTTGGCACAATCCATCACAACGGGTGTGAGTGTATTTGAATATCCCTGGCAAATCCTGGTAATAGGCCTGCTTATGGGAATCCTTGCGGTTGTACCGGTGTTGATATCCCAGCTTATGAGTTTTCGTTACAGTCTTCTTTTTATTCTTGCGGTGATTTTTCTGGCCAATCTGCCTGGCTTTGCGATTTGCGTTTTAATAAGCTGTTTTGCAGCAGCGTGTCGTCCGGTTCGCTTTCGCTCGCGTTTTATTGCAATAGCATTGTGTACGGCGCCACAACTTATTTACTGGGGATTTCTCGGTGTAGCAAAAGGAGTAGAACCGATTAAATGGGGCTTTTCCTTTGCGCCGTGGGTCTGTGCGTGGCTTATCGGCCTGGGTATAGCCGGAATCGTTCTTGGAGTGGGGCATTATACTCGCTATCGGCCCGGCCTGGTCTGGATAGTTACGACAGTATTCCTTTTTCTGGCCATTGTGACTTTTGAATTAAGAATAGGCTTCGACGAATTAGACTACCAGCTCTATATAGCCAATAATTCCCCGGAACAGGCAACCGAGTTTCACGACCAAAGTATAACAGAAGCATTAGACAGAACGATAAGAGACCCCGCGATTAAAAAATATCTGGCAGGATTCTTTTACCCCGCAGACGAAATAGCTCTGCGTGAAGAGCTGAAAAAGGAGATTCAGCACCAGTTAAACAAGGACCGCTGGCCAAGCTGGTTTATAGTGCCAGAAGAGCTACAATATCAATCGAAGAGACAATGGCTATTACGTCAGTACGATTTATTTATAGGCAAGCGAGCGCAAAGTCCACGTATGCCAATAGCGCTGTACTATAAAGCACTATTGAGCGAATACCGCCCAGATATTAAATTTCTTGGTCAAAAAGAGGTTCTGCATTTTTATAATGACTACCCACATCAGGAATCTTTGCTTGTTTGGTACCGGCTTTATGAGAACTTTCCCGAAAGCAGCGAGTCGCTTGAGGCACGATGGCGTATCGCAAAAGACTGGGCAGGCAGGGCTGAGTTTGATTTGGCTGGCAAACTTCTTGCCGATGCACAAAAAATAGTAGCTGAGCGGCTGAAAAACCTCGAAAAAGAACAACCACAGGTTGACACATTCTTCAGCCCATTCAAACCTCCGGCTGAGTCGGCAATGACGGCATTTAAGTTATCCGATTTGCAAATACGAGTAAATCAGCTTCGTAATCTCATAGGGCCGGAAAACCGAACCGGCACGCCGGAGACCGATAAGCTTTTGGCGAAATTTGTTATGTTAAATCCACAATCTATCGACTATGCCGATGTCCTGGACAGACTGCTGAAACAAACAGATAAAGATAACCCACTTCGCGACAATATTTTATTGGCCCAGATAAAACTGGTTGCTGACGAGCAACTGCGTTCTGAAAAACTGGCCGAGCTGCACGAGAAATTCCAGGATACTGACGGTGGAATGCAGGCATTATACGAATTGGCCCGTTTGAAGATAGGTCTATATCAGAACGAGCCGAATTCGGAACTGAAGAAAAAATATCTAACCGAAGCCAGAGCACTTTTGACAAGCTTTACAGAAAAGTATCCGGAGAGTTTCAGCACCGAACAGGTCAAAAAGATACTGGATGACCTGCCAAAGTCGAATAATGGAACATGATTTGGCTGTCTTTGCCGAAAGCTGGCTGTGGGGCAAATAAATTGTGTTTTGAAAAAATTCAAAGAACGCTTTAGTCCCATTGGAATTAGTTTGTCATTTTCCGTAACTGCTGATATAATAGAAATGTCAGCATTTTTAAAGTTGGACGGGTGAATATGAATAGCTCCAATCGACCTTTACAGGAGAAAACGTTTGTAGTATAGAGGGCAAATTTATCAGCAATACAATAAATTTGTCAGGGTGGTAAAGAGATAATGACCGCAGATAGAGCAAATTACTTTCACGGAGGTAGTCAAAAAATCCTTCTGGTGGGCGACGTCAGCAAGGTCTTTTTGCACACCGGCTCTATCATCAATAACTGTGAAGTCTGTGACAATATATCTGATGCGACCAATGCCGTTTCGAATGGCAGTTTTGAAGCAATTGCAATAGTAATGCGGGGAATCAATAAATTAGATTCAGCTTTGAAGAGCTTAAGAGAAGACTGCGATGCGAAGATTATTCTGCTGGCTCAGATGTACGAAGAGCCGATAGCAATACAGCTTACCGGCTCGACTTTCAACGGCACAACTTTGGCAGACGATTATTTGATTTGTCCAATCGAAGCAGACGGATTTTACGAGTCTATTATATCTTTTCAGGGTCGTCAGAAAGCGGCTGCTATTTCACCTGTCACATCAGATACGACTATAGAAAAGAAAATAAGAGTGCTCGAAAAACTAGCTACTGAGGATGATTTGACGGGTCTGAAGAACAGAAGATATATATGGGAATTTTCGAGGCAGATTATAGAACGAGCCAGCCAAACAAACGGGCAGGTGACACTACTTATTTTCGATATCGACAACTTCAAGCATTATAATGATGTTTACGGTCATTTGGCAGGCGACGAGGTGTTAAAACAAGCGGCTGTTCTGATTCGGCGGTGCTGCCGCAGTCACGATGTTGTTGGCAGGATAGGTGGTGACGAATTTGCAGTTGCTTTCTGGGATGGTGGACGAGATAAACCATCCGGTCCTGAAACCGAGAGACGCTCGGCAACAGCTGACCATCCTAAAGAACCAATTTTCATAGCAAGACGGTTCAGAAGAGAGTTTGAAAAGGCCGAGCTGCACTTATTAGGCCCGGAAGGCAAAGGGACTCTAACAATAAGCGGCGGCCTGGCAACCTATCCTCGCGATAGTTCGACAATGCGGGAGCTGTTCCAGCAGGCAGATAAAGCACTATTAGAGGCAAAACGCAGCGGGAAAAACCGGATATATCTGGTTGGCAAGCCCGAAAGCGACATCGCCGATATCGAATAAGCATGTCATACAAATCATATTCGGAAGTGCCTTTAAGAAAACAACCGAAAAAATGTTAATTTGTAAAGCGGGCCTCATTGGTTCTTGACACAGAGGCCTATAAAGGCCAAAATAATTGTACCACGGCCATCCTGGCCGTGGTATCACGGGCTTCCAGCCCGTGATATGTTTAAGAAGAAAGTAAACAATAGTGTCTCACAGAATTGTATCCAAGAAACAGCTTTCAGAAAACGTTTTCACGGCTGAAATCGAAGCATCTCTTATTGCTCAGGCAAGGAAGCCGGGGCAATTTGTCATAATCAATATAAATAGTGAATACTCAGAGCGGATACCGCTGACTATAGTCGATGCCGACCCAGAAAAAGGAACAATTCGTCTGACATGGCAGCGTGTCGGCAAAACCACGGCGGAATTATCGGATTTAAAAGAAGGCGAAGAAATCGCCAACGTTGTCGGCCCCCTTGGTAAGCCGACCCACGTCGAAAATTTTGGCACTGTCGTATGTGTGGGCGGGGGTATTGGCAATGCACCATTACTACCTATTGCACAAGCCCTGAAAGAAGCGGATAACAAAATAATCAGCATTATTGGAGCACGGACAAGGGAGCTGCTTATCCTCGAGGAACAATTCGCTCAGATTTCCGATGAGCTGATAATCACAACCGATGACGGCTCATACGGGCGGAAAGCTCTTGTAACCGAGCCGCTCAAAGAGGTCTGTGAGCGTAAGCCGAAACCCAACCAGGTATTTGTGATTGGCCCGGCTATAATGATGAAATTCTGCTGTGAGGTAACAAGGCAATTTAATATACCGACGCAGGTATCGCTTAATACGATTATGGTTGATGGAACCGGTATGTGCGGCGGCTGTCGAATCGAATTTGACGGTGAGCCGAAATTCGTCTGTGTTGACGGGCCGGAATTCGACGGGCATAAGGTCAACTTCGATTTGATGATAAAAAGACTTAACGCCTATAAAGACCAGGAACAAAAAGCACACGAAGACTATCAAAAGCACCGATGTAAAATAGGCCTGGATAAAACTCGAAATCCGAATCACGAAATGTGAGGCAAAGAAAAGCACGAAATTCGAAATCCGAAGCACGAAACAAATTCGAATTTTCAAATGTACAAATTTCCAAAACAAATGTTTAGGTCATTTGAATTTCGGTAATTTGGATTCGAGATTCGGATCTGCCTTGTTGCAGGTAATTTTTGAGGACTTTTTGAAGTGACAGACAGGAAAAGACAAGAATTTTTGCAGGAGCTCCTGGAAAAGCAAAGAACCGGTAAGCTTAAGCCGGCTGACAGGTACAAAATACCTCCCCAGGATATGCCGGTACAAAACGAGGTTGCCAGAAGAAGTAACGTCAATGAAGTAGCACTGGGATATACTGAGACTCAGGCACGGCTGGAAGCTATGCGGTGTCTGCAATGTAAAAATGCACCTTGTATTAAGGGCTGTCCGGTGCAGATAAGAATACAGGACTTTATAGCGGCAATTGCTGATGGTGATTACAAAAAGGCACTGGCAATAATTAAAGAAAATTCCCTATTGCCGGCAGTATGCGGGAGGGTGTGTCCACAGGAAGTACAGTGCCAGCAGACGTGCACGGTTGGTTTGAAGTTCAAGGACCCAACCAAAGCTGTCTCAATAGGACGGCTCGAAAGATTTATTGCTGACTATGGCGAAGATGACACCGAGGTTCCCGAGGTTGCACCTGAGACGGGGATGAAAGTAGCGGTAATCGGCTCAGGCCCCGGCGGTATCGTCGCCGCCGCAGATACAAGAAGGGCAGGTCACGATGTTACTATATTCGAGGCATTTCACAAGCCGGGCGGTGTTATGGTTTATGGAATCCCGGAATTCCGGCTTCCCAAGGCCATCGTGCAAGAGGAAATCGACACTCTAACAAAGATGGGAGTCAAAATCGTCTGTAACTTTATTGTCGGCAGAACAAGAACCATCGAACAACTGATGAAAGAAGACAGCTTCGATGCCGTTTACATCGGTGTTGGGGCGGGACTTCCAAGCTTTATGAGTATCGAAGGAGAATCGCTTGTCGGCGTATATAGCGCCAATGAATATCTTACACGCGCAAATCTTATGAAGGCCTACGACTTCGGCAAAGGTGCTGATACTCCAATCGCCCGCTCGAAGAAAGTGGCGGTTATCGGCGGAGGTAATGTCGCAATGGACTGCAGCCGAATGGCGGTTCGGCTCGGCGCCGAGAAGGTCTATCTTGTCTATCGAAGAACGGAAAAAGAAATGCCCGCCAGGATTGAGGAAGTCCAGCACGCAAAAGAAGAAGGCATTGAATTTCACATACTGCAAAGTCCAAAACGTATAATCGGCGATGAAAACAGCCATGTAACCGCTATCGAATGTTTAAAGTATCGCCTTGGCGAGCCGGATGAATCGGGCAGGCGAAGACCTATCCCTATCGAAGGTTCAGAATTCACAATCGAAGTTGATACAGTAATTATAGCGATCGGCAACATCGCAAATCCGTTGATTCGCCAGACAACTCCCGGACTGGAGTTTAACAAGTGGGGCAATATTGTTGTTGATGAGAACTGTAAAACATCACTTCAAGGTGTTTATGCCGGCGGAGATATTGTTTTAGGGGCCGCGACGGTAATATTAGCGATGGGCCAGGGGCGAATCGCAGCCGCGGCAATCAACGACTATCTCGCAGAAAAGAAAAAAGCCAAGAGCCAAAATGTGTAATGATTTTTCTGTCACACAATTAACTCCATATTTCCTTCTATTTTTAAGATGTTCTAAACGCATTTGACAATTTGCTGTACTTTTAGTAGAAGTTAGGTTTTTGTGATTTTGGCAATTTTATAGGTGAATCTAATTAGCCACAAGACATTGAGGATTGTATGGAAATTAGGCCATTCAAAGCATTTAGATTTGACGCCGGTGTAGTCGGCGAGGTGGGAAGCTGTATCAGCCCGCCTTATGATGTAATCAGCGTCAAAGAACAACAGAAGCTCTATGAAAAGAGTGAGTATAATATCGTGCGGATAATCAAAGGCAGGACCGCCATTTCTGATGACAATAACAACCAATACACAAGAGCTGCTGATTATTTTAATAGCTGGATAGAAAAGGGTATCTTAAAACAGGACGCAATAGAATCTATTTACGCCTACCTGCAGGATTTTCAAATTGCCGGCGTGGGATTCCAGCGCAGCAGTTTCATCTCTTTAGCCAAACTCGAAGAATTGGGCCAAATGGTCAAACCGCACGAATATACCCTCGATGAGCCGAAAATTGACCGGCTCAAACTAAAAAGAGCTACTAATGCCGACTTCGGCCTGGTCTTTATGCTTTATGAGGACCAGAAGCAAATCGCAGATAAAATCACTGAAAATACAATCGGACAAAAACCGCTTATCGACTTTCTCGATGAACAAAATGTAAGACACCGGCTCTTTGCGGTAACGGCTAAAGAAGATATAGAGCAAATCATAAAAATGATGAACGATAAAAGCTGCATCATAGCAGATGGCCATCATCGTTATGAAACTGCCTTAAATTACCTCCAGGAAAGCTCTAATCCGGCAGCCGGTTATCAGATGACCGCCTTTGTAAATACTCTCCACGGCGGGCTGATTATTTTAGCTACACACCGACTTATTGCTAATATCAAGAACTTCAGCATTAATAAACTCATTGACGGGCTTAAACAAGATTTCGAGATTACAGAATACCCTTTCGATTCAGAGCACACCAAGGGCGAAGCAAAGCAAAAAATGCTTACACAAATGAAGGCAGAGCATGATAAGCTCAAAAATGCATTTGGAATTTACGGTGGTAACAATACTTTCTACGTCGCGGTTTTTAAAAACAAACAAGCAATGGATTCTGCTAATCCTGATAAGAGCAAGGCCTGGAGGGAACTTGATGTCTCTGTTCTCCATAAGTTAATTCTGGAAAAACTTTTGGGAATCGACGCTGAATGTCTGGCCAGCAGCAGTAACGTCGAGTATGTAAAAGATACCGGTGATGTTATTGACGAATTAATTTCCAATGTTGACAATGGGCATAGACAAGCAGCTTTCTTGATGAATCCGTTAAAAATGCAGCAGCTAAAAGAAGTTACAGATGCCGGCGAGAGAATGCCTCAAAAATCGACTTACTTTT
>CAYSJK010000061.1:0-12301 GCA_964431375.1 uncultured Pirellulales bacterium
GCTAAACAAATGCCAGCATCAAATTTTGTCGGAGTTTTCAATCTTCTTAGCAATCTTCTCAACTGCACTGACAAAGCGGCTAAATAACCATATGATACATACAAATACACCAATGTAGACCATCGCGAACAACAAAACAGGAACAAATTGTAAAATTCTCGTCATCATCATAATCAATACCTTTCCTTAGAAAATCCTGACAGTTGATTATACAGGTCCAGACAGATACCCACAATTATAGAGACTTTTATTTTGTTACGAATGGTGAGAGCTTGCGGAGTTTTTCTATAATCGGTGGGAGTTTTTTGATGGTGAAGTCGACCTCCTCTTCGGTGTTGTATCTGGATAAGCTGAAACGAATGGAGCCGTGAGCGGCGGTGAAAGGAACGCCCATTGCGCGCAAGACATGAGAGGGTTCGAGCGAGCCGGAGGCACAGGCAGAGCCGCTGGAGGCACAGATGCCGTATTTATCGAGCATAAGCAAAATAGCTTCACCCTCGATAAACTCAAAGCTGATATTAGTGGTATTGGGCAGACGATTTTCCCTGTCGCCATTTAATTGAGAATCGGGGCAGGTTTTCAAAATGGCTCTTTCCAATTTATCCCGGAGGTATTTGACTTTGTTATTTTCGGCTTCGATATTTTTTCCTGCCAATTCGCAGGCCTTACCGAGTCCGACGATGCAGGGGACATTTTCGGTTCCGGCCCTTCGGCCTGCCTCCTGATGGCCGCCCAACATAAATGGCGTCAGCCGAGTTCCCTTTTTGACGTAAAGAACACCTACTCCTTTCGGGCCGTGCAATTTATGGGCTGAGAGACTGAGTAAATCGATATTGCTTTCTGACAGATTCAAAGGGATTTTACCCACCACTTGTACTGCATCGGTGTGAAAAACGACATTCTTGTCGGTTACCATTTCGGCGATTTTTTCAAGGGGGAAAATGACACCTGTCTCGTTGTTGGCATACATTATCGAAACGATGGCGGTGTCATCGTCGAGATTATCCTCAAGCTCGGCTAAATCGAGGCGGCCTTGTTTATCGACGGCCAATTCGACAATCGTATAGCCATTGTTTTCCAAATCGCGACAAACCGAAAGAACGGCGGGATGCTCAACTCTGGTGGTTATGACCTTGCGCCTGTTTGGGTACGCGGCAAGAGTTCCTTTTATAGCGGCGTTGTCGGATTCGGTGCCACAACTTGTAAAAATAATCTCGGTCGGGTCGCAGCCAAGCAAGGCGGCGACCTGCTCGCGGGCTTTGCGGATATTGTGAGAGACCTGTCCGCCGAAGGTGTGCATACTGGAAGGATTGCCGTAAAGCTCGCAAATGAAAGGCTTCATCTCTTCCAGAACTTCTTCAGCAACCTTTGTAGTGGCGTTATTGTCAAAATATATGGTCTTCATTATTTATTCTCTATGGTTGTGGGGCTGGTTTGCAGAATCCCTATCCTCTTCAACGAAAAGGTCTTTGTCAACGAATTCCCTTAACTTTGCTTCGACGACGTCCTTCATAGTAAACTCTGTCAGGCGACACTGGGCACACATTCCACGGAAAGCAACGATGACTTTATTGCCTTCTACGTCAATGAGTTCGATATTGCCGCCATGGGCGCGGAGGGCGGGGCGAATCTGCTCATTGATTGTCTGCTGAATCAATTGAATCTTCTGGATATTAGTAAGCTTTGCCCCCCGGCGAGGTATAGGAGCGACGGCCTGTTTTATTTTGTCACCCTGGATTTTTTCGATGAGCTTTTCGATTTCGCCCTGGCAGCCGCCACAGCCGCCGCCGGCTTTGCAGTAATTCGTTACCTGCTCGACGGTCGTAAGATTGTTTTCCTGTATTACCCTCTCTATTTCCTTATCGGTTACGCCGAAACAGGTGCAGACGACGTTGCCTTCGAGCTCGTGCTTTTTCTTTCCGCCGGTTCGGTAATTTTCAATGGCGGCCTCGAGTGCTTCTCTTCCCATAACCGAACAGTGCATCTTCTGCTCAGGCAAACCGCCGAGATAATTTGCGATATCCCTGTTGGTTACCTTAGCAGCTTCTTCGAGAGTCAGGCCCTTTATCATCTCAGTCAGTACAGACGAAGTTGCTATGGCACTTGCACAGCCGAAGGTCTTAAACTTCGCATCTGCGATTTTGCCACTTTTGTCGAGTTTGAATGTGAGCTTCAAGGCATCGCCGCAGGCAAGAGAGCCGACCTCACCGACACCGTCGGGATTTTCAATTTCGCCGACGTTTCTCGGATTGAAAAAATGGTCTCTAACTTTATCTGTATAATCCCACATTTTCTCGTATTCTTTACAAATCCGAAATCCGAATATCGAAATTCGAAACAATATCAAATGACCAAAATTCAAATGACCCAAACAGTAAGTTTTGAGAATTTGAACATTCTAATTTAGAATTTGTTTCGTATTTCGCGCTTTGAAATTCGAATTTCATATCTTTTATCCGTTATTCTTACTTTTGACTTAACTTCAGTGCCTGGTCAAAGTCGGCGATAATATCGTCAATGTGCTCGGTTCCAACGGATACACGAATATAATCATCAGTAACGCCTGCTGCAAGCTGTTCTTTTTCGGTCAACTGCTGATGTGTGGTGCTTGCAGGATGAATAACCAAAGTCTTGCTATCACCAATATTGGCCAGATGGCTGGCTAATTTAACGCTGTTTATAAATTTGATACCGGCTGGTCTGCCGCCTTTTATGCCAAATCCGAGGATTGCACCCTGGCCTTTCGGCAGATATTTTTTGGCAAGCTCATAATCGGAATGAGATTTGAGGCCTGGGTAATTTACCCAGGTAACTTCGGGTCTTTTTTCGAGCCACTGTGCGAGCTTCAGAGCGTTTTCACTGTGGCGTGGCATACGCAGGTGCAAGGTCTCCAGACCCTGTAAAAACAAAAAGGCATTGAAAGGTGACATACAGGAACCCATATCACGCAAGAACTGGGTCCTTGCTTTTATGATATAGGCAAGCTCGCCAAATGCTTCGACATATTTGACGCCATGATAGCTTGGGTCGGGCTCGGTAAGCTCAGGGTATCGGCCGTTTGTCCAGTCGAATTTACCGGAGTCGATAATGGCTCCGCCGATGCTTGTGCCGTGGCCACCAATAAATTTTGTGCAGCTATGAACAACAATATCGATGCCGTGCTCAATCGGCCTGAATAGTATCGGCGTTGCAACGGTATTATCGCAAATTACCGGCATGCCATTATCGTGGGCGATTTTTGCAACCTCGTCGTATTGCAGGATATCGTTTTTTGGATTGCCGATGGTCTCGATGTAGAGCAGGCGGGTATTATCCCTGATAGCGGCGGCGAAGTTTTCCGGTTTCTTCGGGTCAACGAAAGTTACCTCGATACCGAGCTTGGCAAAGGTCTGGCTAAAGAGCGTGACCGTACCGCCATAGAGTGAATTAGAAGAGACGATGTGTCCGCCGGCACCACAGATGTTAAAGATACTGACGTAGATAGCAGATTGACCCGAGCTTAAGGCAAGGCCGCCGACGCCGCCTTCCAGAGCGGCCAGCCGTTTCTCCAAAACATCCGTTGTCGGATTCATCAGCCGGGTGTAGATGTTGCCGAACTCTTTCAGAGCAAAGAGGTTCGCAGCGTGGTCTGTATCCTTGAACAGGTAGCTGGTCGTCTGATAAATGGGGACGGCCCTGCTTAAAGTATCGGAATCGGCCTGCTGGCCGGCGTGCAAAGCTAACGTCTCTATATGATATTTAGTCTCTTTTGCCATTTCGAAACCTAATTATTTTTTCGGTAAAACCTCAATCATTCTATCAATTGACTTTTTTGCTTTAACAGCTATATCATCCGGCACTGTAACTTTGTACTGCATAGACTGCAATGAGCCGACGACCTTGTCCAGAGTAATAAGCTTCATATTAGGACAGACCGCCCTGTTACTTGCGGGAACAAATTCGACATCGGGATTTTGTTTTTCCAGGGCGTGAATCATTCCCACCTCTGTAGCGACGATGTATTGCTTTGCTTTTGTATTAGCAACGAACTTTAACATCTGGCCGGTACTGAGAATCTGGTCGCAAAGCTCTTTGACGGGTTCTGTGCATTCCGGGTGGGCCATAACAACGGCATCAGGATATTTTGCCTTTGCGTTTTTAATATCGTCTTCGGTTATCGCGACGTGAACGTGACAATAGCCGGGCCAGAGGATAATGTATCTGCCGGTTTTTTGGGCAACGAATTGACCCAAATGCTGGTCGGGGACAAAGATAATCGGCTGAGCGGCTGGCAAAGAGCGAACCAGCTCAACGGCATTTGCACTGGTGCAGCAATAATCACTTTCTGCTTTTACCTCGGCGGGGCTATTAACATAACAGACGACTAGTGCATCTTGGTGTTTTTGCTTGAATTCGCGGAGCTGCTGTGCGGTAATCATATCAGCCAACGGACAGCCGGCAAATCTGTCAGGCAATAGGACAGTTTTTTGCGGAGAGAGAATAACGGCGGTCTCGGCCATAAACCTTACGCCACAAAAAACAATTACCTCAGCATCAGTCTTTGCGGCCTGGATACTCAGGCCCAGAGAGTCGCCGGTGAAATCGGCAATGTCCTGAATCTCGGCCAGCTGATAGTTGTGGGCAAGAATTACAGCATTACGCTCGGCCTTTAGTCGTTCGATTTTTTCAAGTAACTTTTCGTCCAAAGCAAATCTCTCAAACAAAGTATAAAATCCCAATCTAAATGTCCCCCGACCACAGGGGTCGGTGCTAAATATTTTTTGTCGCCGTACCGGCAACGGCTAAATGAGCATACCTAAATATTTTCGTGTTTTGTATAAACCAAATCGGGGTGCGGCGTTGTAACGGTAACACCTGCGGGTACGGACTCCTTAATCCAGACGTTTCCGCCGATTACAGCGCCTTTGCCGATAGTTATATCGCCAAGAATTGTTGCCTCGGCGTAGATTGTAACGTTGTCCTCTATAGTCGGATGTCGTTTGCCTCCTTTTATAATCCTTCCGCGTTCATCCTTCGGAAAACTAAGTGCACCGAGGGTAGTACCCTGATAAAGTTTCACATTTTCACCTATGATGGTGGTTTCACCAATAACAACTCCGGTGCCATGGTCGATAAAAAAGTTTCTGCCAATCGTAGCGCCGGGATGGATGTCAATGCCGGTTTTTGCGTGGGCACATTCGGTCATTATGCGAGGTATCAAAGGCACATCTTTCAGATACAATTCGTGGCCTAGGCGATATGTTGCAATTGCTATGATGCAGGGATAACTGATGACTATTTCCTCGTAAGATTTTGCCGCGGGGTCGCCATCGAAGGCGGCACCGACATCGCCCTTCAATAACTCTCTAATTTTTGGAAGCTGAGCTAACAAATGCTGGGTAGCATCTTCGGCCATTTTTCTGCAGTCTCCTGTGTCGCAATTTTCCATTCTGCATCGGTATCTGTAGGCGCGCTCAATCTGCTCTGTGAGCTCTGTGTAGATGTGATATAAGATATCAATAATAACGAAATTGATATTTGATTTTGTGACGGTTCTTTTGCCGGTATAGCCGGGAAAAAGAATCTCAGTGAGCAAATCAAGAATCTGCAGGATTTTCTCCCGGACGGGCAGGTTGGTGACATCGATAAAATTGATGCCGGAATCACCTTCGTAGGTTTTGGCAACCTCGCCGACCAGCTTTTCAATTGCCTGGCTGGTTTTTCTGCGCTTTGGCATTTTCGTACTCCTCTTAAAAAAATCACTCAAACATTTCTGTTGAGATATACCTTTCTCCCGTATCAGGCAAAATAGTAACAATGATTTTACCCTGACTTTGGGGTCGCTGAGAGACCTCGACAGCAGCAGCCATTGCAGCACCAGAACTAATGCCTGCCAAAATTCCCTCTTTAGCAGCTAATTGCCTTGCTGTTTCCACAGCATCTTCATTGGAGACCTTGATAATCTCATCAATGAGCTTAATATTCAAGACATCAGGCACAAAGCCGGCTCCAATACCCTGTATCTTGTGCGGGCCTGGCTTGCCGCCGGAAAGTACGGGAGAATCTTCCGGCTCGACCGCTATGACCTTGAGATTTTTATTTCGTTTTTTTAACACATCGCCGCAGCCAGTCAATGTTCCACCTGTACCGACACCGCATACAAAAATGTCCAGCTTACCATCGGTATCCGACCAGATTTCCTCGGCAGTGGTCTCCCTGTGAATCTGCGGATTGGCAGGATTTTTAAACTGTTGAGGCATGAAGGCATTCGGATTCTTTGCTACAAGCTCTTCAGCTTTTTTTACCGCACCGGCCATACCCTGCCCAGCAGGGGTCAGGACAATCTGAGCACCGAACAATTTGAGCAGCTTTCTCCTCTCGATGCTCATCGATTCGGGCATAGTGAGTATCAGGCAGTATCCCTTTGCTGCACAAACAAAGGCCAGACCTATTCCGGTATTGCCGCTTGTCGGCTCGATTATAACAGTATCGGGTTTTATCAGTCCTTTTTCCTCGGCTGCCTGTATCATCGATAAAGCAATCCTGTCCTTGATACTACCACAGGGATTATACGATTCAAGCTTTGCCAGGATAGTGGCCTCGCCCGAGCCGAGCTTATTGATTCGCACCAATGGAGTAAAACCAACTGCGGTTGTAATATCTTCAAACACAGCACTCATAATTTGTCCTTAATATTTCTATATTTGATAGATTATGGATTCTTTATGCTTCGCCCTGTCAATCAAATCCTGCAAAGTTATAGACTGCAGGACATCTCGAATGGCTTTCTGCACCTGCGCCCAGAGCTGCCTCGCTACACAATCCATAGACCGTGCGCAGTAATCTTCGTCTTCGACACACTCGACGGTGGTTATGCAACCTTCGAGGCAATCGAAAATATCGCTGATTTTAACTTGATTCGGGGCTTTGGCAAGCATATATCCACCTCTTGGGCCTCTAATACTTCTAATAAAATCACCAGACCTGAGAACAGTCATTATTTGTTCAAGGTATTTCACGGATATATCCTGTCGTTTTGCAATGATTTTAAGCTTTAAAGGTCCATTCTGGTAGTTTTGGGCCAGCTCTAAAGCGGCCCTTATACCATATCTTGTCCTTGTTGAAATCTTCATAATAATTCTCCTATATTTCCTATTACAATAGTAGTATATTGTACGAGTCTATCAACCTTGAGTGCGAAAAAATGAAAATAAAAACGAAAAATTTAGGAAAATACATGCAATTGCCTGTTTTTAGCTCAAAATAAAGCACAAATAAGGTTCCAATCGTTAAAAGGGATATTTTATATTTACTGGAAAATTCAATTGACTTGACAGCTTAATCAAGCGGCTCTAAAATACATTAGTGAGTTTTGCAAAATTTTCCAAAGGGGTGCTACGGATGGCAAAAGGTCCCCAAAAAAAAATCGTATTTATTTCCTCTTTTCCACCAAGAAAATGCGGAATTGCGACTTTTACATCGGACCTTATCAAAAATACATTGTCGGCAGCGAAGGGCGAGTTCGAGCCGCTGGTAGTTGCAATGCGCTCAGATAATGAGCTGAAATACGAAGAGCCGGTCAAGTTCGAAATCCGTCAAGAAGTGAAAAGCGATTATATTTGCGCCGCGGATTATATCAACTTCAGCCATGTTGACTTTGTTTGTGCGCAGCATGAATTTGGACTTTTCGGCGGCGATGCCGGCGCCTATTTGAGCTTATTGCTGAACAGATTAAAAGCACCCATTATAACAAACCTCCATACAGTCCTTGATGACCCGAACCCGGCTTACCACAAGTCATTAGTAGAGGTCTGCAACGCCTCTTACAAAATAATTACGATGAATGAACGCGGCGTTAGCATGCTCCGTGACATTTACGGGATACCTGAGAAAAAAATAGAACTGATTGCCCATGGCATACCGGATTTGCCCTTCGTGGACAGTAATTACTACAAGCATAAGTTCGGAATGGAAGAGCGAAAGACGATTTTGACATTCGGGCTGCTCAGTAAAAATAAAGGGATAGAGGTGATGCTCAAGGCGATGCCGGCATTAATTGAGGCGGACCCGTCTGTTCTGTACATAGTCCTGGGAATGACCCATCCAACAGTATTGAAACGCGACGGGGAATCGTACAGATTCAAGCTTCAACATATAGTAAAAGATTTAGGTCTTCAGGAACATGTTATTTTCCACAACAGGTTCGTAAAAGAGAAAGAACTTCACAACTTTTTATGTGCGGCCGACATCTATGTTACTCCATATCTAAACAGGGAACAACTGACCAGCGGAACGCTGTCATTTGCGGTCGGCACGGGCAAAGCGGTAGTTTCCACTCCGTATTGGGCGGCTGAGGAGCTGTTGTCAGAAGGGCGTGGGAAACTGGTTCCATTTAGTGATTCCTCAAAATTGGCAGAAGCGATAATCGAAATACTGAAGGATGATTCGCAAATGTATTCGCTACGAAGACGAGCATACGAATACGGCAGAGCGAGGACGTGGCCCAAGATAGGCCAGTCATACTGGAAACTGTTTAATACGAAACGATTACAAGCGCTTACTACAACCAAAGCCACAAAAGCGATGCCCAAGACGATATCGAGTATAGAAGTACCTGAGCCGTCACTGTTGCACCTGAAAAAGCTTACCGATGATACGGGGCTGTTTCAACACGCCAAATTTACGATACCCGACCGTAAACACGGCTACACGACAGACGATAATGCGCGGGCGGTAATCGCGATGACGAAGTATTACGCCCAGTATCCCGAATCGCAGGTTCTACAGCTTCTTGATATTTATCTTTCCTTCATTATGAACGCACAAAACAGCGACGGCACAGTCAGAAACTTTATGCATTACGACAGAAGCTGGCAAAAAGATGAGGCGGAAAGCGGCTGTCTCGGTAGATTACTGTGGGCATTCGGCACAGTTGTGGCGCAACCACCGACAGAAGCATATCTATCGATAATCAAAGACCACTTCGATAATTCAGTCAAACATGTACAAAATCTATATTCGAGGGGTATGGCCTATTCGATATTAGGTATGGTCGAATATCTACGTCAATTTCCCGGTGCCAGTGACATCAAGCGGCAAATGGAATTGGCAGCAGCCGGCCTTGCGAGCCAATATGAAGAAAACAGCTACCCCGACTGGCAGTGGTTCGAGGATAGCTTAACCTATGACAATGCAATTCTTCCGTATGCACTTTATACAGCTGGTATGGCCTTAGATAATCACAAATATCTTGAGGTGGCAGAAAAAACGTGTTCGTTTTTGCTGGATAATACGTTCAACGAGAAACATTTCAGCTTCATCGGCTGCAACGGCTGGTACGAGAGAGGCAAGACAAAAACCCAATTCGACCAGCAGCCTATAGAGGCGGCGAGTACGGTTATGATGCTAAGGGCAGCTTATGACGCCACCGAAAACATCAAATATTTGACGCTTCAACGAAAGGCCTTTGACTGGTTCCTGGGCAAAAACGATTTGAACATCCCCATTTACGATTTTAAGACCAAAGGCTGCTGCGACGGCCTGATGAGTGGGGGTGTTAATTTTAATCAGGGTGCGGAGAGTATGCTGAGCTTTTTATTGAGCCTGCTTGCTATAGTTGAAAGCTATACCTTGATTGACAAGATAGAGAACAGCAGAGCGATTACCCTGCAGCAGGTGCAACTTACAGAGCAAGGGACCAAAGAACAGGTGCCAATAAAAAGCATATCCGCCAAAACCGAACCCAAGAAAAATCAGGTCGAAGAAACCATCTAAAAATCATCTTTAATGAAAGTTGGAAGTTTTAACGTCAATTCCATACGCGCCCGTTTGCCCCTTGTGCTTGCGTGGCTGGCAGAACAAAAGCCGGACATACTTGCCGTCCAGGAGACCAAGGTGCAGGATGTCGATTTCCCGGCTGATGTGTTTGATGAGGCCGGATACAAATATGTGTTCAAGGGGCAAAAGAGCTATAACGGCGTAGCGATTTTCAGCAGAAGCAAAATCTCAAAGGTTAAATTCGGTTTCGATGATGAGCCGACTCGTCTCGGCGAAGTCGCAGATATGGCCACAGAAACAATAGAGACGCCGAGCCGTAGCCGGAAGGACGAGCCACGGCTTATAAGGGCAGAGATTAACGGCATTTCGATTATCAATACATACGTCCCACAGGGCTATCTGCCTGAGTCCGAGAAATTCCAGTACAAGTTAAACTGGTTCGAGCGGCTGCTTCGGTATTTTGACAAGAATTTCAAGCCGGCTGAGCCGGTAGTCTGGGTGGGTGATTTTAATATAGCACCTGAGGCGATAGATGTGTATGACCCTGAAAATCTGTCAGGGCACGTCTGCTATCATCCGGAGGTTCAGGAAAGACTGCAGAAGATTCTGCAGTGGGGATTTGTGGATGTATTCAGAATGCACTGCAAGGAGCCGGGGCAATATACGTTCTGGGACTACAGGTTGAGAAATTCTTTTAGCCGTAATCTCGGCTGGCGATTAGACCACATTATGGCGACAGAGCCGTTAGCGAAAAAGTGCACCGCCTGCTATATAGATAAAGAACCACGAACTAAAGACAAACCGAGCGACCATACGCCGATTGTCGCTGAGTTCGACTGGTAGAAAGTGCGCCAGCAAGGAATCCAGCGAGAATGCAACAGCAGAAAGTTCAATTTATTTGTCGTTAATTGAAGCCTCCGAGGCATCACGATGGACAACAACTTTTTTTACTAATCTGCATATCCCCAGCATTAAAAAGATAGCTGCGATTTGCCAGGTCCATCCGATTATTGCCATCGCTATCTCATTGTTGACTTTCATAGAGTATAAGGCGTGCTTTGACAATTCACCAAAGGCAGGATTTGCCACGATTGAATATTGCATTGTGTTAACGAGTGTATGATATAACGATACTCCATACAATTCCCTCGTGGTCAGGTACAAAATACAAAGCGGAACAGCCGAAATTCCGTGAGCAAACAACATTACAGCTACCGAAGTCCAACCCTGCTCGGCAGCCCCAGTTGAATATATAGAAAAATAAGCGGGCAGATGCCAGAGTCCAAATATTATTACGCAGAATATCACGGCTTTGACGAGGCCAAAGATTTGCTCGAGCTTCGGCAAGATGTACCCCCTAAAGGCAAGCTCCTCTCCAAAAAGACAGGCAATCATACCGCCAATAACACTGGCAATAATTATAATAAGAAGAGCCGATGAAGGCGGCAAACCTTCACTAACTACTTCAGAATCTTCGTTCGTTGTAAGCTCAATAAAACCCAGCTTGTACGGCAACCAGAAATGAATAATGAGCAGGACAGCAGTAAAGAAAATTGCTATCGCAGGGCCAATCAGGACATTACGATTCAATCGAAAGCCCATATCGATAAACTTTTGGTGATGAAATATCTTTTGAAATATTATCGCGCCGATGCCCATCATAAATATCGCAATCTGTAGATATACCATAGACCAAAAAGTGGAGAAAAAAACGGCGAATGACTGAAGAGCAAATATAAAGATGAGATAACCGATGAGAATTTTGGAAGTTTTCTTCATTTTAAGCTATATACAATCACATAATTGGACTATCCTTCGACTCCCTCGCTGCTGCTCGGTCGCTCGGGATGGTTCGCCGCGCCCAAAATAAGACCGCCCTCACATTATTCTTGCCAATCACGATGGTGAGCAAGCCCGAACAACGTGAGGGCGCGTCGAACCACTGGGGAACCAGGATTCGAACCTGAACTAACTGATCCAGAGTCAGTCGTGCTACCGTTACACTATTCCCCAAAAAAATCGTGTTGCGTATATCGTATTGCGTATTGCGTATTGCAACAGCCGATTATGCTGCTGACTATTATGTCCTTTTATCGGCAAAGCCGGTGAACTTCAGTAATTTCCATCCGGCGGGCAAAAGTATCGCAGCGAGAATCGTCTTTAAGATATCGCCAGCAATAAAAGGATATAAACCCAAAGTCAGCACTTTACTGCTAATACCTATCAGTAAAGACAGCCAAAGCAGGCCAAAGGTATAAATGATTACATTGCCCAGAAGCATTGCCAAAATCGTTGTCCAGATTCGGCGGTCCCAGCCCTTCTCAGCCAGCAGTCCCACGATGCAGGCAGCGGCAACGAAACCAATTAGATAACCTCCGGTCGGGCTGATAAGAACGGCAAAACCGGCTCGGCCGTGCGCGAATACCGGCAGGCCGACCGCACCTTCAAATATGTACGTTAATACACATAAGCTGCCTCGACGAGAACCAAGTAAGGCGCCGAGCATCAAAACGGCGAAGGTCTGGCCGGTGACAGGGACGGGCCA
>CAYSJK010000062.1:0-12227 GCA_964431375.1 uncultured Pirellulales bacterium
AAACCATCCCGGTTGAAATAATTAGCCAGATACTTTTCGGCTATTGCCATTCCAACCGCATTGGAAATCCCCTGCCCCAGAGGTCCCGTCGTAACCTCGATACCATGTTGCAGGTCTCTCTCAGGATGACCCGGTGTCTTGCTGGCCCACTGCCGAAAATTTTTCAGCTCATCGAGACTTATATCATATCCAGTCAGATGCAGCAGAGAATATAACAGCATGCTGCCATGTCCGGCTGAGAGAACAAAGCGGTCACGATTATGCCAGCCGGGGTTAGAGGGATTATGTTTGAGGTGCCTGTCCCAGAGAACAAAAGCAGCCGGTGCCATTCCCATCGGCATACCTGGATGGCCGGAATTGGCCTTTTGCACCGCGTCGACCGACAAAAAACGAATCGTTTGAACACAAAGCTCATCAAGCTCGGATAATCCTGGATTTTTGACAGGTTTACTCATCGCCAACTTCCTGAAATAGTAGTTTCAAATAGGTTTTTATCACCAAAACGAACCAGATAAAATATCCCAAAAATCCTTTTTTCGCAAGCTTTTTTAGAGATATTATCTCGCGCGGTTTTACAAATGAACCGGGCCGACGAATATGGTCGCATAAGCCGCTGTGAAAATATCCTCAAATCGAACTTCGTACGATATAAAATCCAAGCAGGTGACACTTTGTCCTGTATCACCCTGTTAATTCTTGGGTATCGACCAGGAAAACGGTTTAGGGGTATCCGGAAACGGCAACTTGTTAAATCGTTTTTCATCGACCTGTTTCTTGCCGAAAAAGATTTTATCAGCAAAATCAATGAGCGCTCGCCAATCTTCTTCATTCTGAGCATGACCGCCGGGGCGAAAGTGAATACCGAGCTTGTCAGATACGCCTAAGAACTCAAATACCGGCTGAACCCCGACATAAGCCTGTTGAGCGCCGTAGGGATTGGTCCACAAATCGTCAAGCCCATTCGTGGAAATCAGCGCACGCGGTGCAACGAGAGCCATTAAAAAATGCTGGTCAAACGGCAGCCTGGTCTCTCTGTTGGCGAAATAACGCAAACGTGGATGAAACCAATATCCGAATCCTGCGGGATTAGTAATGTCGCTGAGTTTCTCCGAATTTTTACCCTGATATCGATAACAGACCGCACCACCACATCCGGAGCCGTTGGGCACAACCAGGGCGATTCTTTCATCGAGTGCCCCCGTCAATAACGCCGCCTTGCCTCCGCGTGAGTGCCCGGTAAAAATAATCTTTTCTTTGTCAACTACATCCAGAGTCAGCAGATAATCGATGACGCGCATTCCTCCCCAGGCCCATACGGCCAGCGTAGCCCAGTCATAATCGGGGTAAGCTGCCTGGGCCGGGCCGACAGTATTTCTCCCGTCCGGGTCAAAGTCTGTGCAGTCGTAACCAACCAGGATATAACCATGCTTGACAATATATTCTGCAATGGGAAGATTAAGAATAAAGCCGTCGTTTTTCATAATAACCGGGAAAGGCCCCTTGCCTTTAGGAATAATCAAACCGGCATCGGCTTTTATCTGATTGCCGGGTCCCATAGAAAGTAAGAGATGCTTTCTTGTAGCGGCGCCATCATAAATGGTTTTAGAAGATAATTCTTTTGCAGTAACGTTTCCCGGGGCCGGAGGTATATGGCCGTATTCATAGTACAGGATAATTTCTTTAATTTCCTCACGGCGTTTGGCCCAGTCGGCTTCAGTTTTGACTCGTGTGCCGTCATTCATAAGAAAAGGGTCGGGAAGCTCGTTGATATCCGGCAGCTCATTGATATTTTGCCTGTCCACAAATATGGTTGGCTTAGCGCCGGCATAAGCAAAAATCCCCGGCAAAAACAGTATTAACATAAAATAACTCATTTTTACGTTGTAGGATTGTTTAACCATAATGTTTACCTCCATGAAATCCGTATTTTCCACTAAACGTTAAATATCAGAAGCTGTAGCGAATGCCCGTATAGATATTTGTGTTATTGCGGAACTGGCCGAAGAAAGTGTGCTGGTAATCACCGAAGAATATATTTGCTCCGGCCTCGACTGCCAGGTTGTCACTTACCTTGTAATGGACGTTTGGCCGCATATAAACGTCCTTGTCTGTCGGTGAAAAGTATGTAAACAGCGAACACCGCAGATTCTGATTCATCAAAAGCTTCGTCAATCGCAGCGTTACTACATGCCTGTCTCTGTCCTTCGCAGGCCCTGCCGGTAAATTCCTCTTATACTGTCTGTAATCCAGCATCTGCTCAACATAAAACTGCAGGCCCGCTGTAAAATCCCTGCCAATTTCCTGCGTATAGCCGACAAGATATCGCATCTGGGAATTTTCTACCAGAAAGTCTTTCCCGCCTTGGTCATCTGCCGAATCGTAGTATCCGATTTCCAGATTCGCTATTCCCTTTCCCAACGCCCCGCGAACGCTTGCTCCATAGACATTCAAGTCAGGAAATAGCACCTGAGTCATCGCCGCGTTTTGTCCGCTGGGACTTTTCCAGAAGCCGCGATAGCCATAAATAGCAAACTCATAATTTTTGATGTTTTTATACAGCCGAGCTGCAATTTCGGAATCTCTGAACCAGCGGTTAGGCTTGTCTGTATGAATGATTGCATCTTCACCTGCTAATCTGCCGAGATTTGAGTTCCAGTATGAAATCCGCTCGCCGGATATAAAGCGGTCCGGGTCGAATTGAGGTGTATAAACAACATCCAGATTGGCAAAATCACTAAACAAACTTACCTTCACTGCATCCGAAGGGGCCTTGAGATATTCGGCGTCTCTGCCGATGAAAAATGACTGCCAATCCTTGGGAAACAAATCGTTAATAAATACCAAATCACCGGTTCCCCAGGTCAGGACCTGCCTTCCGACCTTCAAATCCATAAAATCAAATGGCCGAGTGAAGATATTGGCCTCCCGCAGGTCAAAGTCCGCCTGCTCGGTAACTAAGTCGCCAAAGACATCTCCTTTGAATTTAATATCGCCCCAATCGAGATATGAAGACAAATCGAGCTGAAAGCGATTTTCCATAATCGACATATCTTTTTCGTATCTGTCTTTCCGCAGCCGATAGCCCGCCCGCATCTCATAAAAGCCGTGAATCTCCACCTCCGGCAGGTTGGAGAAAAATGAGCGTTTAGCTTTTGCATTATCGCTCACAGCTTCTGCCGGTAAAGAAATGGCCGCAGCAAACCACATCGCTGACAATAATGTAGCTGCTGTTTTGGGCTGAGTCATCTCATTGCCTCTCTCGGTGGGCGGCGCAGGTAGCGCTCCGTAAACATGTCTTCGTCAAGGCCGATGTTATATTTGACGTCACTAAATTCCATTTCCGTCTTATTGCCGGTCTTTAAATCCGAAACAATCGATTTTACAACCGTTGGAAAATCCTGAATAACTTCGACCTTCCTGGATTCAATGACACGATGCAGCTTTCCCTGCTTATCGAAAAACTTCATCTTCATCGGCACAAAATTTGTTCGGTCTATGGCCACATTATAATAGCCAAACTCTACAGTATCGGGATTTTTTGGCACATTTTTGACCACAAAGAGGAAGTCATTGACATCAACCAGCTCGTGCGTATCTTCCTCCAGGCTTCTTCCGGAAACATCCTCATACAAAAAGTCCGAACCGACAAAGCTGGTTCGCTTGTCACCCGCGGCTATCCGCTTCACCAAATCGAGGGCTGGCAGGTACAGCCAACGGTCATCGTCCTTTTGCAGCTGGGCGTGCTTGTGAACCATATAGACCATTTTGCGGACATCGACGGGCTTATGGAAATAAACAAAATACTTCTGGTCGCCGCCATCCTGGTCGTCCCTGCGTAGTATAATAAATTCACGTTCTCTTGTTTGGCCCTGTTTGCTTGTGATTGTCATTTTGACCCTTGCTTTGCCGTCGTTGCCCTGATAGTACGCAACGAAATTGGCCTTGTTGACTATTATATTAATATCCGGGATTTCCGTGGCTGAGTTTGGCTCATCTGCGGCAAAAATCGGCAGGGAAAAAACAAGAACAAACGTTATTATGCATATCGCTTTCATCTTATACCTCGCTTTTATTTTCCTTCTGTCCTTCAATAACCTTGCAGGCCTGCCTGCGGGACATTATCCCACAAACCAGCGCCATAATCGGAATCGCTATTATACTAATCCAAACGAGAGTATTCCATTTGACAATAGCAAACTGATGCACATTAACAGCCACCAGGAGCACTGCTGCTGCTGATATAATTGCACAAAAAGCACAGTTACAACTTGGCCTCATCGGCTCAGCCATTGCCTTAAAAAGTTTTTTCTCCAGGACTCTGACGATAGCAGGTAATACCAGCAGCGTTACAACTCCCGAGACTGCCATAATAGCACAAATGAAAATTCCAACTGTTTTGTATGGAACTAATGGTGCTGCTAAAAGCGGCAAAAACCCAATAGCGATGACAATTACATTTCTACTAATTGCCCTGGCCGGTTCGCCAAACATCTCATTCGATGCCTTTTCCCAGGATTTGCTCATCCGGTATGCTGCTTTTGCACGCTGGAGGAAATGTATCGCAAAGTCAACTGCCATACCGAGCGAAAGGGCACTTAGCACTGCCACCGGCATATCATAGTCCTTGCCCGCCAATCCGATAATGCCGTAAATGGCTCCTATCGTGATAGTCAGCGGCAACATGCAGATAAGACCCCACAGTGCCGAGCGGAAAAGTATAGACATCATAATAAACACAATGATAAAACTGCCCAGAAACGATTGCAGCATTCCCCAGACCATTTTGTCCTGCCAGACCACATTGATATAGGTAAGCCCCGCCCAGTTGTATTTAATAGAGGCCGGCGGAGGATTTTCTCTGAAGAAGCCATCCACAGCCCGGACGACCTCTTGCATATCCTTATTGTCGCCGCTGGTCAATTGAAGCCAGATATTGGCGTGCATATAATCGGTTGTTACCAGATGCCATAAATCATCCGGGTTGTGACTACTTTGGAACTGCAGCAGACATTGCGCCACCGCGGCAGAGGAATCAGGAATCTTATAATTCTCCGGCTTACCGTCAATAAGCTCCTGATGAACCTTTTTAACCACATCCGATACCGAGTTGCTCTTTCCCACCAAACCTGTTCCTTTAAGATATTCCTGAAGTTTTGCAATATAGCGAAGCATTTCGGGCTGTTTGAATATTTTTATGTGTTCCTTTTCCAATTCGAAAAAGTCAGCGACCTCATACCAAAGGTCAATATCCTTTTGCTTAGCTGTATCGAGTTTTTTGTCGGCAAAGTCGCTTACCTTGTTGAGCAGCTCCTCCTTGCTTTCAACGGATGAGGCAAGCTCCAAAAGGGTCTTTTCCACTTCTTCAATAATATTGGCGACTTTAGGAAACTGTTTTTTCATCGTTAGGATTTTTTCTGAAAAGCGTTTTCGAAGGTCTGAAATATATTCAGTCGGGATAGCTTTATTCTCATTTGGGTCGAGCACCAGATAGGCCATATAGGTTCCTCCGAAGTGCTCGTTCAAAACGATATCGGCCTGCCTGATAGGATGGCGCCTGGAAAACCACTTTACGGGATTATCGTTTATCCGGATTCGTGTGATGCCATAGACAGCTACCAGCGTGATTATCAGCATAATTACCAGAATCGGTTTTGCCTTTGTGTAGGTAAGCCGTCCACCTGAATGCAGCAGTCTGGTAAGCCAGGTTTGCTTTTCGCCGTGCTGTGCAACCCTGCCAAAGTTCTCAAGGGCCTTGTCGCTAATCATCATTACATATGCAGGTATAAAAGTAACCGTGCACACCCACGCAATCATTATACCAACAGCAACGAATACGCCGAACACCTGAACCGGCGGGATTGGCGTAAGTGCCAACGAAAGAAACCCGGCGGCAGAGGTCAGAGATGTATAGAGCATCGGCGTAAATAAATTGCTCATCACTTCCAATATGGTGTTTCTTCTGCCCTTTTCTTTGCTGTACAGGTCGAAAAACTCAGAGAGAATGTGTACCGAGTCCACCACAGCTATCGGCATAAGAAAAATCGGTATCATCGAGCTCATAATATGGACGGCAAAGCCGAGTCCGATTAAAAGCCCCATCGTCGAAATAACCGAAACCATCGCAACAATCATCGGAGCTATTACCAGCACCAGCTTTCGGAAGAAAACCAGCATCAAAATAAAAATCACAACCATTGCCAATGGCGCTGAAATTGCCATCTGCACAAACATCTCATAACCAAAGGTATCTTCCGCCACCGGCAGGCCTGTTATGTGATATTGCTCATCGCCCTTGAATGTTGCTATCTTCTTCTCGAGTTTTCTGTAAACATTGTAACTTAAATCTTTGCTGGTCAACGGCAGGTATATACATATTGCCTTTCCATCCTCAGAAACAACAGTTCCTTTCAACAGGGGATTAGACATTGCCTTATCTCTTATTTGCAATGCCTCAGTGGGTGTTGCCGGCGGCTTTTTCATCAGCCATTCAAAATTAACTACCCCTGGCCCGCCCTGGCCGATGTGGTCAACGGTAGTAGGCGCGAGTATATCAACTTCAATAACGCCAATCTGTTGATTTGGGTTTTTTTCGTCAGTCCAAGTAAGTTCTGTTTTTGCAAATTCGGTAAGTTCGTAAATTCTGGCCAGTGAAGCAGGATTAAAAACTCCGTTTGGGTCTTTTTCGTTGACGATGCCAAGCACTACTATGTCGTGTAGAGCAAATTGCTCTTTATTTTGGTTGTGAAACACTCTCGCCGGCTCATCCGGCGACAGCATATTCTCAGGGTCGGTATCGACTTTGATTCGAGGTATTAATGCACCCAGCACCAATACAAAGATGACGATAATTAACGTTACTAATTTATAATGCCTTAGAGAATAATCCGTTATCTTTTGTTTGGAATCCATTTTTTTCATCCATCCATAGCACTTGTGCAAAATGGCCATTCCTGCAAAGATAAGGACTTGAGCGGTTTTTGAATCTTATATTATAACTCTACGTTTTCCTACTGAGATAAGCAATTGGTATGATGCAGTAAGGATAGTATCAGATACTTATATGACACAGAACCGCAAGCGCCCAAAGTAAGTCCTTTTTATCCACAACCTTTGTTTCATACTTTTCGTTTATTGGTATAAGATGCACTTCCTTGTCGGTTGTTCTAATAAGTTTGCAGGTAACCCCTATTTGATTCGCAATTCGAGCAATCGCAATTTGCCCCTGAGCCGCTGCTACCGAAGGGCTCAATATCACAATGTCACTGTCATTTATCTTTGGTGACATACTATCACCATCTACCTGTAATGCAAAACTATCAGGAAACAGCTTATGGATCTCTTCACACTGGATAAACTCAACTATTTGATTCTCATTATGCCCGCTGACCTGAATAAGGTTGGCCTGCTGTATTTTGAGACCATCTACTAATACCCGTGCCAGCAGGTCGACCGACACCGTCCCGTCGATAGATTTTATAATCGTTTTGCCGATATGCTTCTTTACCAGGTCGTCGAGTTCGGTAAGAGCTTGTTTCGGCTCCGGTAGAAGTGATTGGTCCCAAAAGTGAACTATCCCTGCGGCGGTTCGGCCGAGTATTGGAATCCAGCCGGGCTCCTCCGGCTTGGTTGATAAAACCTCGGAATCAAGCTTTTCTTCAAGGCCTTTTTTCTCGCACAATAGTTCAACAAAAGCCAGAACCGGCTCAGTCATTTCAGGATTTTTTGTGATTAAGTCATCTAATCTTTGCAAAAGTCTTCGATTTGCCCCAAAGGCGATTTTTTTTTCAGAACCTTGGCCCTTCAGAAGCCATTCTAAATCTGCCCCTGTAACATCGCAAATTTTCAGCAAAATATCGATTGGGGAGACTCTGTTATCTTCGTAATAGCTGTAAGTAGAAGGACTTATGCCTAAAGCTCGGGCAAATTTGCTCTTGCCTCTGGTGCCCGCGTATTGCTGACGAAGTAATTTGACCCGCTCTATTATCGCTTTTTCGTCAAATATTTTCATTTATTTTACATAAATACGATAAATTGCTTGTACTCTTTCGTAATAGCGTTAATATTTACGAGAACTCTAAAATTATGGTTAAAATTAGATGAAAAACTCTGTTTTGTCAATAAGGGAATAACAAAAATGGCGAGATATAAAAGAAAAAAACAAGGTAAGCAAGTATCGAAAAAAGCGAAAAAGCCTCTGAAAGACCGGACAAAAGCATCAGAATGTGTAATCCATCTTTTAGAATTGCACAAATTACAGGGAGTATTACTGACCCGGCTAAAAAAAGAAGTTTAATCAATAAGACAAAATGCGGGAAATTGTAACATTTCGGCAGATATAGAAAACGTCAAAACATCAGTTTACTAACATCTTCAGCAAGACCGTCAACTTTGGTCCTCTGGCAATAAATATTACACTTGACAGCTAAAAACTTTTCACTATTGTGATGATATAAGAGTCGAATGTTATGTTTTGTAAGTATCTGGGAGAAAGAGCCGTCGTACGGACCATTTAATAAACCTTTTCTATGGCAGGGCTGAATTATGGATATAAGGAGTTTTTTGGAAGATATAAAAAAACCTCAACAGATAATTTCAACGAAGAAGATATCCAGATGGTTGACCGTGATAGTTTTAATTGTGCTGGTAGCAATTGCACTTAAGACAGCAGTCTATACTATACCCACCGATTCTGCAGGAGTGGTAAAACAGTTTGGAAAATATAACCGAACAACCGAGCCGGGTATACACCTGATGTGGCCTTTAGGTATCGAAACCGCTACCGATGTTCCGGTCAAAAGGGTGCAGAAGGAAGAATTCGGCTTTAGAACGCTCAAAGCTGGTGTTGATTCGCGATATCTCGGCACTGAAGAAATCGACGCCGGAAGGTTGAGCTCCGGGGATTTAATGAGATTAATAGAAGAAAGCGGCGAAAGAGGCTCGAGAGGTGGAACCAGCCGCTTGGCGCAAATGGCAAAAGAGATACTCGAAGGCGAATACATAATGCTGACCGGAGACCTGAATATCACTGATGTCGAATGGATAGTTCAGTATAAAATAAAGGACGCAAGAAATTATCTGTTCAATGTAAGAAAGCCAAAGCAAACCATAAGAGATGCCAGCCAGGCGGTTATGAGACTGCTTATAGGAAACGGCAGTGTGGATGAGGCCATTACTATCGGAAGAATAGAATATGAAGCCGACGCCAAGGAAATGCTGCAGAAGCTGCTTGATGAGTATGAGACTGGAATTCATATCGTTACGGTTAAATTACAGTCGTCCAATCCGCCCCAGAGAGTAAGACCTGCTTTTAACGAAGTAAACAAGTCCCTGCAGCAAAAAGAGCAGAGAATCAACGAAGCAATGAAGGCTTACAATGAGTCAATTCCCAAAACAAAAGGCCAGGCAAAAAAAATGATAGAGTCTTCCAAAGGTTATGCAGCCGAGAGAGTCAACAGGTCAAAAGGTGATGTCGCCAAATTCAGGAAAATCTACGAGGAATATAAAAAGGCGCCGGATATAACAAAGCAGAGAATGTATCTTGAGACAATGGCCAAGCTTCTGCCACAGATACCCGAAAAGTGGATTATTGAACAAGGTGGAGCTGAAGGCGGAATTCTTATGAAGCTCGACCTCGAAAATCAGGATTGAAAAACTTGATGAAAGCGTTCAAAAAAGAAAGAACAAGGAAAATTTAGATGATAGAGGAAATAAAAATGGGTCGCATTATCGTGATAGTGTTTCTTGTAATCGTTGCCATCGTGTTTTCTTCTTCTATGTATATAGTAGACGAGACTCAACAGGCAGTCGTAACCCAGTTCGGAAAACCCGTAACAGTAGTGATTAATCCAATAGAAGGCCGAAGAACACAGGAAACCCTGACCAGACTGAAAGACAAATACGAAAAAGAGGGGATTGCAGTTGCAGAAGGTGCGGGATTGAGACTCAAGGTGCCCTTCATACAAAGCGTACGAAAATTCGAGAGAAGACTACTAAGGTGGAATGGCTACCCTGAGCAAATCCCGACAAAAGACAAAAAATATATCCTGGTTGATTCCACAGCACGATGGTACATCGAAGACCCGCTTCAGTTTTTAAGGTCCGTAGGTACGGAAGAGCAGGCCCATGCAAGGCTCGACGATACCATCGATTCAAGCACAAGAAACTCTATCACGAAAAGAGACCTTCTCGAGATAGTCAGGACAGATAACCGCGAGATGAGGGTGGCTGAAGAGGAACTCCTTGAAACGACTAAAGTAGGCCAGGTGACGGAAGGACGACTGAAAATTGTTGCTGAAATAACAGAAGCTTCCAAAAAAGCCTGCGAAGAATACGGCATAGGAATACACCGCTCCGGCGTTCTAATCAAAGGCCTGACCTATGTACAGGACGTCAAAACAAAAGTGGAAGACAGAATGATAGAGGAAAGATTGAGGATAGCCAAGAAATACACATCAGAGGGTGAAGGTGAATTCGAGAGGATTATGGGAAACAAGGAAAGGGAAGTGAAAACAATTCTCTCTGAGGCGTACAAAACTGCAAAAGAGGTCGAAGGAGCTGCCGATGCCGAGGCAACACAGATTTATGCGGAGGCTTTTGGGATTGACACCGACTTCTACAGATTTTGGAAGACCCTCGAACTTTACGAGCAATATATTGGTGGAGAAAAAACCAGACTAATCCTCGGTGCAGACAATCCTCTCTTTGAAATAATCAAGGGCGAAATACTTCAAAACAAACAAGGTTCCGGGGGACAATGAGATTTTTCCCCCAGTAGCCTTGTTGCTTTGTTACCTTCAGAGTACTAACGCCGGGAACCGCATAAGAATCCTAAAGGATTTTCAAAAGGGCAGTAATTGTGTTCTTGGTTAAGCTAATTAGATTTTTGACCGGTATTGTTATCATCTGGCTGATTCTACACTTTTTGAAAAAGCTCAGCCGAAGGAAGATGACGACGCATACAGGCGAGCAGGATGATAATAGTCGTAGACACAGAAAGTTCGTCGAGTCTCATGAGATAGAAAATTCAAGCCGGAACGACGACGAAGCCCAATCCTGATTTTTATCTATATCTTCCATCAATAAAACCGGCACGTCTAAACAAACTCCGGGTTTTCTCTGAGCAAGTAGCTGTCCGGCATTTTTCTACGATATCGCCTTTCTAAGATGAAAATGTATGTATGCGATACAAAATACAGTAATTTCCACGATGGATACAGAAACGAGACCTTATGTATCTTAAACATTGCGAAATTTAAACAGATATTTCCAGTATAAATATCGATTGAAAAACACGAAAGGAATGATTACGATAACTTTTATTCGAATATAAGCAAATTTATAGGGGATTAAACAATGGCTGGAAGAAAGGAAGAAGCAAGTATTGTCTGCGATAACTACCTAAAGGTTCTTGAACAGAATAACGGCGGGAAGTTTATGAAGGTTGACCTGCATGTTCACACCCCGGCTTCGGGAGATGCTCAGGGCAAAAATAGATACAATTTCAAATTCGACAGAAATAATTTCGGAAAAAGTATGGCCGGCGCAAAAGACTTAGCAGCAAAAATTGTGAAAAGGTGCGAGCAGCTCGAAATCAGATTGATAGCGGTCACCGACCACAATACACCCAGCAATGTCCATCCTGAAGAGCTTGGCCGAACGTGGTTTGAGCTGTTACGTGACGCGGCACACAAAAGCAATGACAAAAGTCTCTGTGTCCTTCCAGGCACTGAAATCAGCACGGATGACCTTCATATTCTACTTATCCCTGACCCTGATGGTTTGCCTCAGGAGGGAGGTAAACGTAAGGTGCAGCCGGCAGCTTACGTTGTCCATCGTATCAATACCCTTCTGCAAAAATGCGGATTCAAGCTGAGTGAGTATGGTGATTATAGAGCAACCGGTACATCAAGCCTTTTCGATGTGTTGGAATACATTGAAGACCTGGGTGTTCGTTGCATAGCAATACCCGCTCATATTGACGGCGGCAAAAAGGCTATGCTCGCCGTATACGATGGGCCGTCCAATGTTTACTCCAAGTTACTAAACCATCCTTCTCTCAACGCGGTGGAAGTGGTCAAGGATACTACTCCTGAAAATAAGAAGTTCGGCTCAGGCAAAAAAGCTATGCGTTGTAGAGATTACTTTGCTAAAAACAGAGAACCTCACCGCTCGCCCATCGCATGGGTCCAGAACTCAGACGGTCATTCAATCCAGAAAGATGGTTTGGG
>CAYSJK010000063.1:0-12210 GCA_964431375.1 uncultured Pirellulales bacterium
GCCGAAGAAGTACACCTGTTTCGTTGCCATCTTCAAAATTCTCCTTCTATGCTAATTTTCATTATCTTATGAGCTAAAAATGTAAGGATGATACTCCAAAATCTGATGCATACATCCAATCAACAATCCCATAGGGGAAAAAGAGAGAGTAGTATAATGGGCCGAAATAGACCTGTCAACCTTAATTCGTATCTCGTGAAGCGTATCTCGATAGGTGGATGCGTTTATGCGTTAATGCGTGGATGAGTAGATGCGCAGCGGAGGAAATTTTATTAGGGTTTTAGCCTTGCGGGGAATTGGATATTTGGGTATTGTGTGGTATGAAAGAAGAAAGAAACCGAGAGATCCAGTTTACGTTTTATCTCCAATGGACTAAATTGCTAGCAAAAAGTGATATATATTATTACGTTAGGTAGCAAAAATTGAGAACATGAAGGATAAAATATGTACAAAGATGATATCCAAAGATTGATAGCTCAATCTCCGCTGGAAATTGATACAGAAATACAAATGAGTGGACGCCCGCCGACTATGGCTAATTCTGAATTTCTTACAAACAAAGAACAAGGCGATTGGGCCGAACAAATAGTCAATAAAGCAATCAATGAATTTTTAGATGACTATTTCGCAGTTGAGTATGGTCGAACTGAATCAATAGCTGCTGGAGATGACGGTTTTTCTGAATTCTATGAGGGCTATCAAAGAGAACTCAACTTAATAGGGAAGAGGCCTGATCTTCTTATTTTTAATGTTAGTGACTTTCCAGATAAAAATGTTGATATTGAAAATGATGAGCATGTCAGAAAAGCAGTTGCAGCTTTAGAGGTTAGGTCAAGTTCGTTCTTAGTAAATAAGTATACTGCATTCATGGAGAAAAGAAAATCTGATGCTATTGTTAAATGTAATGAAATTAGCAACTCAATTGTATCAGGAGGTCTTAGTGATTTATTAAAGCGGAAAAATAAAACAATTTACAATCTTATTAAAAATGCTACAGATGAAACATTTATGGAGTTAGATTTTAGGCGTCCTTCGTGGTCATTAACTCAAGAATTAAGGGATTTAACAGAACAGTTAAAGGAATTGAAGGAAAATATAAAAATACTGCACAAGCGGGATTATCTTAGCATTACACCAAAATTGGAAGATATTGCTCTTGTAAATAGATGGATAAAAAATTACAACGTCAAGCATTATTATTTGCAGGTATTTTTTGACAAGGCATACATAATTTCATTCCAAGATATACTTGAATTAGTTTGCAATGAAGAAAATGAAGGGAAAAGTTTCTCAATTGAAAGAGATGTGAAGAATCAAGGAAAAACTACTATAAAAGTGAATGTCCAAGTTGGTAAAGAAATCTTAGGTAAGATTGACATGCCTGAACATAAATCAGCTATGAAAGAATTGAATAGAGGACGTTTACTATTTTATGTTACATTCGACGATGGCAAAGGTTATCTTGATAAAGAAATATTTATGCGAGATATTATCAATGCATGAACTTCAATACATATCAGAAACCCCAATCAGTTATAGAAAAGATTATGGTCAGTTTTTTACGCCATCTTCAATTGCACATCTTATGTCTGAATGGGTTATGAAAGATGATCCAGAAACCATACTAGACCCTGCGTTTGGCCTTGGCATTTTTTATGATGAAATAAAAAAGATTAATTCACATCAGAAAGTACGGTTCACAGGATACGAAATTGATGAACGTATTCTTAATTACCGTAATCTTAATGGAAGCGGAACGAATCTAACAATTATTAATGGTGATTATCTTGAAGCTGATTTCACCACTTTTGATGCGATTATTTGCAATCCTCCATATATGAGGTTTCAGAAATTTCTTAAAAGGCATAATGTATTACCAAAAATAGAGGAAAAGATAGGCAAAAAGCTTGTTGGGTATTCTAATATTGCTTCGGTTTTTCTTGTAAAAGCGTTGAAGGAACTTAACCTTAATGGGAGGTTGGCATTTATTATGCCATTTGAATTCTTTAATACAGGTTATGGAAAAGAAATTAAGAGGAGTTTACTTGAGAGTAATTCATTAAAACAAATCATAATATTCTCGAATGAAAAAGAAATTTTTCCGGATGCAACTACAACCGTTTGTATTCTCCTTTGCAAAAAAGAGGGCAAGGGCGATTCTATAAAAATTACATTAATAACGAACGAAGATGAAATTGGCGATATACATGACATTAGTAATTTCTATCAGCGTAAAGTAAAATCATCAGATTTTCAATACAATAAGAAATGGACGCCTATTATTATTTCATTATTCTCGGAACAAAAGCTTCCAGATGGTTTCTGCAAGTTATCTCTTTATGGTGCATTTAAGAGGGGTATAGCTACTGGAGCAAATGATTTTTTTGCTTTAACAAAATCAAATATCGAGGAGTTGAAATTGGGTTATAATAATTTATGTAAGTGTATTACGAAAAGCCCACAAATAAAAAAGGCAGTATTTACAGAAGATGATTTTTATAAACTTTATAATACAGATAAGCCGGTTCATTGTTTAGATGTAAAAGATAACGAAAAACAAGAAATTCGTGATTACATAAAATTAGGCGAAAAGCTTGGATATCACGAGAGATATCTTACAAAGATGAGAAGGCCCTGGTACAAAATTGAACTAAGAAAACCTGCCCCGATTTTGTTTGGTGTGTTTAGTAGAAATCGTCTAAAAGTAATAAGAAATTTAACTACAGCAATTAATTTTACATGCTTCCATTCTTTTTATCCAAATATGTTTGGCGAAAAACTTATAAACAAGTTGTTTGTGTATTTACTAAGCGACATAGGACAAAAGATAATAAAAATTAATAAAAGAAGTTATGGAGATAGTTTAGATAAATTTGAACCCGGCGATTTAAACGATAGTTTGTGCCCAAGTCAAAATCAATTTGAAATGATTGATAATGGGGAGGCAGAGAAAGTAATTGATATTGCTAAAAAGGATGAAGAAATAGCAATTCAAATGAGTAATCAGTTAATAGAGAGAATCGTTAACGCCCAACAGTACAGTGTTCCCGACACTATTACGCTGTGCTCATAGCAGAAGATGAACTTACTGTTCCAGCGAATTCTAATCCCAAAAAATACCGCACTAAAAGATTAAAAAACCGCGTTTTAGAGGGGACCCACGCACCAAATCGTGTTCTAAGTACTGCATACGCAATAACATAGGTAAATATACTCCGATGGCCAGATCCTTCGACAAGATCCCCAATTCGCCCTATATAGGATGGCTTTGCAAGGCAAGCATGATTAGGGACAAGTTTTTCATTATTTTTGAGTAGTTTTGGTATTCTACAATCTTTTATAGTGGTCACGATGTTTTCTATACAGAAATAAACCAGGCGATATGCTGAATAAAACAGCTGGCCACCAAAGAGAAATGTAAAGTGTCCACAATATACCTTCTTCAGAACTAAGATTTCGATAATAGATTCCTAAGAAGTTTCCAAAGCCCCTGATTTTGGTATCGTTGCTAACTACACTGCCCGTATATGGGTAGTTTTTCACGTTAAAAAAAGCCAGTCTGCAATCATTTGCCTTTCTATATAAACTTATATGAAAATCATCCCTTAACGAAAACGATTCTTCCCAAGCAGTTATCCTGTACGAAAGGTAAAAAAGAAACCCTGTCAAACACAGCAATATAAAAGACACTAAAGTCAGTATGTTCAACAGCAACCGTTTTTTCTTTGCCTTTTGTTTCTTCATAGAGGTCTTCTTAAAAATCGCTTATGAAACAAATTCTGCCTTCTGTAAGGTCTGGCCCTGCCCAAAAGCCATTATTAAGAAGCATAAATCCAAGATGCATCTCGCTTGCTCGCTAATGAGAAATCTACACTATTGAATCGGGATTGACAAGAGAAAATTTTTGAGTGAATTAGAGGATTGAATAATCAGCAACAAAAAAGTCCGTGTCAGTCTGTGTCCCAAAAGTCAGTATCTATCCGTGCCTAAAATCTCTGTGACCTCTGTGTGCTCTGTGGCTAAAATCAATCAATCAGTCGCCTATAGACATCTTTTCGATGGCCGATGCGGATAACTATAACCAGAATCTTTTCGTCAAAAACCTGATATAAAATACGATATACCCCCGAGCGAAGACGGTAGAGGTTTTCACCGCCCTTAATCTTTTTGCAGTCTGGTGGTCTTGGATTATTTTTAAGCTTTGTGAGTTTATTGGTAAGCTGTCTTTGAATTTTGCGGTTTTCGCCTCTGATAAAATCAGCGGCTCCCTGTGTAAGCTGGACCTTATACATCCCTGTTATAGCTTCAATTCCTTTATCAAATCATCAAGGTCAACGAAATTGCCTTCTTTAATTGCTTCTTTAGCGGTTTCAAGGTCAATCTTGTCTTCTATCGCCTCAAGAGCTTCCAGGTCTTCGTAGCTAATCATAGCAAAAACCATCTCACCATTTCTTTCAACGCAAATACGTTCACCGTGATGGCAGACTAAATCCGCTAATTTTCGAATCTGAGGCCGTAAATCTGTAATTTTTACCTTAGTCATTTTATAACCTGTCTATACATAATATACATATTGCCTATTCTGTACATTATATATTATCGTTTGTAGATTGAAATGTTCCAAGCAAAATCCTGAAAAAATCCCGGAAATCTTTGGTTTTTAGCTCTAAGTTCTTAGTTTTTAATTAGTTAAATCTTTCCTAATTAGTGCATTTTTGAGGCAATTTTTAATAATATCTCTGCGTTCTCAGTGTCCTCTGTGGTAAAATTTTTTATCCTTTTTGTTAGATTTTTATTGAACAAATAGGGAGAATTTGGTATAATAACAACATGTGCTCAGGCAGCACACGTTCGCGGAGCCCCGCACGCATTGGTACAGCTTACCATGAGCGGCTTAGTGGTGAGCAGAGTCGAACCAAGCCATAAAAAATGAATCGTAAATCCTTTTATATTAAGGATTAGCCAATGGTTAATGAAACTTTTAACTGCCGCAGGGAGTTTTCCTTATCGGTTAGCCCCCAACTTTATGTTGGGGGTTTTGTTTATTCATGGTTATACCTTTACATGCAATCTGTGTAATCCGCGTTAATCTGTGGTTGAAATATGTTCAATCAATTATGCCAAAATATGCAAAACAAACCCAATTTTCTTAAAAATAGGCCGAACGTAAGCTCTTGTAAATCAAAGGGATATGAAAATGAACATCGATTTTTGGCCCAAAAATCCCAAACCCAATTTTCGAAACGGCGAAATGAACGTAAGTTCTACTATAACAATGAACTACGAACAAATAACTATGAACTATGCCAATAAAAACAAACCCAATACAAAGCCAATTCAAACTCGAAGCGAAGCGGAGATCCCTATGGGTGAGCTTCTCAGAATTCTCAAGCCAGGGACCAATTCAAACCCAATTTATCCTGAGCTTGTCGAAGGATCAAACCCAATTTGCCAGGGCTGCGGAATCTCGTTGACCGTATCGGCTGAAGGGCTTAAACTTGCTGAAAATGGGTAGGCAAATCATAATAAATGCAGATGATTTCGGGTTGTGCAGCGGGGTAAATAGAGCTGTTGCCCAGGCCCACACAGATGGTGTGCTAACCAGCGCAACGATAATGGCCAATATGGGCGGTGCCGAAGAAGCTGTCAGCATAGCCAAAAAATTGCCCACCCTCGGGGTGGGAGTTCATCTCAATCTATTCGAAGGTAAACCTGTATCTAAAGATGGCTGCGTCAACTGCCTGCTCGCTACGAATGGCCAGTTCGTTTATTCACCTTCTGTGTTGTCCCTTTTGTCCGTGGTAAAACGCAAAATTAGAAATGCTATTGCGACCGAACTGGGCGCTCAAATCCAATGGGTTATTGATAATGGTTTAAAACCCACTCATCTGGACTCACATAAACATATCCACAACTTTCCCTGGATTTTCCAGATAGTTTGCGACCTGGCAAAAAGCTTTGAAATTGGTGCTATACGCTGGCCTTTCGAGCCAAAGGAAGTCTCCAGAGAACCCTGGCCGCCACCAAGTGAAGGCGGAAGAAAAAGAGCCGGGATAGTGCGAGTAATGGCTAAAATAAACCGAAGGCAAAATCAAACCTTTTTCAAAACCCAGGCAACATTAGGCATCGCCCATACGGGCAGAATAAATGCTGATTTCTTAAAAGCGGCAATCCTGTATAACTCAGCAGAAACTGTGGAGATAATCACTCATCCCGGATTTATTAACGGCTTAGATAAGATAAAAACCAGACTTCTACAGCAAAGAAAGGTGGAGCTGGATGTCCTTTGTGATAAAAGAACTAAGCAGTATTTCAATGATGCAGGAATAAAATTGGTGCATTATGGTCAAATATAAACAGAATAACATCGATTGTTCAATTGTGATTCCTCTTTACAACGAAGAGCTCGTTATAAATGAACTGTACGGAAGATTAACCGGCACAATGGTTAAAACCAGTCTGGTTTATGAGATTGTCTTTGTTGATGACGGGAGTACCGACAGGACATTAGAGCTGATAAAAAATATCGCCGAGAAAAACAGCAGCGTCATAGCGGTTGAGCTTCGCCGCAATTTTGGCCAGACGGCTGCCCTTGCCGCCGGTTTTGACACTGCAAAAGGACAGATAATAATTTCAATGGACGGGGACCTGCAGCACAGCCCGGAGGAGATACCTAATTTTCTCGAAAAGATTGAACAGGGATATGACGTTGTCAGCGGGTGGCGCAAACGCAGAGAAGACAACCTGTTATTTAGAAAAATTCCTTCAAGGATTGCCAATTGGCTTGCTTCGAAAATCAGCGGAGTTGATATCCACGATTTCGGAACTACTTTCAAGGCTTATAGATGTGAAGTTATTAAAGATATGAGCCTTTATGGAGAAATGCACAGATTCATACCGGCACTGCTTTCACGAAGCGGTGCTAAAATCACAGAGATACCGATAAGGAATATTGTCCGCCCGAAAGGGTCGAGCAATTATGGGATTTCCAGAACCTTCAGGGTTGTTTTTGATTTGATAACATTAAGGTTTTTATTGAGGTATGTTACCAAACCGCTGCATTTTTTTGGCAAGGCAGCGATGTATTGTATCCTCGCGGCAGTTTTGATGGGTATTTATATCCTATATGATAAGTTTGCGTATAACGTGCCTATAATGGTTGCGCACGGTCCGATGGCCGGATTGGCGGCTGTGCTCTTTCTGGTAGGTCTGATTTTAGTTTCCACAGGCCTCATAAGCGAAATGATAAGCAGGGTCTATTTCGAATCCACAAACAAAAAGATATATTCGGTACGCAAAATCCACCGAAAGAAAAATCGATAACAGGCTAAGAAAATGGAAAAGAAAAAACGGTCATCTAATGGTTTAATAATCATTTTGTTGATAACAGCAGCGGCAATCCTTTTAAGCAGACATTTTCATATCAAGAATTTTCATATTGTCAAGCCGAACATACTCTATATAAGCGGCCAGCCGCATGGAATGGACTACACCCGCCTTCTTTACAAATATCATATCGCCACAATCGTAAACGTGCGTTTTTCTTCGGAGCATCGAGAAAGAAACTGGTTAAACGAAGAAATAACATGGGTCAGAAACAACGGTGTAAAATATATTGAGCTGCCCATTGAAAAAAACAACTACTTTCCAAACAAGGAAACGCAGGGTCAATTCCTTGCCATAATGGCCGAGCCGGAAAATCAACCTGTTCTTCTGCACGGAAGCGGTGGCGATAAAAGGGCCCCTCTTTTAACGGCTGTCTGGTTGATGAAGAGCGAAGGATTGTCCGCCGAAGAAACCATTAAGATAGTTGAAAAACTTAACGATGACCGAAAAGTAACCAGGGACGAGAGTAAATTCATCACACAATTAGCAAACTAAGATTATCCGGCAGGCTTGGGTATATCGTCTTCGACCTTTGCTGATTTGTGGAATAATGCCCCGCCGGTATCTCCTTTTCCCATCCTTATCTTCCTGGGGTAGTACACACTACCAAATATATTGCCAGCTTTACTCTCTGCTCTCTTGCTGGAGTACACCTTCCTGAGCTGGTCGTCCTGTGTCAATTCATCCAAACAGTCAAAAGTACAGAAAACCCAGTCGCCTTTTTCATAACGCTCGTACAGCAGTGACTTATCCTGTATCTCCGGTACAACTTTGCCGAAATATTGCACAAATTTGCTGGAAACATGCTGGTAGGCCACGAGCTTATCCGACTGCGGCACTATCCTGGCAACTTTTTTCGCAAAAACTCGCAAACCTCGTTCCACATCCAACACAGCCAAAAAACCTGCATTGCAAATCATAACCCAAATAATGATACCGCCGAAGATTGCCCCGCAGGCAGCAGCCGGCTTTCCTCTCGAAAATAGTATTGCCACAGCTAAGGATATTGCTATCGTGATGATGCCAAGCGATACGACAAAGGCCAAAAATTGAGGCTCGGCGATGGCGACATAAATAGACACGCCAACAGCACACACGATTATCGCAATAATATGACCCTTCAAAACATTCCTTGCGAATCTCTGTGTGTATGCCTTTCGGACGAAAGCCATATCCTCTAACAGGATACTTATAAGAACGGCCATTGCCGGCATTAAAGGCAGTATATAGTGCTGACGTTTGCCAACATTTATGGTAAGAAAAACAAAGACAGCAACAAACCATAGCCATAAAAATCTCATTACTGGTTGTGCTTTTCCCCATGCTCTATAGAAGGGGGCAAATAAAGCCATAGGCAGAAAAGCAACCCACGGCGTGACATACTTAAACATTATGCCGAAATAGTAATATATGGGAAAGTTCCCTTTTGCGTATCCACCATAGAGGCGGTCGATGAATTCATGCTTCCATGTCATTAAATTCCAATTCACCATGTGCGCAATGGCTAACGGCCACGGCAGCACAATAACCAGAAAAATAATGGGACCTGCAACGGGCAGCAATTTTGTAAGCACCTTCCACTGTCGGGAGATAGCAACATAGAAAAATATCGGAATCAAAACGTATGCCAGCGGAGCAGGACCCTTTGCAAGGTTTGCAAGGCCAAAGCTTATCCAGAAAACCAGCATATAGATAACTTGATGCCCACGACTTCTGGTGGTAAACGCTGAATAGAAACTCATCAGACAAAGCGTAATGAAGAACGCAAGTGCCATTTCCGGCCTGGCACTATGTGAATAGCGAATATAACTTAGTGATGTCACCCAAACCCCCGTGGAAAGCACTGCGATTCTAAAAGAGAGCCACTGATTTACAAAATACAGGATAGCTGCTGCTGAGAGAAACGCAAAAAGGGCACTTGGAAATCTCGCAGCGAACTCATTGACTTTGCCTGTTATTTTAGCCAGGCCGGCCACAAGCCAATAGCAAAGCGGTGTTTTATTAATCCTTGGAAGTCCGTTGAAAGTAGGAGACACCCAATCGCCGCTTTCAAGCATCTCACGTGCGGTAACCGAGACATAACACTCGTGACTGTCCAGCATCCTTGCAGAAAGCATCCACGACGCACTAACTGCTGATAGAATTAACATGCCGCAAATGACGAACCACTTCGTCCTTTTGTTGCTGCTTATGGCCTCTGTTATGTCTCGCCACCGTGGCATCTCAATCACTCGTCTCGTCCACAAATGTTATCATGCCTTTTTCGCGTTTTTATAAATCAAATGAAGATTCCGTAAGTATATAAACGTATTTAACGAAAAAGCCAACATAAAAATGGGGTTCTTTATATGAATAGAGTAAGTAAGTAAAATTAGACTGCCTGCCAGTGACATAAACCAGAAAGCTGTCGGCATATATGACCTTTTCTTATATTCGCTGGCTATCCATTGCAAGACAAAACGTCCACCGAATATAACCTGTCCTACCAAAGCTGCCGTTGCCCAGACAGGGTCCCTTACCACTTGTTCCATTATAGCGCTTTTAAAAAATTCAATTAACGAATTAAACATACCTTTTCTCCATCTTTCCTGAGCAAAAATTTAATCCCCCTTTTGGCAAACCCGGAGGCTTAATCCCTACATTTGCCTTATTTTATCAGCTTTATAATCTCATCGAGGTCGTTCGGTGCCTCTATGGGCGGATTGCTGAATTTGCCCTGTTTTTGTTTGTGGTAGCTGACCGTGACGTTTGGGTCTTTTAACGGATGGCCGGTCAGGACGCAGGCAACACGCTCGTTGGCGTCGATTATACCCTCGGCGCGAAGATGTATTAGGCCGGCTATTGTTGCGGCCGAGGCCGGCTCACAACCTAATCCGTGTTTACCTATAACCGCCTTTGCATCGAGGATTTCTTCGTCGGTTACAGCGCGGACAACGCCGTTGCATATATCAAGCGCTCGCAGGCATTTCTTCAGATTGACCGGACGGGAAATTTCTATGGCCGAAGCGCAGGTGTGCGGCGAAAAGTTTCGGGCCGTCAAATCGGCGTAATAGTCATCGATGATTTTCTGATTGACTCTGCCTTCATTCCAGGTGAGCTTTTTATTGTTGACCAGCTCGGTCAGTGTGTCTGCTCCTGTAGCGTTAATAATTGCCATTCGAGGAATTTGCTCGATTAAGCCGAGCTGTTTTAACTCATAGAATGCCTTGCCGAAGGCGCTGGAATTTCCGAGGTTTCCGCCGGGGACCACAATCCAGTCCGGTACCTGCCAGCCGAGGGCTTCGATGATGCGATACATTATGGTTTTTTGCCCTTCCAGCCGGAAGGGATTCAGTGAATTGAGCAGGTACAGGCCGAGCTTGCTGCAAACGTCCTGAACCTGGCGCATACAGTCATCGAAGTCACCGAGTATTTGAATTGTTTGCGCGCCGTATTCTACTCCCTGGCTGAGCTTACCGAAAGCGATTCGACCCGAGCCGATAAAGACAGTTGCCTTTAGCCCGCAGCTATGTGCGTACAGGGCCACCGATGCGGAAGTATTGCCCGTCGATGCGCAGGCGCTGGAGGTCGCACCGACCATCTTCGCATGGCTAAATGCCGCTGCCATACCGTTGTCCTTGAATGAGCCGGATGGGTTCAGTCCTTCATATTGCAGATACAAACGCCCCGGCTTCATATCGATATATTTGGCTATAGCATCATTTTGCTGCAGGATTGTCTGGCCTTCGCCTATGGTTACTTTGTGTTTGTCATCACAGAAGTTGAGCATCTCTCGAAATCGCCATACGCCGGAAAAATCCAGCGGGTGGTCTCTGTTTGCCCAGCGTTTTGCAAAGTCGCTTAATTTGCCGGGGACCTCAATCTTTTCCCAGTTGTATTGAACGTCCAGTAGCTCAGAGCAGGTCGGACACTTAAAAAGCGCCTGCCCACAGTCGAACCGGGCCCCGCAATCCGGGTTAATACACTTTTGATAAGCCGAATCAGTTTTACTCATATTCAAACTTTCCTGTTTTTGTCGGTGCTCTCTGCGTTTGCATATTCGCTAACCTGCATTGATTTTTTCTATTAAACCGGGCAGCTCGGAAAGATGGTTTATTCTCCAGGCGCCGGCTGGGGTTTTTTCACCGTCGTTCGTATAAGCGGTTTTCAGGGCGGCTTTCATTCCGGCTTTCAGGGCCGGCTTAATATCCTTATCGATGCGGTCTCCTACGAACAGTATATTTTCGGACAGCTCGCCGATTCTGTCGGCAGCAATTTTGAAAATCCGGGTGTTTGGCTTTCGGAAAGTAAATTCATAGGAATAAACTCTAACCGCAAAAAAATCAAGTATGCTCAAATCTTCCAGATGTTTTTCCAAAGAACAGCCGTTCACACAGGTATTGGAGACTATGCCGAGTTTTAGGCCCAGTTTTTTGAGAGCGCTTAAGGTCTCTTTTATTTTCGGCTCGACCTGCGCAATTTTACCCAATGGCTCATACCACAGCCACGCCAGGTGCCGCCACTGTTGCTCGTTGCACTTAATACCCCTTTTCGTCCCGACCTTTTTTAATAATGCTAACGTATCAAAATCTCTTCCGATTATATTGCAGGCCCAGCGGTGCACATGCAGACGTATGAGGTTTCGCCAGCAGTGATATTTGAAATTGCCCACGGGTTGTCCCAGATTTTTCAGGAAATCGTGGGATGCTCTTGCACCGGCCATAAAAAGCCTGGTTGTTTTGACTTTGCCGAAGTTCAGCAAGGTGTCCCCAAGGTCGAATAGTACTGCTTTGATTTTTTTGTCCGACATAATCAGCGTAAGTGCCTTTAAGCGTTTATATTTAG
>CAYSJK010000064.1:0-12168 GCA_964431375.1 uncultured Pirellulales bacterium
AATCCAACATCTGTGCGAGAAAAAATGCAGGCATTTGTTTCTCAAAGCAGACGTTTAGAGGTTAAAGCTAATATCTAAATGGGACGTGTAGAAAAACAGCCAGAGCCTGACGAAGCTGCCGGCGCACCGGAATGGATGGTGACCTTTAGTGATTGTATGACGTTGCTGTTGACCTTTTTTGTGCTTCTTCTAAGCTTCTCATCGTTCGATGACAAGGTTTTTCGGAGTTTGAAGATAATATACTGTAATGCGCTGCCGAGAATTTCTCTGATTGCACGAACCGATAGGGATGCTTTTATGCCTCCTATAGCACTCAGACATACAGAGGACCTTGACAGGGGAAGTGAGAAACCAACTCTGGAAAGAGGATTAGAAGATGGCTTGAGGAAGGAAACCGAATCGATGGATATCCAACATCGGAGGGTACTTTTGATTCCATCTAAAAGAATTTTCTGGGGTAATGGTACCGCTATTTCACCTGATGGTCATAAGATTATGGCGATTTTGGCTTCTTTCTTAAAAAAAGAACAAGAACAGGTGGTCATAAGCGAAAATGGGCCAATGGACGATAAAGACAGTGGATACTTAGGTTTGCCGCGAGCATGGGCAGTGGTGGAGTATCTTACAACAAAACAAAACCTTGATAGAAAAAGATTCAGCATCTCAGAAACAAGTACTTTGGCTCACGATGATTCACGGGGCGAAGAGTCATTAGTTTCAAAACCGAAGGAAAATCGCATGCTTGAGATAATTTTGTTGGAACGGAGTGTTTGCAATTGAGACTTCAGAGAAGAGTAATTGAACAAGGAGGTGCTAAAGTACCGGCATATATTGTCACATACTCGGATATGGTGACTCTGCTTTTGACATTTTTTGTGATGCTTCTAAGTCTTTCCCAGGTCCAGGATCCTGAACTTTTCAATAAGGGCAGGGACAGCTTTTTGGAATCGATTAGATACATAGGACTGGGGATATTTTTTGGAAGAAAAGAAATGCCACATTTTGGCCACATCAAAATAAGACATTATGTAAATAATCCGGATGAAACATTCGACCTCAGAAGTATCGATGCAAAAGGAGAAGAAAACCGCCGGAATTTGGCAAAACTTGCTCAGTATATAACAATCACAGAATCACAGATAGTCGCGCAAAAGACTAATTTTTCAATAACTAATATTCGTTTCGTCGCTGGGGAGGCGACCTTGGATGAGAAAGCAAAGAAGTTTTTAAGGGAATTTTGTTTATATTTACAGCAGAGTCTTAGTGCTAAACCCGTCAAGCTTTATGTGCTTGGTCTGGCTTCTGATGTAGCGACAGAGAGGCAGCAATGGATACTTTCTGCAAGACGAGCCCGGGTGGTAGCGGATTATATACGAGACAATTTGCCTTCGGCGTCTAAACCGGCCGTTTATTCCTGGGGTGCAGGCCCCGGCGGTTATTGGGTAGGACGAGATAGCCCGATTTATCAACAATCGCATATTTTAATAGCGGTTTTGAGGTAATGGTGCAGAATGTAGTTTGTCAAATTTTCCGACAATATGCCATTTTTCATACTGTATTTTGTGATAAAACTGCCGCTAACGATGCTCTTATCTCGATAAATTGAGTTTTGTCGATTCAGGCACGGTATTTGCACTCTAAATGAGAATAAAGTGACTGAGAGTATATAGGACGTGTTCTATAACGTGTCAGAGTATAGAAAAAAAATCGTTTTGTTGTTAGTGATAGTCGCGGTCAGTAGTACTGCGCTTATAGCAGTCTCGCTCTGCTTGGCAAGTGATGAGCCGAAATTAGAAAATTCAGAATCAAAAGCCAATTCCTTGTTTGTAAATGACCCTAAATTCTCCATGATAGCAGACAATAATCTTGGTAGGAGCGAGTTGTTCTTTAAGATGATGATTTCTATCCTGCTCGTGGTTGCCTTGGGTATAGCAGCGATTTACGTTTCAAAAAAGCTTCTGCCAAGGATTACTAATCTGCCGGGCAAAAAAATGGGAATTATCGAGACAGTCCACCTTGGGCCGCGTAAAGCGGTTCATCTGCTGAAAATCGGTAATCAACGTCTTCTTATAGGCAGTACTACTGAAAATATCACGAAATTGGCTGATGTAACTGATGTGTTTGTGCAAAGTGAGGGCTCTTTAGCGGATTTATCAGCACAAGAGGCAGATAATATTTCAAGAACATAAAATGACTGATAAGCTTATTAAAACGTTTTTTTTGATAACTGTTATTCTGTCGCTAAATGCTTTGTCTTTTGGTCAGGATGCAAACAGGTTTGGACAGATAGGATTGGAAATAAAACCTGGTGAAACTACTGCAGCAAAGCTTCCTGTTAACGAGGTTCCAAGCATTAGCGATTTAATGACGATTGTAGACAAGGCAACCACCAATGAAGCTGGAGACAAGGGTTGGTCGGCGCCTGTCAAATTAGTAATTATATTTGCCGGCTTGGCGATTTTGCCGAGTTTGTTAGTAATGATGACATCTTTTACGAGGATAGTAATTGTTTTAGCCTTTGTTCGCCGTGCATTGACTACCCAAACCATACCGCCTACTATTGCTATCATTGGTCTGGCTTTGTTTCTTACGCTGTATACAATGGCACCTACATTTGCCAAAATTAACACGAATTCTGTCCAGCCATATCTGGCAAACGAGATTGATTTTAAGACAGCGGCAGCCAAAGCAAGCGATTGTATAAAGGATTTTATGCTCCGACAAAGTCGACAGTCTGACCTGGCTCTTTTTGTTCGAATGGCCAAGATAGAGCCGCCGGGCAGTCTTATGGATATCGATATGCATATAGTCATTCCGGCGTTTATAATCAGTGAATTCCGGACCGCATTTGAAATCGGATGTCTATTGTTTATTCCCTTTTTGCTGATAGATATAGTTATTGCCAGCGTTTTGCTTAGTGCGGGTATGATGATGCTGCCGCCGGTTATGATTTCACTGCCTTTTAAGCTGATACTGTTTATCCTTGTTGACGGATGGGGATTATTAGCGAGGAGTCTTAGCTTAAGTTTCAACTGAAGCACTTGCTTTTAGTAAAGGTATAATAGATGGATAGTAGTTTTGTTCTTTACATGGGGAGGCATACTCTCGAGACGGCCTTGCTTTTGGCGGCGCCCATTTTGCTGACCTGTATGGCTGTTGGCGTAATAGTAACACTGCTGCAGGCAGTTACTTCAATACGCGATATGACCTTAACGATAGTACCCAAGCTTTTGGCTGTTGGATTTATTAGCTTGATTTTCGGTAGCTGGATGCTTCAGGTTATCCTTCGTTTTGCCAACGAAGTTTTTAGCCATATCCAAAATATCGGGCACTGATAAATGGAGCTGATGTTCGAAAAGCTGCTTGGCTTTATAATGGTGCTGACGCGGATATCGGCTTTTTTTCTGGTCCTTCCGGTCTTTAGCTGGCGGAGCATTCCGGTCAGGGTCAAAGCATCGTTAGTTATTCTGATTTCGATTTTCTTTTCAATGATAACGCCTTTGGCTATCGAACCCAAAGAAGTTTCTATTATAGAGGCGATATTGCTGATAGCCAATGAAGCCACTTATGGTTTAGCCTTTGGATTGATTGTTATTTTGCTTTTTTCAGCGGTTAAGCTTGGCGGCCGAATTATTGAAAGGCAGATGGGATTGGCCATGGCCGAGATTTTGGACCCATTGACCGGCGAGAGGTCTCAGCCGGTTGGAACGCTGCTGGAGATGATATTTATAATTCTGTTTCTCAGTGCTAACGGCCACCATTTATTTCTGCTGGTTATCTCAAGAAGTTATGAGGCATTTCCGGCAGGAACCATACCATCAATACCGATTTTGGCGGGCGGTGTGATTAAAGCAGGCTCGGCAATGCTGACAGCAAGTTTGAAATTGGCTGCACCTATTCTGGCAGCGTTTTTGTTGTTGATGGTAGTATTAGCTGTGTTGGCACGTATGGTTCCGGAAATGAATATTCTGTTTATCAGCTTGCCGATGCGCGTAGGTCTGGGATTGCTAATGATAGTGGTATTTCTACCGTTTATAAACGATTTTGTTGCTGAATTTGCTGACTTGATGGGCAAGCTGCTGCCTTATTAAGCTAAAAATTTAAATCCATTTTCTAAAGCACGAAGGTTTATTTTATCCTGTTTTTGATTTAGGTCCAAAGTATGGCGGAAAAACCTGCGGCAGAAAAGACAGAACAGCCAACGCCAAAAAAGCTGGAGAAAGCCTGGAAAAAGGGGATGGTGCCGCAAAGCCAGGAACTGACATCCGTAGCGACGCTTGTAGTGTTGGTAGGTATAGTAGCCCTGCTGGGTCCGGATCTGCTTCAATGGTTCATCATGCAAATTAAATCTACCTTCACCAGATGTGATACCGGTGTTTTTGCTAACAGCCAATCATTTTCGAACTTTATCAATGCAAAAACTGTGGATTTGATACTTCTTGTGTGTCCAATTATGGCAGCATTATTTGTAAGCTCCGCATTGGCTTGCGTAGCGATAAGCGGCCTGCATTATGCACCGGAATCCATAAGCTTGAAATTTGACCAGTTAAATCCTGTAACAGGTTTCGGGAAACTGGTAAACGCCCGCTCTATGGTAAAACTCTTAACATCCATATTAAAATTGTTTTTTGTTACTTTAATTGTCTGGTATTATCTTCAGGACAAGCTCGAATCTCTTGCTGTCCTTCGATGGGCCTGGTCTGCACAATTGCTTGTAGCTATCGCAAAGATAATTCTTGGTTTGATGATACGCATTGGCATTGCACTGTTAGTAATAGGTGCTGCGGATGCCTTTTATCAAAAATGGAAATATATTCAAGACCTTAAGATGACGAGGCAGGAGGTAAAACAGGAGCGCAAGGATTGGGAAGGTTCGCCGGAGGTGAAAACCCGCATTCGCAGGGTGCAAATTGAGATGGCCATGAGGCGTATCTCAGCAGAAGTTCCCAAAGCCACTGTGGTTCTTGTTAATCCTACGCATGTAGCCGTTGCACTTAAGTATGAGGCCAAAACAATGGAAGCACCTATTCTGGTGGCTAAAGGGGCGGGCTACCTGGCGGAAAAGATTAGAGAAATTGCACGTGCTTATGGAGTGCCTGTCATAACAAAACCTGAATTAGCCAGGACTATATATTCAACGGTAAAACCAGGCGGTACGATACCGGAAGCTTTATATGTAGCGGTGGCAGAAGTGCTGGCTTTGATTTATCGACTGCGGCATAGAAAATAACATTGTATGAGTGGTTAACAAAGGATTGTAACAGATTAGAGATAACAGCTTATTGTAGTTTATACAAAGCCCAAAGCGTACATTTGTTGTTGTAACAAAGCCAACGTGCTCTCAAGCCGGGCAAAGCGGGCCACTAATCTGGCCTCTCTTTTACTCAGGTGGTATTCTTCGGATTCAATTCTTTGTTGAATTCCCTCTATAATATCATCAACGCGCTCCTGGTCGATTTGAAGCGAGCCGTTTGTTATTTTTAATACCCTATTTAAAGTATCTTCAATCGCACCTGCAAAACCCTGCTTTACGCTGACAGTAGCAGTAAAAGTGTCGTTTTGGCTTAAGTCAACGCTGAGCTGAAGGCCATTTTCAGGATTCACGGGGTCACCGTTGTCATTGAAGGAGCTGTCTCCGGTAACGATATTGCCGCTGTATGTTGCATCGCGATATGTGGATTCGGTTGAGAGTTTGATTTTGGCACTGGCAATAGCACCGCCACTAATAATTACTTCAACGTCATAGCTGCCTGCGGTGGTGTAATTACTGCTGGCACCGTAAAATTCAATGGTATTGCTATCGCTGCTTCCGGTTTTGTCCGCTCCAATCAGAGCTAAGACCTCCATATAATTTTCGGCTATAGCTTCATCAAAAACGCTGGTATTCAGACTCAATAACCCGTCTCTGTCAAGTTCAAGGCCGATTTGTCCCGGCATTAGAAAGGCGTTAATATCCGTTATAAATCCGTTTGTTTGTGCTACAAGAGGTGTGCGAAGCTGAGAGCTTATGGTCGAGACGACATAATCGCCCATAAGTACACCGGCTGATTTGAGGGTATCATTATAGTCGGTTTGTTCGTCGATATACGCGACAGCGGCATTATAGGCATTAACCATAGATGTCAGTTTTTCTTTGACTGATTCTACATCTCTGGTCAGAGTTATTTGCTCTCCATTTGCATCAGTAGTATCGTGCAAATTCAGAGTTATGCCGCTAATAACATCATCTACTGTATTGGAGCTTCTGCTGATCCAGGCATCAATGCCCTTTGTTTGTTCGGTTACCACTAAAGTACTGCTGAGATTGGAGGAGTCTATTAAAATGCTGCTGACGTCACCTAACTCATCGCTGAATGTAAAGAAAAGAGTACCAGAAACATTCAAAGGGTCGCCGCTTACAGTTATATCGCCAGCACTGAGACTTGGCAATGCTTCAAGGGCAGTTTGAATTTCTGAAGTAATAGCGGCATAGGAAATTGTTTCGGTTGTATATCCGCCGTAGCTTAGAGTAAAAGTGCCATTATTAATCTTTGGCGTATGTTCGATTTGCTGCACTTCAGAGATTGCCGTAGCTGATGGAAAGCCGTCAACTTTGATTTTCGAGTCCTGGGCCGACTGGCTTTTCGTAAAGTCCGATGCCGCAAAACCTTCAAGGTCTGCTTCAGTGCTGCCGCCTTGCGTTGGAACGACCATTATCGGTAAGCTCAGGGCTGCAGAAGAACCATTGTCAATATAGGTCAAAATCACTGAAAGATCACTTGAACCTGAGAAACTGTCCGTTACGATAATTTTGCCATTTTCGAGTGTTGCCTTAACGTTCCCATCAAAGGAATCATTAATCTCGGCAATAAGATGACTGAGTTTAGTATTTGCGGTAAGGGGAAGGTTCACCTGAGTTATATTGTTGTTATAACGGTCGGTTCCGGTTATTCTAATGGTTTCAACGCCTTCAAGAGGATTTTCACCGAACTGGTCGAGTTCTGTTATTCGGGTGCTCAGTGTGGCGTTATCATTGTCAACTGTAAATGCGATGTTGGCCTGCAAGACTTCTGTGCTGCTTGCATTAACGGAGATTCTGTAATCTGAGCCGGCATCATTGCCATTTAGCACAAGATGGTAGGCATCGTTATAGTATAACAGACTGGCTGTAACACCGGGATTGTTTGCATCGTTATTAATCAGGCCAGCCAGGTCTTGCAATGTTGTTGTGTCGGTGGTTGTTATTGCTGTTTCCTGATGATTATACGAGTAAATAAAGGTACCCTCGCCAACGAAATCCTCGATATACTCTTTGCCGGTTGAATGAACCCATCGTTCGGCGGCAGCTAACTGATTGACTACGACTGTGTGGTTGCCTTCAAAAGTGCTGTAGGATGCCTCAGCGGTCAATTTATCGGTGTCACTTGAGGTAACGGTAAAGGATCGAAGTTCATCGGCATCGGAAAGAGCTCTCACTGTACTTCTAAATGTCTCGAGCTTGGACTCCAAGGTACTCAACGCATCTTGTCTTTCTTCCCATAGACTTTTACGGTTCTCGTACAGATTAAGCGAGCGGCTTTCGATTGCCATTAGCTGGGCAATGAGGGTTTTTGTATCAATGCCCGATAAAAGGCCTGGGAGCTGTATAGTTGACATCTTTAAGCTACCTTTTGTATTCCTACGGTTTTATAAAAGTTCATAGATGCGCGGTATAAATACACTTTCATATAACAATTATCGCTAAAAAACACGTTTGCTTAACTTTTCACCTTGTATTTGAATATGTATTTTTATAAATAATTAACGGTCAGCTTGTTGTATTGTCTCGGCACACTTGGCTTGTAGAAGTTCGGACTTTTGCAATAGCTGTTGGAGAAACTGGTTTGCCGGCTCTGCCTTGAGACACTCATTCAGCTGTGAATGGGCCAGGTTAAAAGCTGTCTTGGCACAGATAAGTGAATTTGATTTTATGTAAGACTGCCCTATTGTAAGATAAGTTGCAGAAGCAAGACATTTAGCATGTAATTGGCGTCTCTGCGGTACTATCTCGTCCCAAACCACGTCTGGAAACAGCTCGTCGTATTCAAAAGTATCCGTAAACCGCCTGATAACCTCAAAATGGCTCCTGGCCCTATCGAGATTCATAGTCCTTGACAAACTTTCCGGGTACATTCGTCGCAGGTGCAGGGTCTGGCGTAGATGATGTTCATTGAGGCCGGCCCTTACGAAACGTCTCATCATATCATAGTCTTCGGCTACCACGAGTGTTTCGTCGTAAAGACCTATCTTGTCGAAAACGCTCCTTCTTATACCGAGTCTAAACGGAATTATAGGATGTCCTTGTCGGAACAAGTCTCTGATGAGATGCCTGTGATTATGGTATTCGGGCTTCTTCATTACCCTTATCGGCTCACCATCAGCGTCAATCAACGAGACATCGCAATAAACGAGGTCGGCCTCCGGATGCTTTTCAAATTCCTGCAGGTGCGAAGTAATGAAATTCGGAGCCATCATATCATCTGCGTCCAGAGGCATGATATATTGCCCCTTGGACCGGATTATTGCGCGGTTTCGCGCACTTGACACGCCGCCATTTTCCTTATAAATGTATTTGATACGGCTGTCATTGAACTGCTGGACTATCTCTTTGGTATTGTCGGTGGAGCCATCGTCAACAATCAAAAGTTCAAAATTTTTATAGTCCTGGCTAAGGACGCTTTCGATTGCCTGCCCAATATAGTGGGCACTATTGTAAGCAGGCATTATTATACTAACCAATGGCTCGCTTGTGCTTTCCTTAAAAAAGACACCCTGCTTTTCATTTACCTGCTGTTGGGAGACGAGGTTAACTGCAGAATCGGCATTCGTAAGAAGAGCATCAATTTCTCCAAGCAGATAAAGCATCTGTGCATTTTCACCGACATTTGTCAAATAACTCAGGAGAAGTGTTTTGGCCTGCCTGTAGTTGCCGGATGTTTTCAATATCGTATAGCAATTGGTGATGTTTTTTTTGTCCCACGGGTTGAATTTGTATGCCTTGGTAAAGCAGCTTAAAGCATTTTTTGTATCTCCGGCCTTCATTGCCATCAGCCCACAATCATTTAGCGCTCCGACGTGGTTGGGAAATTTTTCCAGCAGCTCTGTGATTTGTGCACTGGCGCTTTTTTCATCTCCATGCTGGTTCATAATCAATGCCTGCAACAACAGCGCCTCCGGATGATTGGGGTATTTCTGCAACAATCGTTCGCATTTCAGTTCCGCCTGCCGGACATCATTATCTTCGAGCAACGTTCTGATAGTATTAACTTCCCCGGCAATATTGATTCTGTCCCAGAGCTTTGAAATATATTCCCCAGCTATGTCTGTACTGAAATTCTCTCGTACAAAATCAACAGCTCTGTGCCGAATAGAGGGATCTTCATCGACCATCTTCAAGGCAGCGATTATTGTCTCTGCAAGTTTTTCGGGCGTATTAGGTGAATATAATAAACCGGTTTGCCCATCGGCCAGAGTAACAGCGGCGCCACCGCCATCGTGTACCACCGGAATGCACCCACAGGCCTGTGCTTCCAAAGTCACCAGCCCAAAACTTTCAAACTTGGATGGAAGACAGAATATGCTGTGCTTTGGATGGATTTCCGGCATATCTTTACTGTCAACATAGCCATGAAAATATGTACCTTCCGGCTTTGTACTCTTGAGGTTATCCCCGTAGGCGTCTCCGCCGCGCCACATTGAACCATCACCGTAAATATGCAGCTCGGCATCGGTTATCTGGCGGCGGACTAATCGAAAAGCATCAATAAGAATGTCAACGCACTTATGCTCATGTAATGCACCAGCATACATTATGGAGTGGTCGTTCCTGCCGGCATCTTTCGGCGAGTATAGATTGGTATCAATAAAGTTGGGCATAATCATGAGCTTTTCGCTCCCGATGCCGTCATTGTGCAGTGAGACCCTGTGTAACTCTGATAGACAAACAACTACGTCGAAGTCGCTCATATATGACAATGATACGAGGTCGTCAGCTCGCCAACAGTGCTGCCATAATATCCAAATTTGACCACGTGGCTTGGGTAAATCCTTGAAATAGCGAATGTGCGTTGCGAAAAAAACCACATCATAGTTTGCAAGGAATTCGGCTCTTTTGTTGAATTTCGGTAGAGGAATAATCTGTAAGGATTTATACTGCTCAGGATAATTTATTAGGTCACCGGTTATGTGAATTTCCATATCGGTGTTGTTGTGAAGCATTTTTGCAAAGTTCAGTACCGCTATTACCGTTCCTGCAGGACTGGTTTCACTGGGATTACCTATTCTATCGTAATAGAACAGTATCTTTTGCCGGCCGACACGCGGCGATACCAAATCTCGTACCCAATCAAAATCAGGCCTGATGCTTAAGAGGTTCTCTAAACTGCTGCGTGCTCCCACAAGGTCGCCCTGACTTTTCTGTAACATCATAAGGGCAAAGGACGCCTGCCAATCCCCTTCCTTAGCCCGTTCAGCAGCTATCCGGTAATCTTCCAAAGCCTCACGGACCTGCCCTTTGCGTCTCTGTATTAATCCCCGCCAGAAGTATGGCAGTCCACGTTCAGGGTATTTTTCAACTGCTTTAAGGATATTTTCATAAACGCTATCCGGACAATTCGCAATTTCCTGCCAGGCCTGAACCAGGCTTGTAACCGGATACAAATCAGGATGGCAGGTAGCGATAAATGCCCAAGCTAACTTTAAGTTATGCTTGATTGTCTTATGATACATGCTCTGAAGATTTACACGGTAGAGGAAAAGTGGCTCACTTATCCGCCGAACAACGGGATTATGTTTGAAACAGCTTATCCAGAAATTCCAGTCTTCCGGCTGAACAATAACATTTATTAGGTTGTCGTACCCACCAACTTTACGCCAGAGCTCCTTTCTGTAAATAGATGCGTAAGGCAAGGTATTCTCAGACATAAGCCGCAAACGTGAGCTCTCGGCAGGTATCCATTTTCCGGTTGTAGCCCCAAATTCCTGCAGGTTAGCAAAGACGATATCCACTTTTTCTTCCTGCTGAATTATATCCACTGCCCTTTGCATGAAGGTTTGTTCAAACATATCGTCGCTATCCAGCGGTAAAATCCACTCGTTTACGGCAGCCGATATTGCTGTATTTCTCGTATCTGCCAACCCGATATTTTGTGGTTTGTTGATAAGGCGAATATTATGATTTGGATACTTTTCTATTAACTGCCTTGCGACCTCAACGGTATTGTCAGTGCTGCAGTCATTAGCAATAACACATTCCCAATTTTTATATGTTTGATTTATAATAGACTCAACTGCCTCAGGAAGATAACAAGCTTGATTGTAGCAAGGAATAATTACAGATATTCCGATTGCGTTGTCACCGGCTTTTTTGAAATCGAAGTTGACTTCCTGATGGACTCCATTGCTCACAAAGTTGGTATACTTGCTTACATCAATAATCATTCCCTGCTGATAAATTTGCGTCAAACTTTCAGAGTTGTAGTTCTCATTCGTGCCCGACCTGTTTTTCTCATATACCTGCTGAACCTTATTGACAGGATTGCAGAAGGTTACACTCGTGTGATAACACAGCAATTTTGGTTGGGTTTGTTTGAACTGCTCAGTTGAGACCATTTGCATCTCAAGTGTATTGGGATTCAGGAAATCCTTATCGGACAGAAAATCGGCTATTTCCTTCGAGCGATAAATCGAACTTGATACTTCAAGCGGATAGTTGTAGTCATGCTCAGCCACAGTCCAATCATATTTAAGGATAGAGTCCATGACCTTTTTAAACTGTGGCTGTATTTGTCTGGTATCACCCATATAGCAGTACGTCGTGTTTTTCCCCAGTCGAAGAGAAAAGCCAATCGCATCTTTTTCTCGGCCCAAAGCAGCAACGGCATCGCCGATGCGAAAATGTCCAGTAAAGATATTATCGTCAACCAGAAAAAGGATGTAGTCGCAACTCTCCAATACGGATAAAACCTGGTCTCTGAAGCTGTCCTCCTCAATAAAATTTACACCGGGGAACCTGTTCTTTAATTCAGCGTATTGTCCGGCATGCAATTCACTCGACGCTTTGTACAGCACGGTCAAATGTACATTATTATGGTCTCGGCAATGCAGTAAAAACGATTCAATGGTCGCTTGTAACTGCATCGCTCTGTCTTT
>CAYSJK010000065.1:0-12147 GCA_964431375.1 uncultured Pirellulales bacterium
AAGAATGTGCAAAATAAAAGTGTTTTTCTTCACCTAATCCGGCAAACAAATCCATATCTTCGGGCAGATCCACCATGTTCCAGCCCATATGCGGTATCACCCTGCCTGCCGGTATTGGGACAACATTTCCTGCGACCAGCCCGAGACCTTTGTGTTGGCCGTATTCGCTGCTCCGGTCAAATAGCATCTGATAGCCGACGCAGATTCCTAAAAGCGGTTTACCTGCCAATGCAACCTCTTTTATTGATTCGGCAAGGGCCCCAAGAGCGCTGATTGCATAACCGAAGGCCGCAACGCCGGGTAAAACAAGCCCATCAGCAACATCGATTACCCTGGATTCACGGCTTAGTGTAACATCACAGCCGATATGCCGAAATGCGTTGCATACGCTTTTGACGTTTCCTACATTATAATCGATAACTACTATCATAATTTATTATTTGACTATTTACTGATTACAGCGATAATAGCTGACCTCAATAACACAAAAAATAGTAAATAGGAAATAGTAAATAATAAACTTGTAGTGAGCTTGCCGTCCTTGGGACTCCTTATGGAGAACCTATGTGTGGAATAATAGCGTATCTCGGTAAAAAAGCAGCGCAACCAATCCTTATAGAGGGTTTAAAACGACTTGAGTATCGTGGTTACGACTCTGCCGGTGTGGCACTGTTAGGAAGCGGAGCTATAAAAATTAAAAAAACCAGCGGCAGAATCAGCGCTTTGGAGCAGATTTTAGACCCGCCTCAGGCCGCTGAGACATTCGGCATCGGCCATACACGCTGGGCCACGCACGGTGAGCCGAGTACCACAAATGCACATCCGCATCTGGATTACACCGGAAAAATTGCTGTTGTTCATAATGGTATTATCGAAAATTACGGAACACTGAAAACCTGGCTGCAAAATGAAGGCGCAAGCTTTGCAAGCGAAACCGATACCGAGGTGATAGCAGGCTTAATTGGCTATTTCTATACAAAAGACAACGAGGGCGAAAGCACAGGACAAAATAAATTCGAATGGGCCGTTCAGAGAGCGCTTCGGGAGCTGCACGGAACGTATGGTCTGGCAATTGTCTGCTCGGATTTTCCAAATATACTCATAGGTGCAAAAAAGGGAAGCCCCCTGATTTTAGGCGTCGGTGACGATGAATATATTCTGGCCTCCGATGCCGCTGCAATCGTTGAGCATACCGAACAGGCAATATATCTTTCCGACAACGAAATGGTTGCCATTACCCCTGATGGTTTTAATACCAAAACAATTAACAATATCACCATCACAAAAGACCTGCAGCAAATCGAATTTTCTCTCGAGCAAATCGAGCTGGGCAGCTTCAAGCATCATATGCTCAAGGAGATTTTCGAGCAGCCCCAGGCCCTCAGCATGTGTATGGGTGGCAGAATCGACCGCCAGAACAACAGAATCAAACTTGGCGGCATAGCTTCGTATCTGCGGGATTTAACCCATACAAAGCGGCTCATCATGACCGCCTGTGGGACGGCATTTCACGCCGGGTTGGTTGGTGAATTTTTGTTTGAGCAGTTAGCACGCATTACTACAGAGACCGAATACGCCAGCGAATTTAGATATCGCAATCCCATCATCGAGGAAGGGACAGTTGTCATAGCGATAAGTCAATCGGGAGAAACCCTCGACACTCTCGCAGCCGTTGAAGAAGCCAAGGAGCGAGGCGCTACTGTGCTTGGCATTGTCAACGTCGTCGGTTCTTCCATTGCCAGGGCTACCGATGCTGGTGTATATCTGCACGCTGGACCGGAAATAGGCGTTGCCAGCACAAAGGCATTTACCGCGCAGGTCGCGGTCTTGACGATGCTGGCGATTGAATTAGGTAGAAGAAAGCATATCAGTAGTTCCGAGGCGGACAGGTATATCGATGAGCTTTCACAGATACCCGATAAAATAAATCAGATACTGCAGCAGTCAGACCATATTAAGGAAATTGCTTCTGCAAATATCGACAGGAACAACTGGCTTTTCCTGGGCAGGGGCTTTAATTATCCTGTCGCTCTTGAAGGGGCCTTGAAGCTGAAGGAAATTAGTTATATCCACGCCGAAGGTCTGCCTGCTGCCGAGATGAAGCACGGCCCGATTGCTTTGATTAGTGACGGTATGCCCGCGGTTTTCGTTGCCACTACCGGGCCGCAATATGAAAAGATTATGGGTAATATCGAGGAAGTCAGGGCACGCGGAGGAAAAATTATCGTCGTTGCTACCGAAGGTGACGAAAATATCAGGGAACACGCCGACCATTTAATTGCCATCCCTGATGCTCCGGAGCTTATACAGCCGATGCTGACGGTTGTGCCGCTGCAACTCTTGGCTTATCACGCTGCTGTACTTCGCGGCCACGACGTTGATAAACCTCGAAACCTTGCAAAAAGCGTCACAGTCGAATAATTTATTGTTCGCTATTAATCGCCGGCAATCCTATGAAATTCAAAATTCAAAATTCAAAATTCTACATTCTAAATTCGACTAAACGAGGATTTACCCTCGTGGAGCTGCTTGTTGTCATAGCAATCATCGCCCTGTTGCTTTCCATTCTTATGCCGTCGCTTTCAAAGGCAAGGTCTGCCGCAAAGCGTATGGTATGTGCAAGCAACCTGAAGCAAATCAATTTGGCTATGCGCCTATACCTCGATAGCAACAACGATACATATCCATGCGCGCAGGACCCGGTCCCGGAAGACCCGAATATCTGGCTGTGGATGGGACGTGGCTGGCGAAGATTCGTCGAACCATATCTGGACGGAAGAATCGATGTAAATAATCCTTCGGTCTTATTTTGTCCTGAAGACCCTGCATCTGAAGAAAAATATGAATCCACCAGTTACGCATACTCGATGGCATTTTACCATAGCCCTGAACAGATAAGTCATATGACCGATCCTAGCTACACTTGTGGTACTGATGGCCCTTTCGTACAATCAATACCTCAACAAAGTCTGGATGTCACCAGGCCGTCCGGAAAGATTCTTATCGGGGAATGGAACAGCAATCACCTACGCGTGGTTGAAAAGGGATGGTACGGTTTTGGTGGCTGGTGGTGCTGGGAAGGAAGCCGCAATTTTCTTTTTGCTGACGGGCAAGTCCGCTATCTTGCCGCAGAAGAGATTCGACCTGCCCTGGACGGCTGGCCGAATCCTAACCTGACAATCGATGGCGTCAAAGGCATCGACTGGCCGCGTTAGAAATCCGGAAGGGGGTACAAAACAATCAAAAGAAATTATTTCTAACGTGGCTGGCCGCGTTAGATGAATTATTCATTTACCGATTCTGCTGTCAATTAGGAGATTCCCAATACATCAGCCATTGAATATAAGCCCGGTTTTTTCTCGACCAGCCATTTTGCCGCCAGTAATGCCCCGCGAGCGAAAGTATCTCTGCTGTGGGCGGTATGAGTCAGCGTGAGCGTCTCGCCTAATGTGCTGAAGATTATCGAATGAATACCGGTTATATCGCCGGCCCGAACGGCATGAATACCTATCCTGCCCTTCTGTCTAAGGGTATCTCTGCCGCTTCTGCCATACATTAGAGAGCCGGACCACTCTCTGCCGGTTGTGGATTGAATTTTTTCAGCCAGTTTCAAAGCCGTGCCGCTTGGAGCATCTTTTTTGAACCGGTGGTGCTGCTCGACTATTTCTATATCGTATTCTTCGCCGAGCATCTGGGCTACTTTACCGACAAGGTTAAATAGAACGTTCATCGCCACGCTCATATTGGGGGCATAGAGTATGGGGATTTTCCTGGAAGCGGTTTTGATTTTTCCATGCTGCTCGTCACTTAGACCGGTTGTACCTAATACCAAAGCAATATCATTTTCGAGGCAGTAATCAATGGTTCTAACCGCTGCTACAGGTATCGAGAAATCAATTGCAACATCCGCATCTGTCGGATAAGGATAGATGTGGGCCAGCTCAACATTTATTGGCTCTGCCGATGTTAAAACACTGGCGTCTTTGCCGATATCGGGATGGTCTTGCCTTTCCACTGCTCCAATAATATCAAAATCACCCGACTCTATAGCCAATGAAAGGATGCGTTTACCCATTCGACCGGCAGCGCCAATAACTACAAGTTTAGGTTTCATCTTATATCTCCCTCAATTTCTTAATTAGACTGCTGTTCAGAATATAACTGCCATAACGTTTATTTACAAGATTAAAATTTATTTGTTTGATAATTTTGACCGGATCATAGTAGAATTCTATAGATTTTATGTATTCCGTGAGAGAGTTCTAAAATTTAAAAAAGGAGGTTTATTATGCCGGAATTCGGTTCACCTTTTTCCGCACTTGCAAACGACAAAAAGCTCACAAAGTCCGAGTTGATTCGTGCCGTCAGATTTATGGTCGCTGCCGAGTATGAAGCCGTACAGCTTTACGTGCAGCTTGCCGAATCTACCGACGACAAGCTCGCTCAGGAAGTCCTGGTTGATATTGCTGATGAAGAGCGTGTCCACGCCGGTGAGTTCCTTCGGCTCTTAAAGCACCTCGCCCCGGACGAAGAAAAATTTTATGCTGAAGGTGCTGAAGAGGTAGAGGAAATGATAGAAAAGCTCAAAAAGAGCTAAATCTGTTCCCTATACTTTACTCGTAATCTCAGCGGCCTATTAGACCTCTAACCTGTGAGCAAGCGCAAGTTTTTCGCCAAAAATTATGGCAAATTTAATTTTTCTGCCAAAACTTGCATCGAGATATATTAATCGCTTACAGTCTATTAATGTTGTTCAGCATCGTGTGTTCTCATCTCAAAGGGTCTTTGTCGGTTTTGCTGTGACCTATAACACCGTCGTTTTATTAATAAGATAATATCAGGAAAAACAACACTATTGGACGTGCTCATAAAACGTCCTATAAGTCCATTCTTTTAACGCAAAAAGTTGTGTTAAAAGTTCTAACAACGCTACACGGTCCGTAAACAGCTAAGCAACATTCATCGCAGGGGCAATTCTGGTTATTTTTCTTCACTGAAATTTTGCAACAAGGTTTGAGTTTATCGGTTTTTAGTACCCAAGCAATTGTAACAGCCATAACTCTTTCATTCTTCTTATTATTTCCTTGACAAAGGTATGTGAAATTAGGTATAATAGCAAAAATAGATAATGCGTAGTGGCCGCACTTAACATGGAGGGTTTTACTGAAAGTAAATGCCAGATTCATTTTACGATGTTTTACTTTCACCTTGATTAAAGATTTCAAGCAGGAGGTAGCCATAAATAGTTTAGATGATAAAAGCAGAGGTTGTTAAAAGATTGAAAATTAAAAATATTGAATTTTAGTTCAAAGTTTTAAAGGGCTTTTGAGCTAAGTGTTGGAAAGGGGAAGATAATATGAGATGGCTTTTAATTACATGCATGATTATGGTTGTGTCGGTGTTTATGGTAAATCAGGCCCAGGGTGGGACGCTTGACAGGGGTGTTCATATCAGCTCATTTTTTGCTGGGTGGACTAATGGCGATTCCACGATTGCTCAGCTAAAGTACCAGATGGCTATCGATGCAAAAATAGGAATCACAGACAGGTATGTGACAGTAATGTATACATACAACTACAATTACAACTCCGGCGTATTCAATACCTTTGAAGTCGATGCAATGGGTGAAGCTAACGTTACCATTAACAATAATACTTATCCGGAATAATTAGGGTGGTTAATAATTAGGGGGTCAAATAATGAAAAAATTCCTAAGTAATTCAGTTTTATTGGCTTTGTTGGCCTTGTTTTCTTTGTTGGTGGTTGGTTGTGCCACAAGTCAAATGGTTTCCGGAAGACCTGCTCTAACCTTGGTCGAGCCGTCCACTCAACAGTTCTGCATAGATGAGATACCGGTTCCTGAATATGCCTTTGAAGGCAAAAACGAGCAGAGCAAAGCGCAAAGGGTTAATTTCGTTTGGCCGTGGTATGTAGCTATCGGTGGAAAGATAACAAATGAGAGCGGAGTTTTTGAAAGAGCTGCTGCCGGACAAATTGACCAGAGTACTGTTGTCGGTCTGGCAACGCGCAAGTACTTCTTGTGGAGCGCTCACAGGTCTAAAGCCCTTAGAGTTGCCTTGAGGGACCCGTATGATTGGAACGAGATTAGAAAGATTCTTATTGAGGTTGGGGGTGAAGGAAGTCTTTTGACAAAATTAACGGCCTTGTCGCCGGAAATGATTCAAAAACACGTCTGGGGAAACAATATCCCTCCGGAGTTTTTTATTACCGGCTCTTTAACTGAGGTGACGGTCGGCGAAGAAAGTACTGCCGGAGGTATCACTTTTGCAGGTATTGGAATATCGGCAAAGGTGGTGCAGACCAGCGTGTCCGGAAGTCTTGAGGTAACCGACCCTTATACCGGTGAGCTTCTTATTGCTGTAATGGGCCAAAACAGGGTTACTGCGCATCGCGTAGGAGCTGAGGGATTCAGGATTGTCTCATGGGATGGAAAGGAAGAATACCTCAATGCCGAATTTTCTACTGCCAGAGAGATGATTAAGCAGCAGGTGCAGGTTGAGCTTGTCGATTTCTTGTTCTACAAAGCGTTTCAAAAACTTATCGAGACCAAGCCGGAATACCTCACACAGAGACTGCATTACAGAGCGGGAAGAATTCAATACCTTGCAAAAGACCTTGCTAAGAAAATCGGACTTTCAGACATAAGCGAAGCAGCTCCGACCGGTGAAAGTGATGATGAATCTATGAATTCAATAAGTAAAATAGAGGTCATTGAAGAAGATGAGCATGTAAGCGAAACTGTCCAAACTCAGCAAACCGAGCCGGTAGCAAGTGAGTCCACATCTACAGAAGAGAAAATCGTCGGCAGCGATCTCGTAAACAATGATGAAGTAAAAAGCGATGAAATTGTGAATGAGCAGAAAGATGATAAGAAGGTAACCGATGAGCCTGCGAGCGAAGATGAGACAGGTGAGACTGTGCTGGCAAATGAAGATGAGCCTGCTGATGAAGGTGAGCTGAAAAGCTAAGAAATATAACCTATAGTAAGTATTGGAGGAGGACGTGCCTATGAATTAAATGGATATTTTTCGGGGGCAAGATGAATTTATGTACTATGAGTAAATATTATTAATTGTGTTTAAGTAACTTTGAACTTAAAAAAACTTTGTTGGGGGGATAAAGGGCGTTTAAAAATGAATAAGAAAATTATTATGTCAGGTTTGTTCGTACTTGTATTGACCGCAGGAATGGTGATTGCCGCTCCGATGGATGTCACAGTAACTGGAGATGTAGCATCCGGAGACCTACTGGTCGAAATAAGAGGGTTCAATCAAGCCGGAAATGGCGTCTTAGTAGGACAACAGGGTGCATATCATGAATTTCATGGTATTGGCGGTTTTAATGGAACTTTGACTTCGTCAGTTGGTTCGTATGGTGAGCTGTCGACAAATACAAACTTTGCATCTCAATCTGCTGCTAGTTTTAATCTCTATGGCTGGCAGGATTTTGAAGTTTCAGGCGGTAACCCCGGGTCGCGACTAAGAATAGGAGAGTTACAAGCTTCAGCGGCGGGCGACACTTACGCTGCAATGAAGGTTGACCTCATTGGTGCTATGTATATATTCAAGGACCGCGGTCCATATACTTACCCCACTGTCGGGACGCCTCCAGTTCCAAATCCAAATGCAAGCTGGACACTTAAGGCAGGTGGTGCAAATTACGATGTCTACCATAGCGCGCAAGTAACCAACAAGAATGACCCTACGGATATTATTGGAAGGACAGAAGTCGAACTTTACCAGCAGGGTGGTTCCAGCACAGATGAAGGTATGCTCGGAGTCAGCGCCGGGTGGGCATTCAAGACAACCCAGAGTGGAGCAAACTTTCCAGAATCTACCACAATGTACATAAGAGCAAATGGCGCCGGGAATTACTACCAGTCCGGTTATGGAAAGAACAATCTCACATACAATGGTGCGATTCTTGGTGGCCCTGCTTGGATGCAGACGACAGGTTCTTTCACCAGTGGATTCCAGTTTGATACCGCTTCAGCTTCCGGTAACTAAAACTGCAAGATACTTGAAGCAGAAACTGGTAAACCAAAAACAAAATTTTATTGTTTTTGTTAAGTCGATAAGTGACAGAACGTAAACTTGGTTTAGAGGTAACTTGAAGTATTCCGCAGGACCAGCGTTATCTTTATTTCGGATAGGCAAACGCTTGGGATTGTGATATGTTTTTGGGTTATCTGAATTCGGACGGCAGGAGATTCGAATTGAGAAGGAATATAATTGTAACTATTATTGCCTTTTTTGCGCTGATAATGGTCGGTTGTCCGGCGATGGCTGCCCCGGGTCCTCCTAATTTAGTTATCAATTTTGAGGTGACAAACCCGAATTTTACTATTACTTCGGAACTGGCCGGCACGGGCGGTGAGAACTCTACCGATGCCACCGTAGAATTTGGTCTGGTCGGAGCGGGGCAAACGTATGGGACGTTTGAGGGTCGCACGGACAGCCAGACAAGATGGACTTCCCTGTATGGACGTTTCTATGGCTCAGAGGGGAATTTCACTTCGACCTTTAGCGCGCAGGGATTTCGGACTAATAGCAGCGATTTGAGCTCCACTTTTTTTACGACCCAGGGCATCGATGCCACAGGCGTCGGCCAGCTGTACGTCTATGGCGAAGTCGGTGCCTGTTCTGTTACCGATACCTGGGCCTTGGGATTCTATCAGGAATTTAATACGACCGCCCAGTCGGTAACCGTCCTTGCTGAACATAAGTTTGAGCAGCGCGATGGTGGCGGCTCCGTAGTCGGTAATCCTGTAAACAATCAATTCACCGTAACGGGTGAGGGAGGTAGCAGCTTTATTGGCAGCGGCGAAGGCGGCAGCTACGATAATTCAGCCTTACCAGGATTCGGCACTGCTGCAAACAGCTTCTATCTTGAGGATGGCTCCGGTTCTATTAACACAAATATCATGATGTACACCGACCAGATTGTGGGCGGGACTTCCACGTGGTGTGATTATCCGGGATACCCGAATCCGTAAGATAATTTGTGATTTAGCTCAGCTTAAATATTTAAAAGCCGGAAACAGCGTTTTTGTGAAGATTTCGGGGATAAAAACCCGAAGGTGGGGAAACCCTTTTAAGCTGAATTATCCCCGCACACAAGGTAAATTCCTTCAACGATTCACGAGACACGGGCGACGAAAAAAGGGTGAGAGACGGGATTTGAACCCGCGACCCCCGGAACCACAATCCGGTGCTCTATCCAACTGAGCTACTCCCACCAATAAATCAGCAGCCCTATTGTATCCGCCCCGCCACTTTTGTCAATATAGAACGTTGTTTACACCGAAGACCCAGGACTTATTTAGCTTAAAAAAGGCCAACATAGTTGGCCTTTTAAATATCACCGAGCGACGGGGCACGAGCGACGAGCGACTACTTTGCTACCGCTGCTTGCGCCGCCGCCAATCTTGCAATCGGAACTCTAAACGGCGAGCAGCTTACGTAGTTCATACCGACCCTATGGCAGAAATCGATACTGGCCGGCTCACCTCCGTGTTCGCCGCAGATACCGACCTTTAGTTTCTTTCTGGTCTTTCTGCCTAATTTTGTACCCATCTCGACCAATTTTCCGACTCCCGTCTGGTCGAGCGACTGGAACGGGTCAACTGCATAGATACCCTTGCTGACGTACTCGCCCAGGAACTTACCCGCATCATCTCTTGAGAAGCCCATCGTCATCTGCGTAAGGTCATTCGTTCCGAAGCTGAAAAACTCCGCCTCCGTTGCAATCTCATCAGCCGTAAGCGCCGCCCTTGGCACTTCAATCATAGTCCCGACCATATATTTGATTTTGGCCTTTTTCTCTTTGAAGACCTTATTGATTTCATCGACAATTTCATCCTTGACCAGCTTCAATTCCGTAACCGCCCCGGTTAATGGAATCATAATCTCCGGCAGAACGATTTTACCTTTTTTCTTTACGTTCAAAGCCGCCTCGATAATCGCCCTTGCCTGCATCCTGCCGATTGCGGGATACGACACTGTCAGCCGGCACCCGCGATGTCCTAACATCGGGTTAAACTCGTGCAGCTGCTCGACCTTCTCTTTTACCACCGCCGGCTTGACTCCGAGCCGCCTTGCCATCTCTGCTTGGCTCTTCTCGTCCTGCGGCAGAAATTCATGTAACGGCGGGTCTAACAGCCGAATCGTCACCGGCAGCCCTGCCATCGCCTTGAATATCCCCTCGAAGTCGCTTCGCTGATAAGGCAGCAGCTTCTTCAGTGCCCCTTCGAACTGTTTTTTAGCGCTGGCATATTTCTTTTCAATTGCCTTTTTCTCTTTCGGTGTTTGTGCTGTACTCAGTTGTGCCAGCATATCTGCATAATCATCCGCTGCCAGAATCATCTGCCTCACAGGCCATATCCGCTCGCCTTCGAAGAACATATGTTCCGTCCTGCAGAGGCCTATTCCTTCGGCGCCAAATTCTCTCGCCCGTTTTGAGTCCTCCGGAGTATCTGCATTGGTGCGGACGCCTAATTTGCGGACCTCATCGCAAATCTTCATAAACTTTCCGAATTCTCCGCTCATTGTCGGCGCGACCGTTGCCAATTGTCCTGTCATAACTTCGCCGGTCGAGCCGTCTAAGCTTATCCAGTCTCCTTCTTTAATAGCTTTGCTATCGACACTGAGTTTTTTCGCTTTGTAATTGATATTCAGGTCGCTCACGCCTGCCACGCAGCATTTACCCATCCCCCGAGCAACTACTGCCGCATGGCTGGTCATACCACCTCGTGCCGTCAGGATACCTTCTGCCGCATCCATACCGCCGATATCTTCCGGGCTGGTCTCGATTCGTGTAAGGATGACTTTTTTACCTTTTTTCTTCCACGCCTCTGCCGTATCAGCCGTAAAGACAACCTGCCCGACCGCAGCCCCTGGCGATGCCGGCAGGCCCTTGGTTATGACGTTCCGCTTGGCCTTCGGGTCGAAGTGAGGATGCAGCAGCCGGTCTAATTGTTCCGGCATTACCCTTTTCACCGCCTCTTTTTTCGATATCAGCCCCTCCCGCACCATATCAACCGCAATCTTCACCGCCGCCTCCGCCGTCCGCTTACCTGTCCGCGTCTGCAATATATAAAGCCGTTTATTTTGAATCGTGAATTCCATGTCCTGGATATCTTTGTAGTGTTTTTCGAGTCGGGTCATAAGGGAGGTCAGTTCTCTGTAGGCCTTTGGCATCACTTTGGAGAGTTTTTTCAATTCGATGGGCGTTCTGATGCCGGCGACGACGTCTTCGCCCTGGGCGTTCATCAAAAATTCGCCGTAAAACTCCTTTTTGCCGGTGCTCGGATTGCGTGTAAAACAGACGCCCGTACCGCAATCCTCACCCATATTGCCGAACACCATCGCCTGTACGTTCACAGCGGTACCCAACAGGCCGGTGATTTTATTCAACTTTCGATAGGTGACCGCCCGGGGCGTGTTCCAGGAACGAAATACCGCATTAATGGCGTGAGTGAGCTGAGTTCGGCCATCCTGCGGAAACATTTTGCCGACGTGCTTTTTGTAAACTGCTTTGTACTTCTCGACGACCTCTTTAAGCTGGCCGGCATTTAGCTCGTTATCCAGCTTGACCTTAGCCTTTTTCTTGGCAGCGTCTATCACATGCTCGAAGTGCTCGTGGTCACAGCCCATAACCACATCGCCGAACATATCGATAAACCGGCGGTAAATATCGTATGCAAAACGGGGGTTCTTTGTCTTTTTGATAATGCCCTCAATCACTCCATCGTTTAATCCCAAGTTTAGCACCGTATCCATCATTCCGGGCATCGATACTGCTGCACCACTTCGCACGCTGACTAATAGCGGCCGGTTCGGGTCGCCGAGCTTGGCGTTCATTGCCTTTTCCAGCTTTGCCAGGTTCTTATCAACTTCCTGCGCAAGCCCTTTAGGCCATTTGCCTTTTGATTTGTAATATTGGCTGCAAATCTCTGTACTGATAGTAAAGCCCGGCGGGACCGGTACGCCGAGGTTCGTCATTTCTGCGAGGTTCGAACCCTTGCCGCCGAGGATCTCTCTCATCTTCGCATTACCCTCGGCCTTGCCCGAGCCGAAGAAGTACACCTGTTTCGTTGCCATCTTCAAAATTCTCCTTCTATGCTAA
>CAYSJK010000066.1:0-12055 GCA_964431375.1 uncultured Pirellulales bacterium
CAGATTTTCTGGATAAGCGATGCTATTTACGAGGGCAGCGAAGTCCCTCTGAAGTATATACTTATAACTGCTTCTTATGCTATATGTTATACAGCGGGTATTCTTGCCTTGGCCGTTGCCATCTTCCAGCGCCGACAAGTAGGATAAAAATCTGTCCCGTATAAACCCGAATATCGAAATCCGAAAAAAAATTCAAAATTCTAATGTTCGAATGACCAAAACGTTTGGAATTTTGAATTTTTGTCATTTGGATTTGTTTCGAATTTCGTGCTTCGGATTTCGTATTTCTTTTATAACTGCTGTTTCATCGCAATTCTGCTGCTTTGGGCATCTGGCACAGTCGCTCCAGACCTTCATCGGCAGCTTATCTTTTTCGATTTTCGCAAAGCCGAGTTTTTCAAAAAAACCGGTGTCCATCGTAAGGGCAAAGACTTTTGGCACACCAAGCTCTGCTGCCTGTTCAACCGCAGCCGCTACAAGCGATTTGCCGACCCCCTTATTTTTATGTCCTTCATCGACTGCCAGCGATTTTATCTCCGCCAAATCCGACCAGATGACCTCTAATGCACAGCAGCCGACTATATTGTCATCAAGCTCAGCTACAGTAAAGGTCTGCAAATTTTTATAAACATCATCCATTGGCCGAAACAGCATCCTGTCCTGTTCTGCATAGTCGTTGACCAGAGAATAAATTGGCTCGACATCCGATATTTTTGCTCTGCGAACATTCATAGCCCAAAGTATAACCAAAAAGACACAAAGACACAAAAAAAATCGGCCGGAGATTGATTAAATGACTGTTTTAACAGAGTTTCAAAGCGTTTATGGTGTTATCAATTGCGTTCTGAAGGTTCTTAGTTCTCTGGGTAGTAATTTATTTTCTACAGGGCCTTCGGGGGTATCTATCAGTAGTGTTCCGTCATCACTTAAAAGTTGAATGTCATTACTGCCGGGGAACTGGAACATCGCTTCGGGAGTGATAATCGGAAAATCTTCCATCTCGGTCAGGATATCTGTTGCCATATCGTATCTATAAAGTATTTGCAGCGGTTCATCGTCTGTTGATTTGTGTGAGCCGGCGACGATAAGATATTCTCCGAGCGTGGGTGAATATTCCATACTGCGAATACCGAGGCCATCGATGTCCAGCAAAATCGGCGGGCCAAAATCAGCAGACGCTCCATATAAGACCACCTCTTCGGGATTATAAAGCTCGATAATCAGTGCATATTTTACGTCATTAACCTCCGGCCTGGGATTTCTAAAGCCGATGAACATAGAATTACCGTCTGCGGAAGTACATAATCCCTCGATATTTAATCCATCTTCTTTTGGAGCGAGATCCGGGATTTCGTTGGGGTCTATATGGCCATCGACCACTCCTATCGCGTCTGTAAGACCTAAATTATATACCAAATCGTATGCTATCAAATCATCGATAAGGTTGGTGTAATTACCTTCCACTGTAACGTTTATATCCTGCCCGATTTTTGTAACAGTCGTTGCAAAGAACTGGTATCGGCTGTACCAGTATTTACCGTTTTTATTTCTGCTATGGGATGTTATCCAGAAGATTTTGTCGCCGAACCAGGTTGCTCCTTCAATGTCGGTCTCCGGCTGGCAGGGGTCGACGTTCAAATACTGCCCGATGTTAGGGTCTGCGATAGGGGCTGAAGCTGGATTATTCGAATCATAGAAGAAAAGCTTATTACCTTCATCATCGGCTGCGACAAACAGGTTTGCATCGATTGCTGCCGCAGCGGAGGCATCAGCTATTTCGCGATAAATTTCAAACGTCCAGGTTGATGCTGAATCCGACCATTGAGTCTCATTGAGGTTTCCTGAGGTATCGCGTGCCTTGACCCTGTAAGTATATTTTGTATCCGGCGACAGACCATTTGGTTCGAAGAATTCGTTGTACTGCCATCCACTGTCCGGCCCGTTGCCTGATGTACATTCGAAATAATACTCCACGCCGTTGAGCAAATCGATGCCAGCGGTTGCAGCCATATAAATTGATTGGGTCGAAGTAGTCATCGGTTCGATTTGCCAGGTCATAATATTCGGCTCAGGAGGTATGGTATCAGCGCCGGTAAGCCAGTTTTCTGTGTATATCTTAAGGTCATCCATTGTGACATTTGCATCACCTGTAAAATCGGATTCCCCGCATACAGGGCCGGAGTACATCCAGTGCTCGGAGAAGACCGAGAAGTCGCCAAAATCGACATCACCGTCATCGTCGAGGTCACCTGTCGGACGAATTACAGGCAGCAGCGATAGAATCGCATTTTTCAACATTAGTTTTCCGTCGTCGGTTGCGTTATCGAAAAAGTAATATGTCTTTTTCGGCAGTGCAAAAAAGATACGCGGTGCAGTCGGTGCATAATAGGAGCCATCGTAATAATTTGGTTCGTTGCCGAGCCAGCGGGCGATTACTACCTTACCGAACCTTTTGGCTACGATTGTGCCGTAGCCCGCCGAATACTGGTCGGAGTAGTCAATGTATGTGCTTGTTGCGAATATTTGAACTATCCCGCCGGAGGTGTCAATGCCTGTGAAGATTTCATCGTTGGCATTTGCAATTCCCAGGTGGGTGCAAAGAATATCCCATGTGTCCCAGCCTGGCAGCCAGTCCCATTCGGTATGCTCGTCACTACGGGCAAGTTTGGCGTTATGATTAAGCATTGGGACATTTACTTCGCCCCAGAACTCGGCGTCGTCATTGTAGTTTTTATAATAGCCGTCTCGTGAGATGATAATCAGGTCGGCTGATTCAAGCTCACTTTTCTTACTGTCGCTAAGGTTTTCATTATATCTGTCCGGCTCTATATGTACGTGGACATTTCCCTTGTAGATATCCTGCAGAAATTCTGTGTAATCTCGTTCGGAATCGGCTGAATCGCTCGTTACGATGATTATGTTAAATGGGTCGGCATTAGCCGCTCCTGACAGAATCGTCAGCACAGCTAACGTTAATATTAGAGATTTAATTCCCACTCACCGCTCCATAAAAAGCCGTATAGAAAGTATAGCGATTACTGTAATAACTCTTTAGTGCTATAACTATCATTATACAAAAGATGTGAGTAAAAAACAAGATGTTCATGGCTTTTCAGGTCCAATCTAAAAAAGAGAAAAAAGACTGGAAAAACAATGGAGTAAGACTACAATACCGTAAGTTTACGGTATTATTAATAGCTATTAACACGTTGTATTATGCGATTTATACTTATTGATAAAGTTGTTTCGCTGGATAGAGGCAGACAGATAAAGGCGGTAAAGAGCGTTTCCCTTGCCGAAGAATATCTGGCTGACCATTTTCCCACCTTTCCGGTCCTGCCCGGAGTACTACTGTTGGAAGGATTGATTGAATCGGCGTCCTGGCTGGTGCGGCAGACGGAGAATTTTGCCCACAGTATGCTCTTGCTTGAGCAGGCAAGAAATGTAAAATATAGAAGTTTTCTGGCGCCTGGTGCCCAGATAGAATATACCGTCGAGGCCAAAACTATCGAAGAAAACATCAGCAGTTTTGCCGGCTTCGGCCTGTCAGGCGATGAAAGAATCGTCGAGGCGAGGTTTGGATTAAGACACTTTAATCTCGCTGACGAAAATTCGGCTTTGGCAGATATAGATGCCAGGGTTATCGAAAATATGAAAAAGCGTTGGAAACTGTTATGGCAATAAGCTTTGGAAAAGAAAGGATTATACTGGAGGTAAAAAAATATGGCTATTAGTCGGGATGAAGTATTCGGAAAAGTTCAGGAAGTCTTGGTCGATGCGTTGGGGGTGGACGACGATGAGGTTACTAATGGAGCGGCCTTAATGAAAGATTTGGGGGCTGAGAGTATAGACTTTTTGGACGTAGTGTTTCGTTTGGAGAAAGCGTTCGGAATAAAAATCCCGAGGGAAGAGTTATTTCCAGCCGAGAGTCTGATGAATAATTCTGGTTTTGTCAGCAACGGCAAATTGACCGAAACAGGGCTGAATGAGCTGAGGCAGAAAATACCGCATATCGACATCTCAGAATTTGAGAAGGACCCTGATATTAATAAATTAGGTGATTTGTTTACTGTTGGCGCGATTGTGAATTACGTAGAATCTAAAGTGAATGCTGCTTAATAGTGCAGCGAGTCTTTTAAATGTCAGCGGCAGGTTGTCTTTGAGCAATCCTGCCGCTAAATAATATAGGCGGTGTTCCCATTTTGCGATGTATTGCAAAATGGGGCCCCGGCGGAAAATGCGTTGGATTTGGATAGATAAGTTTGTTGAATTCCAAAGCGGCAAACGCGCCGTAGCCGTTAAGAATGTAACGCTTGCCGAAGAGCATTTGCACGACCATTTTCCCGGCTTTCCCGTAATGCCGGAGAGCTTAATGATTGAAGCAATGGCACAGACGGCGGGAATACTCGTCGGCGAGGCAAAGAAATTTCAGGAAAAGGTCATCCTCGCAAAGATAAAAAAAGCCGTATTTTTTCGTTACGTAAAGCCGGGCGACACAATAAAGCTGGAGGCCCAGGTCGAATCTATTACCCCCGAGGCGGCAAGTACAAGCGGTAAGATTACCTGCTTGGGTAAGTTAATAGCCGAGATTGATTTGATGTTCAGCCATATAGACCGGAATCTCGCAGGCAAAAAGTTTCCAGAGGAAAACTTCGTTTTCACCGGCATGTTCGAATCACTTCTGCGGGACGTGCTGTTGGATAGTGTCAATTCCGGCCAGTCGACATCGGAGGAGAAGTAGTGAGTTCGGCTCGCGTGGTAATAACCGGTCTGGGCGCAGTAAGCCCGCTTGGATTAACTGTCAGCGATATGTGGAATGGTCTCTGTGCCGGCAGATGTGGGATAGATATAATTACTGCATTTGACCCTGTGGGCTTTAGCTGCAAGTTGGCAGGCCAGGTCCCTGAGTACAAAATACAGCCATACGTTCCGAAGACATATCGCAAGGCCACGAAGCTGATGTCCAGAGACATCGAGCTGGCAGTCATAGCAGCTCACGAGGCTATCACAAACAGCGGCCTTATCACAAAAGCTATCGACCCGGAGAATGTCAATATCGACCCTGAGCGTGTTGCAATCAATCTTGGTGCCGGCCTTATTAGCTGTGATTTAGTCGAGCTGGCTCCCGCTGTTGCGGCAAGCATAACCGATGGCAAATTCGATATTCGCAAGTGGGGCAAAGCCGGCCTTGATATGGTAACGCCTTTATGGTTGTTGAAATATCTGCCCAATATGCTCGCTTGTCATATAGGCATCATCCATGATATCCAGGGCCCCGGCAACTCTATTACTTGTGCCGAGGCCTCTGCGCATCTGGCGATAGGAGAAGCATCTCAGATTATCGCCCGTGGTGGCAGTGACATCACTCTTACCGGCGGTGCCGAAGCAAAGGTAAATCCCATAGTTATGATTCGACAGTGCCTGCTCAAAAGAACTACTTCTGAAAATAACAATGACCCGACGTCGGCCTGCAGGCCCTTCGATGCCGATGCGAAGGGCTCTGTCTTCGGTGAGGCAGCAGGTATTGTGATTCTCGAAAATCTGCAAAATGCGCAAAAACGAGGAGCAAAGATTTACGCTGAAGTTGCAGGCCTTGGCCATAGCAATAATATCAATCCCGCATACGAACATCTTGAACCTGACGGCAGAGGTATTCAGATAGCAATTGAAAAAGCGATCGCAGATGCTCAAATTCAGCCGGAGGATTTGGATTTGATTATCCCGCACGGTACAGGCATAGCCGCCGATGATTTAGCTGAAGCAAAAGCAATCCAGGCCGCTCTTGGTGATGCAGCAGCTAAGGTCTCTGTCTGGCCGACAAAAAGTATGCTCAGCAATACCGGCGCCGCTGCCGGAGCTCTTGATGTTATCGCTGCTGTTTGTGCAATGAAAGAAGAAAAAATACCTGCTGCGAAAAATTGCGAAAGATATGCCGACAGCTGTAATCTGAATATTGTAAAACAGCCGCTGCAAGCAGAGATTCGTAATGTCTTGTGTTGTAGCTATACCTACGGCGGGCAAACAGCTGCGGTGGTACTGAAAAATTTTGATGGTGAATAAACAAATTAAATGATTAATAAAGATACAACTGAACGCGTGGTAATAACCGGAATGGGAATTGTTTGTCCTCTGGGCAATGATGTAGATACACTCTGGAAAAACATTTTAGATTGTAAAGGTGGTGTAGCCAAAAATACCATCTTCGACGCCTCGACTTTTCCCACGACGTTCGATGCCGAGGTCAAGGATTACGATTTTTCAAAATATACAAAAAATCCACTGCTGCACAAACACGGCAACCGCGGCTCGGTCTTTGCCGTCGGTGCAACCGCTCAAGCCTGCAGGCAGGCGGGAATTGATATTGAGATGGACCAGCCGAGCGACGGCATAGACCGCAACAGATTAGGAATTTATCTCGGAGCCGGTGAAGGTTCTGTTGATAATGATGTATTCTTTAATGCAATAGTGCAGGCCTGGGACGCGGATAAAAATGAGATGGACTGGGGCAAATGGGCAGCCGTTGCCTTTGGCAGGATGGACCCGATGCGTGAGCTTGAGCAGGAGCCGAATATGCCCGCAGCTCATATCGCAATGCTAACCGGCGCCCGCGGCCCAACCAGGAGCTGTCTGACCGCCTGTGCCGCCAGTACTCAGGCCGTTGGTGAAGCGATGATGCTTATACGCAGAGGCGATTCGGATATTATGATTGCCGGCGGTGCACATTCGATGATACATCCGTTGGGCCTTACCGGCTTCAATCGTCTTACAGCGCTATCGACGAGAAATGACAGCCCCGAAACGGCTTCAAGGCCGTTCTCTGCCAGCAGGGACGGATTTGTCCTCGGCGAAGGTTCTGCGATACTTATTCTCGAATCCTTAACTTCAGCCGAGAAAAGAGGCGTAAGAATCTTAGCCGAAGTCATCGGCTATGGCAGTAGTTCCGACGCCTTTCGTGTTACCGATATGCACGAAGAGGCAAGAGGTGCTATTGCAGCAATGACCGCCGCCCTTGTTGACGCCGGTATCAGTTACAAAGACGTAGATTATATAAACACCCACGGCACAAGCACAGCCGAAAATGACTCGATAGAGACCAAGGCAATCAAGGCTGTCTTCAAGGAACAGGCCAAAAATACTCCTGCCAGCAGCGTCAAAAGTATGTTTGGCCATTTAATCGCTGCAACCGGCGCTGCTGAGATGATTACCTGCGTCTTGGCGATACGGGATAATATATTGCCGCCGACCATAAATCTAACAGACCCTGACCCCGAGCTCGACTTGGATTATGTCCCCAATGAGCCAAGAAAAGCGACGGTCAATATCGCTATGAACGAATCCTTCGGCTTCGGCGGACAAAATAATGTTGTAATTATTAAAAGATATGAATAGCCCGTATTTCGAAATACGGGTCACGAGCGACGAGCGACGAATTATGATTGACGTTGCTTTGGCTGAACAGTACACTTCACAATATTCAATTGTGTTTTTGTCAGCAAAGTGAAAGGATAAAGAGTATGAATGGGTCAACTATTGCGAGGCTGGGCGTGGTTGTCGTTGCGATATTGCTGGTCTGTAGCTGCCAGATTCCTGTTGGCAGGGCCACCTCGGACCAAGAGCTTATCAAAGCAACGATGGCCGAGTGGAAAGCGGCTCATATAGACAAAGATATTGACAGAATAATGGCAACGTTTTCTGAGAACTTCGTTTCGTTCAACGGCGGCGGCAAGGAATCGATGCGTGATTTTCTGACCGGGGCCTTTGATGACGGATTTATGGACAACATTACGATTAATATCAAAGATGCAAAAGTTGCGATTAAAGGTGACAAAGCTACGTTTGGCCCTGTTGAATTAATCGGGGATATGGGCCCCTTTGTGATTAATTATAATCTTCAGAAACAAGACGGCAAATGGCTCATTATCGGCGCAGAAATGCCGGAACAATAGACCTTCTTGACGAAAACGAAAAATGATAGATATAAAAGAGATTCGCGAAAATCCGGAAAAGTTCAAAGCTGCCTGTGAGGTAAAAGGATTCGAGGTTGACATTGATAATCTGCTGCAAATTCACATGGAACTTACCGACAAAAAACAAATATTGCAAGATATAGCAACAGACAAAAACCGCATTGGCAAATCAATCCCAAAACTTTCGGTGGGTGAAAAACAATCAGCACTTGCTGAACTTTCGGAATTGAAGCAAAGAGAGGCTGAATATAACAAAGATATTAAAAAGCTCCAAACGAAATTTGATGAGCTTATGCTGCTTGTTCCTCAGCCGGTCGATGATGGTGTCCCTGTTGGTAAAGATGATACGGAAAATGTTGAAATAAGAAAAGAAGGGGAAATTCGTCAATTTGATTTCGAGCCCAAAGACCACGTCCAGTTGGGAACGGCTCTGGGTATTATAGATATCGAGAGAGGCGTGAAGTTAGCGGGCACAAGAAATTACATCTTAAAAGGTGATGGTGCGTTACTTCACTGGGCGGTCCTGCGGTTCGCAATGGACTATATGGTCGGCAAAGGATATATGCCGTTCTCGGTGCCTGTGCTTATAAAGGATGAAGCGATGACGGGCACCGGTTTTTTCCCCGGCTCAGAAGACCAGACATATCAAATGGAAAAAGACCAGCTAAACCTTGCCGGTACTGCCGAGGTTCCGCTGACTGCTTATCGAATGGGTGAAATCTTAGATGCTGATGAATTGCCCTTAAAATACGTGGCCCTATCGAGCTGTTTTCGGCGTGAAGCCGGTGCAGCCGGCAAAGATACATACGGCCTATACAGAATCCATCAGTTCGATAAGATTGAGCAGGTGGTTATCTGTAAAAATAGCGTCGAGGAAAGCAATAAATTTCACGAGGAGATTTTAGCCAACGCCGAAGCCGTTATGCAGGCACTGGAGCTGCCTTACCGTGTTGTCAACGTCTGCACCGGCGATTTAGGCCGGGGCCAGGTGAAAAAATATGACATAGAGGCCTGGATGCCTTCGCGTGGCAATTACTGTGAGACCCACAGCGCAAGTAAGTTCTACGAATTCCAGGCCCGCCGCCTGAATCTGCGATATAAAGACCCCGCCACGAAGAAGAATCTATTCTGCCATACACTCAACAACACCGTCATCGCCTCACCAAGAATCCTGATACCCCTTCTCGAACTCTACCAGAACGCCGATGGCTCTGTAACGATACCCAAAGTCCTTCGACCATATATTTACCCCGTTAGAGAGCGCATAACAAAAAGATAGAAGGCAAAAAGCAAAAATTAGGGTTCCTGCAAAGAAGGGTTCCTCTAACGGGGTGAACGGTAAAGAATTTATCATCAAACGTCAAGCGTGAGACGTATCTCGTAGCATTGTCATTCCTGCGAATGCAGGAATCCACTTTCAATTTCTTCTTTATATCCGCTGTAACCAATTATTTCTTGGTGTCTTTGTGCCTTTTCGTGGCCATTAAATAATTAGTGAATATTCGTGTTATTCGTGGTTACATTTCTCCGCGTAATCCGTGTAATCCGCGGTTAAATTCTTCTTGAGTCTTTTATCTTGAGTCTGTAGTCTATTCCGCTATGGATGACATCAAGCGTAAATTGGCCCTGATTGATAAACAGCTCGCCGGCGGCTTTTTCAATTCTTATCAGCGAGTCATAAGCACCAGCCCGCTTTTATTTGCAGCAGTAGGACTAATAGCAGGAATTCTAATACAAAATATATTCGACTTACCAGTCTCAATCTGGTTAATACTGCTTGCCTTATTTGCAGCAGCAACCGTTGTCTTTTTTATCATCCAATATTTTTCCTCTTCAAATAACCAATTACCAGTAACCAATAACCAGTTACCAATCACCAATAACCAATACTTCATTGCGTTTATTGCCCTTATCTGCTTTACCTGTCTCGGTGCAATTCGGCTAAATAATTACTATAAGCTGGCGCCAAACGATATTCGCAATTTTGTCGGCAGCGAGCGTAAATTAGCAACCATTCGTGGCCTGGTTGTCACCGACCCCTATATCAACAGAAACGAAAACTGGAAATTTGCACGATTTAAGTTCACCGATCCTGATACGAGTTTCTATCTAAAACTAAGCGAGATAAAAGCTACCGATGGCTGGGCAAAAGTAAGCGGGACGGTTCGCGTTCAGGTTGCCGAGCCAGTTTTGGACTTAAAAGCCGGCGATTATATCCAGGCATACTGCTGGCTGGACGGATTCAGGCCCCCGACAAATCCCGGCCAGTTCGATACTGCAAAATATCTTGCGCGTAAAAATGTCTTTATCGCCGCATCAATCAAATCGCGAGACAGTATCGAATTACTAAAGGATAGCCCTGCCGGTTTCTTTACGAAAATCAAAAGCCGATTCAAAAATTCTGCCACACAGGCCCTGCTTGGTACTCCATTTCCAGAGGACCAGAGCGAGGGCCTGCTGCAGGCATTACTGTTGGGTTACAGAGCAAATATAAGCAGCAGTACCTACGAGGCCTTTCGCAAAACGGGATTATTGCACTTTATCAGTCTTTCCGGAATGCATCTCGGCATCTTGGTTGGGATAGTCTGGTGGCTGTGCAAAACGATTGGCTTGGCGAAACGCAGTAGGGCGATTGTATGTATAATTGCGATTGGTACTTTTTTGTTGATTGTCCCGCCGAGAGCGCCGACCCTGCGAGCGGCCATTATCGGCTGGGTTTTCTGTCTGTCATTTTTCTTTCGCCGGCATTCCAGCCCAATCAACACGCTATCTTTGGCGGCAGTAATCTTGTTGCTCATCAGACCAACAGAATTATTCACTGCCGGCTGGCAATTGTCATTTGCCTCAGTTCTCGGCATCGTACTTTTTACAGACAGAATTCACTTCTTTTTTTACGAAAAAATAACAAGCAGCTTATGGTTCGAGAAAAAATCAATGAATAAACTATTTTTTCGCATAATCGCAAAGCCCGGTTTATATATTCTGAGGTTGTTTTCTGTTGGCCTTGCCGCTTGGCTGGGTGGGGCCGGTATCTTGTTGTATCACTTTTACACGATTAATCCGCTTACGAGCATCTGGACCGTTATCGTTTTTCCCTTGGTAGCAGGGATTTTGGCTTTTGGATATCTGAAGATGATTCTGTCTTTCCTGCTGCCATCAGTAGCGTCGGTGTTGGGAGTATTAGTAACAGCTTTAGCCGATTTACTGATTTGGCTTGTTAAGCTAATCGCACATCTGGATATTTCACAAATACTTGTAGGTCACGTTTCGCTTACACTAATTATTTTGTATTACTTTTTTGTCTTTTTCGCCGCTTTTGTCTATTTTCGACGTCCCTTACTAAAGAAGGCAGTTTGTTCGGTTATGTTTTTGGCAATAATTGTATTTCCGGCCGTTACCAAATGGCAGAGGACACATCGCGATAATCTGGTTCTTACCTGTCTCGATGTCAGCCATGGCCAGGCGATTTTGGTTCGGCTTCCGGGCGGGGCTAATGTCTTGTTCGACGCCGGCTCGCTGCATAAAAGTGACATCGGCAGACGAATCGTTACTCCGTTTCTGGATTATAGCGGGCTAAGTAAAATCGACGCTGTTATCATAAGCCATAATGACGTTGACCATATTAACGCAATTCCTGAGATTATCGAGCATTGCGTAGTCGGCAACATTTATGCCAATGATGCTTTCTTCGTCAGGACAGATACGTGGGGTACTGCAAAATTTCTCGAAGAGCAACTGATTGAAAGAGGTCACGAAGTACAAACCTTGGGTAAAAACTTAAATTTACAAAGCCCTGCAAAGATAAAGGTTCTTTGGCCGACTAAACATTCATCTCAGAATCACGAATTAAGTGACAATGACAGTTCGTTAGTTTGCCTGATTGAATTTGCAGGTAGAAAAATCCTTTTATGCTCCGACATTGAAAAGTTCGCCCAGAAAGAGCTTCTTCGGCTGTATCCTAATCTAAAAGCTGACGTCGTTGTCGCCCCTCATCATGGCTCGATTAACACAGCTGACCCCAATTTTCTTGGATGCCTTGATGCGGATATTCTGCTCTGTAGTTGTGGCCGAAGCCAATATGAAAAACA
>CAYSJK010000067.1:0-11983 GCA_964431375.1 uncultured Pirellulales bacterium
AAGCCATCCACTTTGAAATCGACATCAGCTCCGATGCTTTTTCCTATCCAGTCTGTTTGTAGTTTCTTTATTGATGCCGGCCAATCCACCTCAGCCAAATCATCGAGCAGCCGCTCAGCATATTTTGTTATTCGCAGCATCCACTGGCGCATCGGCCGCCTAATAACTGGGTGACCGCCCCGCTCACTTACCCCCCCTACCACTTCCTCATTTGCAAGAACCGTCCCAAGTGCCGGACACCAGTTTACGAGTACTTTCGCTTCGTAAGCAAGTCGATGGTAATCTATATATTTTTGTTTTTCCTGCTCGTTAAAACCTTCCGGAATCGGCAGATCTTCGATTGGTTTGGCCTTTTGCTCTGAATCGTCAAAGTAACTATTGAAAAATTTAAGAAATATCCATTGAGTCCACTTGTAGTAATTCGGGTCTGTCGTGTTGACTTCCCGGCTCCAGTCGTAACTGAAACCGAGTGATTTTGTTTGCCGGCGCATATTATCAATATTTTTTTGCGTTGTTTCTTTCGGGTCGGTGCCTGTTTTTATGGCGTGCTGCTCAGCCGGCAGGCCGAATGCATCCCACCCAAAAGGATGCAGCACGTTAAAATTATTCATCCGTTTGTACCGGGCGACTATATCGCTTGCAGTATAACCTTCAGGATGTCCTACGTGCAGACCTTCGCCGCTCGGATAAGGATACATATCCAATACATAATACTTGGTCCTGGTATTATCGCAGTCGTTTGCCTTAAAGGTTTCGTGTTCTTGCCAGAACAGCTGCCACTTCTTTTCTATTTTATTGAAGTTATATCTGCCTTTTATCTCATTCATCTATTCTATTTCCTTGTTGTATAGCCGGTAATCTAACTTCCTGCATGCGGGCAGGTCTGGTCGCTGCATCCATAGCAGCGTTTCGAGTCACCGGCTTTCATCATTGGAGAGAAAGTAGAGAACTGCTTCTCTAATTTCCTGCTGCCACAGTGCGGGCAGACTCTTTTCTGCCTGCCGGCTCCGGCTTCCAGAAGCTCTATGTTTTTACCGCATTTAAGGCACTTATATTCAAAAATCGGCATAGTTTGCCCAAATCAATAAAAACCCGCAACAACCGGCAATACACTGCTGCCATTGCGCAAGTCATACAGATTTATCAACTTAGGGTACTACTATAGAATAAAAACCTGAGAAAATCCAATAAAATCCATCGCGAGGATTAGTGGTTTTTGAAAGGTGTGTTTATAAGTTGCTAATTGGGCATAAAGTTTTGATTATCGAGCAGCGAGTGTGTCCCGCTGCCACATTCCATCCGGCCTGACCTGCAGCACCTCAGTATCGCGATAGAAATTCAAAGTAGCTATCATATAGTTAACCAGGGCCTGCGTGGCAGCATTTTGAGCGTCAAATAAATCTTCCTGTGCACTAAGAACACGCCGGCTGCTTGCCCGGCCATATCGAAGCAGCAGAAAAGTTTTTCTAAAACGTTTATCCGCCAACTTAAGACCTTCCGACTGGATACGATAGCTCTGGGCGGCTTCTTTGAGGTCCCGATATGCCTGACGAACTTCCAATGTAATTATATCGGATGCCTGTTCGTAATCCCGCTGCTGTTGGTTCAAAGTTATCAACGCTTTGCGATAGACGTTCTGCTCAGCCACCCGGTCGAACGACAGAGACAGCTCGATATCAAGGCTGTAATTCCTGTTCAGGCTACCAAGGTCGCGACTGTCACCCTTTCCACTTGATACAAAATTACTTTGTCCAACTAAATTTATGTCCGCTTTGAGAGCATCAGCGGCAACATAAACTTTACGCTCGGCATCGATAACGGCATCGGCACTATTGACAAGGTCCAAACGCCGAACAAAAGCAGTTTCGATGGCCTCGGTCTCAGAGAAATCGGGGTAAGTCATTTCTGACGTTCTCAAAACTTCGAGCTCGGTCATGTCCATCTGAAACTCTGACGTTGTTGGCAAACTCAGAGTTATCTTGAACTCGTCAAGTGCCTGCTTATATTTCTTTTCAGCCAGAATATAGATGTCCAGGGCCTGAAGTGCCTCCTGGCGAATTCTGTCAAGCTCTATCTTGGGCAAGCGACCTGCATCAACCAATTTTTCCACCTTATGATACATCCATTTCAGGGTGTTATAATTTCTTTGGGCATTTTTCACAGCATCATACTGCTGCAGAACAAGGTAATATTGACTAATAACAGAAACGACAAATGTTTTACGAAATCGATTGAACGAGCGTATTTGGTAAAGCGTGTCTCTTTCCGCCTGAGTGAGATTTTCAAAAACTACTTTTCGGTCGCTGCCACGAAGCAATGGCTGAACCACAGTTGTGCCCAGAATCGCAGCTATACCGCTACTTAGATTACCGCTAAGCACGTCTATATAAGCCAGAGCTATCCTGCTGCTGATTCTTGCACCAGTAGCTAATAACCGGTTAAAGCCGGAACTTGCTTCAAATCCATAAGCATCGTCATTGCGGTCCGCTGAATATCCGCCGCTTACACCGCCTATAAACTGGGTTTCAAACTCATGCCGTGTCAGTCTTAAATCCAGCGCTTTGATATAAAGTTCTTCTTTTTGGGTTTGATACCCGCGATTATAAGCTGTCGCGATAGCTATCGCCTGTGGCAGGGTCAGTATGCCCGAGTCAGGTACGGCTTTTTCGATTTGAATATCATTAGGAGATGGCTCAGTGTCGCTGATTTTGTAATTGGCCTTGACACCGAATTCATCGTTCCATTTCTGGTCGATGATTTTGTAAACTCTTTCGTCGGCATCTTTTTTATAGTCCTGCGGACCACATCCGCTTAGCCCAGATAAGCAAACGAGCAGACATATAATCAAGCACACGAGTTTTTCAGTCAAACAATTGCAAATCATATAATTGGCGTCAATTTTCTATTAATAGTGTCCTGAGTCTTTGTTGATATACCTCCCCCGGCATTGATGTTTTACCTATAATCTGCGTATTCCAACCCTCTCTCCTATTGCCAGCTTCATTTGAGCCGGGGCTTCAACCCTAAAGGGTCTGCCCCACTGAGGTATATTTGGATTTCTCCACCACCGCACCGGCATTTGCACAACAGCAGGTCCAACGTATGTTATCGTCGAACCGGCAATCTGCGCCGGTTCACTATCTTTGATAAGTTCCACCTGCATTCCTTCTTGAATAAGGTTCACCTGGCTCTCACTAACATAGGCGATGATATCGCTGGGCTTAGTTTCTGTTATAGTAAGTATCGGCTCACCAGCTAAAACCGCCTCTCCTGATTGACGCAGAACCTGGCTGACAGCACCGTCAAACGGGGCCTTGATCTGAAGTTCTGCACGTCTTACCGTTAGCTCATCCATTCTCCGCTCCTGAACCTTTATTGCCTGACGTATGACATTCAAAGCACTATCTACCGAGGGATTATATGGTTGATGCAGTACGTATTCGTCCCGCCGCAGCAGTGCTTCCTGAAGGTCTTTATTGGCCTGGGCCAGTAGATAGTCATTCTCTTCGATTTTTTTAGCCAGAGAGCTATACTGCAGTTTTGCCTTCTGCAGCTCATAAGGCGTAGCGGCATCTTTTTCCATAAGGTCTTTGGCAATTTTTACTTCCAGAACCAGGTCCTGTAACAAAATCCTGTCAGCACTAATTATTGCCCTCAACCTTAGTATCTCAAGTCTCGCATTTTCCGCGTCGACGGCAAATCTTCTGACATTTGCAAGCTGGTTTGTCTCTCTATCAGACTTGTCAGCGATGAAAGTCTCCTTGGTAGAGACCAACTGAGCCGTCAGGTGGTCAATTTCGGCCTGGATAGTGTCTAACTGGGCCTTTATTTCCTCAGGCCGCTTTTCGTTATCAAGTACAGTATCGACTAATGCTACCGTTTGTCCCTGCTTAACTTCATCAAACAACTCAACAGAGATATCTTTCAGTCGTCCTTGGGTCGTTGCAGCGACCTGATAAATGCGGCTCTGAGCTACACCTAAAACTTCAAAACGCCTTGCTCGATGAGAAAAAAGTCCGATTACAACTGCTACTGTTGACAGCCATACCAGTATAGGTATAAAACGCATACTCAAACGACCAAACCGCCAGGTTTTAGAAATGGTCTTGTTCATATAGCCGCTATACCTCCAGCAACTGTTCCTGCATCGTCAGGCTGATGTTCTCGATGCCCTCGATTTTGTCCAGTTCGGTTAACATTTCTTCGTTTTGTGCTGCATTTCTTATCATCAATTGATAGGCGTATTCCACTTCGGAGGTTCCAAATCCGCTATCCTGTGCTGATATGAGGGTGAAATGACTGCAGAAGCGTTTAAAAACAGCGGGAATTGGATGATTAGGTCCGATGTGGCCTCTGAGACTGAATCGTAGAAAGCCATTATGAGGCTGGTGTGTACCAAAGTCGGTCAGATACAAATATATTACTATCAGACTCAAAATAACTGTACCTATAATAGCAGTGAGATACTTCTGGGAGCCGGTGGCCATACCAACCACCAGCGCGCAGAAGATAAAGGCAATGTCACGAGTATCCTTGATTATATTACGGAAACGTATAATCGCTAATGCACCCATAAGACCAACGGCAGTGATGATATTACTGCCGATGACAGTCATAACCATTGCAACCACAACCGTTATTAGAATCAGCGATTGCACAAAGGACCGTGAGTACGACAGGCCGCTGTGGGTGGCGTAGTAAACCCAGGCAAGGACCTGACCCAGAACAAAAGCCAGCAACAGTGACAAAAGGATACCTGTGGGATTAAACCATTCCCCTGTCAAAGGAGTCTCTTCCAGTACTTGCCAAATTCTATCCATAAGAATCCTCCTCCAACTGCGGAGCACAGAACCCAAGCAGACAAGACTGTATAATCGAAGTAGTATACTTTGATATTGATTGCTGTTGCATGTCGAAATACTCTACCATCCGGCTCAACCAAGGCGGGTAATGACCGGTAAACTTAACCTCCATAATCACGTTGCCTAAGGTTAATGAGCTCCGTTGCCAGCCCCGGCCGTCGAGAGTTATTTCCGGCAAATGGGTCACTCTATAGCATAGCTCCCGGTCGAATGTTAACCTAACCCTATATTCCGATTCGCCCTCATACGCTTGACGCAAATAGCGAATTAGAATTGTCGGTCTGGCATTAATACTCTTGACATACAACTGGAACTGTTTCAGTACTTCTTCGTTGACATTGTAATCTTGCGGTGGTAGAGGCATCCCCGAAAGCAAAGGTGTTACATTTCTTTGCATTATCCGGACTCGGCTTTTCATTATTATAACATTTATACGACGCTTGATTTCAAAAAAGCAGGGATAATCCGGTTCGTCAGTATAACTACGAATCCGCAGCTTGAAGCGATTCTTCTGGCCTGTTAAGCTTTCACGGCACAGTCCCAAATCATCCGAGTCCAAATAAAGACTGACAATCGGATAGGCACCGCCCCGCTGTAATTTACAGTAAGGGTCCTGAGAGACGTAAGGCTTGATAAACTGTGCAATCGCATGAGCTTTTGACTCGCTGATGAGATATTTTATCTCATGTCGGCAACCAATAACGCGGTCGACTACCTTTTCGGCCTTTTTTTTGGTGCTCACATTGCTTTTGCGAGAATGCAAGCCGACTCTTTGCTTAGAAACTTGTTGTGGCAATTTACCTTCAGACATAGTAATTCTGCATTTTACCCCCCTCATTATCCAATGAAGGCAAAATGTAAACCTCTTCTATTTCAGATACTTATGTGTTCCGAATACCTGTTATCGAGCACACACCCGTTTGTGTGATGAGCAAAATCAGCTTTTCATTCTGTTAAACCGACTTTTTTGTCTCTAAATCACACCTTAATTTTATTTATTCTAACATATATCAGGTGGTAAAGTCAATACTTTTTTTGGTTGTAAATATAGAGATGCCCGAATGCCACATTTAACCAGAATGGCTGATAGTATTGAAAATTAAGGTCAGATAAAATCCGATTTATCAATAGTTTAGTTGGCATATTCGCACTTTCCGTCTGGTTATTAACCAGACGGTTCTGTTTGGCAGCTTTTTTGAGGTTCCGTTGTAAGTGAGCTTGGCCGAAAACCCTTGCGGTGCCGGCTTCAAACCGCTATTATTGGGCGAAATCTGTCCGGCATCATTTTTGCAGTGAAGGTTCTGTTAAGGAAATCAGCAAGTGAAAGTATTTCGCTCGCCACAAAACCCTATAATCGAACCGAAGGATGTTAAACCTTCCAGGGATGACTTTGAGATTATTGGCGTTTTTAATACCGGCGTTACTCGTTTGCAGGATGAGGTTATTTTGCTTCTCAGGGTGGCGGAAAGACCAATTTCCAAAAATCCGGATATAATACCAACTGCTGTTTATGATGTTGCCGAGGGTGAGCTTGCCAAAAGGCAGTTTTCAAAAAATGACCCGGAAAACGATTTTTCAGACCCAAGATTAATAATAACGCCGGACCAGACATATTTGTCGTCGATTTCACATTTGCGGCTGGCTCGCAGTACCGATGGAGTTAATTTTCAGATTGAGGATACTCCCACTATACCTGCCGCAAATGAATATGAAACCTTCGGCATCGAAGACCCCCGGATTACTTTTATTGACGGCCGATACTATTTTACTTATGTTGCGGTTTGTCCTTTTGGAGTAACAACCTGCCTGGCATCCACAAAGGATTTCAGCTTCTTTGAGCGTCACGGTGTCATCTTCTGTCCCGAAAACAAAGATGTGGTGCTTTTCCCTGAAAAAATTGATGGCAAGTACTATGCACTGCACAGGCCGGATTCGCCCCTTTTTAGAAAACACGACATTTGGGTCGCTGAATCATTTGACTTATACTGCTGGGGAAACCATCGTTACCTAATGGGGCCTCGCACCAACCATTGGGACGAGATAAAAGTCGGCGCAAGTGCAGTGCCTTTCAAAACCGACCAGGGCTGGCTTGAGATTTATCACGGTGCCGATAGAAATAATCGCTATTGTCTCGGAGCAGTATTACTGGATACCGATGAGCCGTGGAAAATCGTTGCAAGATTGGAAGAACCAATTCTTGAACCGCAAACTGATTATGAAATCGAAGGCTTTTTCGGAAACGTAGTATTTAACTGCGGTCTGCTTTATGAGGAAGATAAACTGAAGATTTATTATGGCGTCGCCGATACAGCAGTCTGCTACGCAGAGGTTGCCTTAAAGGATGTGCTCGAGCATCTTAAAACGTAGACTGAAAATGAAAATATACTATGAACAGTTATTTTAATCATTTCTGAGGGTAATCAAAATGCGGAAGATTTTAAAAATGAATAAAATCTTATTAGCTCAATCAGCGATAATTATGATTTTCATCTCGTCTTGCCAAACAGCGAAGAAACCCAAACCAATTCTTCCTGATATACCTACCGGACGACAGATAGTGAATTTTAACAGCGACTGGAAGTTTGCCAAACGCAATCACACCGGAGCCGAGGCATCGAACTTTGACGACTCACAATGGCAAGCTGTGCGTCTGCCGCACGACTGGGCAATTTCGGGACCATTCAACGCAAAAGAAGATGGCTATGCCGGGAAACTTCCCTGGAGAGGAGTGGGCTGGTATCGAAAGACATTTACGCTTGATAAAACGGATAGCAATAAGAGAGTTTACTTTGATTTCGATGGTGTGATGGCGTTTCCAAAGGTCTATATTAACGGCAAGCTGGCCGGCGAGTGGGATTACGGCTATATGTCTTTCCGTGTAGATGCCACAGATTACGTAAAGTTCGGAAGAAAAAATGTGATTGCGATCCGGGTCGATACAAGACGGCACGGCACCAGATGGTATCCCGGAGCGGGAATTTATCGCAAAATAACGATGACCATCTGCGAGCCGGTGCACGTGGCACACTGGGGTATGTTCATCACCACGCCGGAGATTAGCGACGACTCGGCTACAGTCAAAGTACAAACAACGATAGAAAATCACCACAAAAAGAAATCGAAATGCAATGTTGAGGTTACGTTACTTGACCCTGACGGCAAACAGGTAGCATCCGGTGAAAAGAATGACACCGTGCGGGGCGGTGACTCACGGGACGTGGAACAGTCGTTCGAAATCACAAATCCACAGCGATGGGACATTACCAGTCCGAAACTATATAAGGCCAAAATAATCGTGCGCATCGATGATAAGATTGTTGATAAGGACGTTACTACCTTCGGCATCCGAACCTTTAAGTTTACGGCTGACGATGGTTTTCATCTCAACGGCAGGCGAGTTCAGCTTTACGGCGTGAACCTGCACCACGACCAGGGTCCTCTCGGAGCGGCCTTTTATACCCGCGCTATGGAAAGACAATTAGAGATAATGCGCGATATGGGCGTCAATGCCATCCGTACCAGCCATAATCCGTCGGCACCGGAGCTGCCGGATTTGTGTGACAGAATGGGATTTGTAGTTTGGGACGAGTGTTTTGATAAATGGGATGACAAAGCTGACCGCATCAGGGGTGAACCGCCGTTGGAAGAGTACGGTGAAAAACAGATTCGCAACTTCGTAATGCGCGACCGCAATCATCCCTGCGTTGTGGTTTGGTCGATAGGCAACGAGATAGGAAACCAGCCTCGAAGCAGGGAAGGTAAGTCACCCGAACGCGTTAAATTTATGAGTGATTTCGTACGTAAATACGATTCAACGCGACCGGTTGGTATGGCCTGTCATATCCCTCAAACGGCCCAGCAATCCATTCTTGACTCATTAGACCTGACGGGTTGGAACTATAATCGCAGGTACGGTTTATACAGGCAGCGTTATCCCGATAAGCCCATCATATATAGTGAGTCGGCCTCGGCGCTGAGCACACGTGGGTTCTACGAACTACCACTGCCAAACAGCAAGACTCAGTATTCCAAAAAACTCCAGGTGTGTTCCTATGACCTTAATTCGGCGCGATGGTCGGACATTGTCGATTCTGAGTTTCAGCTAATGGAGGATGACATCTTTGTGGCCGGTGAGTTTGTGTGGACGGGCTTTGACTATCTTGGCGAGCCGACGCCATTTTCACCTCAGGCGAGAAGCTCATACTTCGGTATTGTGGACCTCTGCGGTATTCCCAAGGACAGGTTCTATCTGTACCGCAGCTACTGGCGGCCGGACACGACCACAATACACATTCTGCCACACTGGAACTGGCCCGACCGAATCGGAAAGAACGTTCCCGTTTTTATGTACACTAATGGAGACTCCGCAGAGCTGTTCCTAAACGGAAAATCATTAGGCTGGCGAACAAAAATAAAAGAGATAACTGATTCGTCGTACTATGCAGTTACCTACAAGTATCGTCTGCGTTGGGATGATGTCGTGTATGAGCCGGGTGAATTGAAAGCAGTTGCCTACAAGGACGGCAAAAAAATTGGTGAAGCGATAATGCGGACAGCAGACGAACCGGCGGCGATTCGCCTGACACCTGATAGAATGGAACTTTCCGTTACCGGTGAAGACCTTTGCTACATTCTGGTTGAGGCGCTCGACGAGAAAGGTACGCTATGTCCACTGGCGGACAACCTGATTCGCTTCAGGGTCGAGGGGCCCGCTGAGATAGCAGGTGTCGGCAACGGCAATCCCCTTTCGCTCGACCCATTTCAGGCGGACTATCGCAAGCTTTTCTACGGCAAGGCAATGCTGATTATTCGTACGGCAGAAGGGCAAGGTGGCAAGGTTCGAGTTACCGCTGAAAGTGACGGCCTGACTTCGGCGAACATTACCGTGCAAAGCCGAGCGGAAGAAAATAAATATTCAATAAGCAGCCCCGATGAAAAGATTTCTGTATCCGTTTGGATATCCGATGATAAGAGCGCCTTCTATAGTATTGAATTCTCCGGTACGGCTGTTCTTCAACAGTCCAAATTAGGGCTCGTAAGGGAAGATAGTGATTTTTCAAAAGAGCTGTCTCTGGAATCTGTATCTGATATTGAGACCGTCAACATCGATTATGAAATGCTGCAGGGCAAAAGACGCCATTGCTCTTATATGGGTAACAGACAAATCTTCTATTTGAAAAATTCCTCCGGTAAAAAGATGGATATAATTTTCCAGGTTTTTAATGATGGGGTAGCTTGTCGATATTATTTTCCGGAACAATCGCAGGATGTAAAAAAAATCACAAAGGAAATCACCTCGTTTAACTTTCTTTCCGGCACGAAGGCCTGGATTCAACCTATGACCGATGCAAAATCCGGATGGTCCCAGGTCGAGCCTTGTTATGAGCAACATTACAGGCAGGGTATTGAGCTGGTAAAACTCGCTCGCAACAATGCAGGCTGGGTTTTTCCGGCGCTATTTAACTATGACAAATACTGGATGCTGATAAGTGAAACCGCTCCTGACAGAAATTATTGCGGCTGTCGGCTAAAACGAGATTCGATGGGCAATGAGTTCTTCATCGGCTTTCCACAAAAGCCTGAAATCTTTCCCGGCGGGCCTTTGAATCCCGAGTCGAAATTGCCCTGGTACACCCCCTGGCGGATTATTGCTATCGGTGATAGTTTAAAACCAATAATAGAATCAACATTGGGAACCGATTTGGCCGGTCCCTGTAAGCTGCAGGACACTTCATTTGTAAAGCCGGGCAGAGCTTCCTGGAGCTGGGTTATGTTGAAGGATGGTTCGGTAACATACGATGTGCAGAAACATTTTATTGATTTTGCCGCTGATATGAAGTGGGAATATTGCCTGGTTGATGCGAACTGGGATACCCAAATAGGCTATGACAAAATTCAAGAGCTTGCTGAATACGCTCGGAGCAAAAATGTCGGGCTGCTTATATGGTACAACTCAGCCGGTGACTGGAATACCGCTTATTATCATCCGAAGAGTAAACTCCTGACCCACGAGGACCGCGTTAAAGAGTTCGGCAAGCTGAAGGAAATGGGCATAAAAGGAATAAAGGTGGATTTTTTCGGCGGTGACGGTCAATCTATGATGGCATATTATCAGGATATTCTCGAAGATGCAGCGAAGTTCGGCCTGGTTGTAAATTGTCACGGGGCGACAATTCCAAGAGGATGGCAACGAACGTATCCGAACCTGCTGACCGTCGAAGCCATAAGAGGATTTGAGCATGTAACTTTCGGACAATTCAATGCCGACCTCGAACCTACACATTGCTGCGTGGTGCCATTTACTCGAAATGCCTTTGACCCGATGGATTTTACGCCGGTTTGTTTTTCCGAAGTGCCAAACATAAAACGGGTAACAACAAACGGTTTTGAGCTGGCACTGTCGGTCATATTCTACTCGGGCATACAGCACTTTGCCCAGATACCTGAAGCTATGGCAAAGATGCCGGATTATGTTAAAGACTTTATGAGAGAAATACCCGTCTGTTGGGATGATACCCGCTTTGTTGATGGTTTTCCCGGAAAGTTTGTCGTAATTGCCCGGAAATTCAACAATACGTGGTACGTTGCAGGAATTAACGGCGAAGATACTGAAAAAAGTATCAATCTTGAACTTGATTTTCTTAAAGATATCAGAACGGCAATACTAATAACCGACGGCATGGATAATCGTTCTTTCGATATGAAAACAATCACGATCAAACTTGAAAAACCATTAGCAATAAAACTTAAGAAAAACGGAGGTTTTGTTGTAAAAGCTGAAAAAATATGACATCAAGTGAATCAAGGTCCGCCGATTTATTTAGAATAAATAATTGATTTTACACGTGATTATTAGTACATACTGGAGCAGTTTTTGTATTTTAATAGTGAGTTTAAATCAAAGGAGTCACCTATGGTTTCTGAATCGTACAAGCTTTCATTAAAGGAAAAAATCGGTTACAGCACGGGTGATGCCGCATCAAACATATTTTTTCAAACCTTCATCTTATTTATCACTATCTTTTATACGGACGTTTTTGGTCTTTCTCCTGCGGCCATAGGTACAATGTTTTTGGTAACCAAAATCTGGGATGCCGTTAATGACCCGATGATGGGTTTGA
>CAYSJK010000068.1:0-7317 GCA_964431375.1 uncultured Pirellulales bacterium
CGTGTTTGCTTTTTGCCAATGGTACTTTAAAGTGAGCTGTTGCTTTCATTGCTTAACTTTCCATCGGAAATTTTACAACAATAAAGAAATGGAGCAAAGTGTATTTAAGCTGCTATGAAAGAAGAAAGGGGGAATAGGTGAGTGAAGTACGAATTAACTTTTGTTATAAACACCAAATAATTATTTTGAAATTGATTTTATTTTCAAATCCGGCTTACCCGAAATAAGACGTATTATTTCCATTTTGGTTGCCCATTTGTGGGAATCAAGCACATAATTTATCGTCATTCCGGACCTAATTGTTCTTTTTTTAAAGTTTGATTTTTTCATCTTGCACCTTACCTGCCTCTTATCGACTATTAAAACCGTCTCCTTAACAAGAATTTAATAGGGTATTTGGCTTAGGTAGTGCACGGTAGCAAGCGCTGACAGGCCAGGCCATAACATCCCTTTATTTTTACCCGAACAGAAATCTCTGGGAGGCTAATTGCTTTGGCTTTTAAATGCTCCTGAGTAGTAATAATGAGAATTTCTTTTAACTATAGTTCTCTATATACGCAGTTAAATTTTAATTTTGCAACTAAATTTATTGTTATTTTTAAAGAAAATAAAATAGGTAAAAAATATTTTATTATGATATGCATTAAGCGGGAGCGAAATATAAGTTTATACCTGTTAAGAGTTTGGCAGTAGATTTATTAGACTTATATTTAGCCCTATAGAAAGGTGGTTTTATCCATTTTAACAATCTGGGCAGAAATGTTTTAATTGTTGATTGTGGAAAACTGTTGAAGAATTATTAGCTTTATCCGACACGAAAAGTAAGGGCAGGTAGAAATGGTCCTTGATATTATTTTTGTGCCCTAAACGCAAAATTGGCCACTATACTATCGATGTTTCAGGGAATCCTCTTGTCGGTGAGTTTACTTGGCTTATCCAACAGCAGTAATCTGTCTATATCTCCCATCAGCTCTTGCTGGTTAGTGTTAAGAACTCGCTTGTGCCTTCTATGTCCTTCAGCTGTTGTCTCACCTAATTGCTTACTAGAACACCCGAAAGGTATAAAAACCAAAGCACACAAAATAAAAACTAACACAACTTTATATACAGAATTAGAGAGACTTTTCATCATTTTTCACCTTTTTGCAACTCAATAAACTGACCGAGTTATCGGACACTTACCTTTTTTTAGTTAAATCATATTTACCCTTAGGCAACAGAAAAACAAACATTTGTTGTTTCATTATTATAACAGCCCTCAAGGCGGTTGTCAATGCAAAAATGATTATTCACCATTTCGGCACCGCCCTATAAAGTTAGTGTTCGGTTGCAGATAACCGTTTGTGGGAGGGGGAATCCCTGGGGCTCCATCCGTAAATATACGGAAAAATAAAGTTTCTTCTGAAATGACCATCCTTTTATGACGATATTTCTGGAAATTGAAATGAGTATAAATAGTTTTTTTATTAGGGATTTCAGATTGGGGGTAAGGGGTAAGTAGATGTTTTTAAGGAGGAGACAATGCTTTTTGTTTCCGGCGAAAGCGTTAAATCTATATGGTTCAATGAAAGCTTCATTGATGACCCGGTTAAGAGACAACTATATGGTGAATGCTTTTGGGAAATGTAAACCGAGAGCAAATCAGAATGGAGCAAAAAACAACTTTATGTTGGATGATGCTGAAGATAGATTAGCTGTGAGCTTATCGTTGAAGTTAATGAACCGTATATTGCGGAATGCCTTAGTTTAAAAGGATGAGAATTAAAAATTACAACTTGATAATTTTGGCTTTGGTTGTGTTTATGGCAGCGATTGCATCAGAGGCCTGGGCTGATTCTGTAATCAGCCGTGAATATCAGGTTAAAGCTGCATTCTTATATAACTTTATCAAATTTGTGGATTGGCCGGAAGAAAAAACAACTGATGCCAATGAACCAATAATTATAGGTATCATTGGAAAGGACCAGTTTGGCGCAGCATTTGAACCTATTAAGGATAGGGTAGTCAAAGGGAGCAAGGTTGTCGTAAGACGATTTAAGGGTCTTGAACAACTTGAAGAATCCGGGGAGAAGAATGGCTCTGAGCAGCATCAGCAAATCGATGCCATCAGAAAATGTCACCTGTTGTTTATCTGCCGTTCGGAGAAGACAAGGCCTACGGAAACTATAAATCTGGTTAAAGGTTACAGCGTTTTAACGATTGCAGACATACCCGGATTCCTCGAGGCGGGGGGTATTATCAGATTTGTTATGGATGGGAAAAAAGTTCGTTTTGAAATTAATGTAACGGCTGCCAAACGGGCTAAACTCAAAATCAGGTCTCAGCTTCTGCGGCTGGCGAAAAGAATAGTCGAAGAAGAACAATCAGACAAGGCAGAGAACTAATTATGTTTGTTTTGCGGAATATGGCTATAAAGCATAAGCTGATATTTATTATCATGCTGGCGTGCGTCGCCGGTCTGGTGCTGGCGGGAGTTGCATTTGTCGGCTGGGAGCAAAGCACATTTCGCAAAAGTATGGTAAAGAGTTTGTCAACACAGGCGGAGATGATAGCGGAAAACTGCAAAGCGGCTCTGGCCTTTCAGGATACACAAGATGCAAAGGAAACACTACAAGCTCTTCGTGTGGAATCCTCTATCGTTTTTGGATGTGTTTATACAAAAGATAGTAAACTGTTTGCAGCTTATTATCGTGATTACGCTGATATAAAAGTCCATCCACCCGAGTTTCAAGAAAGTGGTTTTAGTTTTGATAGTGGTTTTCTCACTGTCTTCAAGACTATTGTTCTCGACGGTGAGATTATCGGGACAGTTTGTCTTCGGTCGGATATGAGCCTTATGTATTCGATGCTCAAGCGTAATACAGGTATAATCATTGCAGTGCTGTTCCTTTCCTCTTTGGTGGCTTTTCTGATGTCATCACGACTTCAAGGAGTCATTTCCGGACCAATTCTAAGTCTGGCTGAAGTTGCAAAAGCTGTTTCCGAAGAAAAGGACTATTCTACGCGAGCTGTCAAGCAAAGCAATGATGAACTGGGTTTGCTTATTGATGCATTCAACGAGATGTTGGAGCAAATCCAACAGCGGGATATAGAATTGGTTGACGCTAAGGTAAAACTCGAAGCGAGAGTCGAGGAACGTACTTTAGAGCTTATGACTGCCAATGAACAACTAACACAAGAAATCACAGTGCGCGAAAAGGCGGAAGAGCAATTACGTAAAGCTGAAGAAAAATACAGAATGCAGTTTGAGGGAGCGTTAGATTCCATATTCGTAGCTGATGCAGAAACAGGTATTATTGTTGACTGTAATCCTGCGGCAACAAAATTAGTTGAACGGGAAAAATCAGAACTGATTGGTCAATCACACACGATTCTCCATCCTGTGGGAAGGATTGAAGGAAAATTTAGCGATACTTTCAAACAGCATCTTAAAGAAAAAGAGGGCCAGACTTTAGAAACGCTGGTTATTACCAAACAGGGGCAGATAAAAGATGTTGCAATAAAGGCAAGTCTGATTGAAGTCAGAGGCAAAAAAATAATGCAGGGTATATTCCGGGATATCACCGTACGCAAAAGGGCAGAGCAGCGTCAGAATCAGCTTCTGGAACAATTAGAGAAGGTTAATCAGGAGCTAAAGGACTTTGCGTACGTAATCTCACACGATTTGAAAGCGCCGCTACGTGGCATTAAAACTCTGGTCAATTGGATAACAACTGATTATGTAGAAAAGCTTGATGATGATGGAAAAGAGCAGATGCACTTGCTTACAAGCAGAGTGGACCGAATGCACAATCTCATCGATGGTGTGCTTCAATACTCAAGAGTCGGAAGGGTAGAGGAAGAAAGTGTTATGGTGAATCTGAATGAACGTATTCCAGAGGTTATTGACCTGATTGCTGCGCCGGAGAACATTTCAATTACCATCGAAAATGAAATGCCTACGATTGAATGTGAGCAAACCCGTATTATGCAGGTGTTTCAGAATCTTCTGAGCAACGCTGTGAAATATATGGATAAATCCCAGGGCCAGATAAAAGTGAGTTGTGTTGAAGAGGATGGCTTCTGGAGGTTTAGTGTTACTGATAACGGCCCCGGGATTGAGGAGAAGCATTTTGAAAAGATTTTCCAAATGTTTCAGACGTTGACATCGCGTGATGAGTTTGAAAGTACCGGTATTGGCCTTACGTTAGTAAAGAAGATTGTAGAGATGTATGGTGGTAAGATTTGGGTTGAGTCAAAAATTGGTGAAGGAAGCACATTCTACTTTACATTGCCAAAACAAGAAGTGGGGGTTAAAGATGCGAAACTCAAAGCCAATATTGTTAGTTGAAGATGATAATGTTGACGCAATGACGGTTAAAAGAGCACTGAAACAGTTAAATGTGACGAATCAATTAGTACACAAGATAAACGGCGAAGAGGCATTAGAATACTTAAAGGCTGAAAGCAACGGCAAACCTTGTGTTGTTTTGTTGGATTTGAATATGCCAAAAATGAACGGCATCGAATTTCTCAAAATCGTAAAAGACGATGTTGAGCTGAAAAGTATTCCAATTGTAGTCTTAACTACATCCCAAGAACAGCAGGACAAAGTTGATAGCTTTAAACTTAGTGTTGCTGGTTATATGCTCAAAAGCGTTGACTACCAAAAGTTTGTTGAAACAATCAGCATGGTTAATCTTTATTGGACTTTAAGTGAGTTACCACCGAATGGAGGATGAGATTATGGAAAGTAGAAGATACAGAATTTTGTTGGTTGAGGACGATAAAACAGACCAAATAGCCTTCAAACGGTCTGTTCAAGAGCAAGAACTTCCATATGATTGTACCATAGTCAGTTCTGTTTCGGAAGCCAGGAGTACGTTGGGCTCTAATAAGTTTGATATTGTAATTTCCGATTATTCACTTGGGGATGGCACAGGATTTGACATCCTGGATTTGGTTAGCGGTACGCCTATTATACTTGTTACCGGAGCAGGAGATGAGGAAATAGCTATCAAAGCATGGAAGGCCGGCTCTTATGATTATCTGGTAAAAGATACCTCCCGAAACTACCTTAAAGCTCTTCCAGTGACGGTCGAAAATGCTATCAGGCATAAAATAATCGAAGAAAAGCTGCAATTACTGTCAGGTGCTATTATGAGCACTGATGATAGCGTCTATATTACCGATATGGAGGACAAAATTGTATTTGTCAATAAGGCGTTCCGTGAAACTTATGGATATAAAGAGGATGAAATCGTTGGACAATATAGCAATATCTTGTGGATCGGAAAACCTCAAAGCGATAAAACCAGAAGTGTCCTTCAAAGTAGATCAGTCGGAAGCACCTGGGAAGTCGGATTTTACCATAAACGGAAAGACGACAGCATATTTCCGGTTTCCCTCTCAAGGTCAATCATAAAAGACCCAAAGGGCGATGACGTCGCTGTTGTTGCCGTGGCTCATGATATCTCGGAGCGGATTCTTATAGAGGATGAGCTCAGGACCGAAAATCTAAAACTGGATAGACAGAATCAGCTAAAAAGCGAACTGGCTGTTATGATTGCAGAAGCATTAAAGGCGTCTTATGAACGTGGAGATATTAACAGAGCTAAAAGGATAATTAACGACTTTCTTGATATTTCAAGAATCGAAACCGGCAAAATGAAGTTAAACATTAGTGAGTTTAATCTACACTCGGTCGTTTCAGAAGTTGTAGAAGCCATATCACCCCTGGCATCTGAGAAAGATATTAAACTTAAAAGCTATATGCCTGAATCCGAGTTGATTGTCAATGCAGACCGTAATAAGGTAATGAAAGTCTTAAATAATCTTGTTAACAATGCGATAAAGTCGGTTTCCACGGGAGGCCATATTAATGTCCTGGCAGGAGAGACGGACAATCAAATTCGATTAGAAGTACAAGATGATGGCCCAGCTATTGATAGCAGTGAAATACACAAGATTTTCAATCACTTTACAATGATTAAAGAACAGCTCCATAATCAGCGTGAACAACTTACAAACCTGATACCATTTGATGATGCAGGTGAAGGTCCGCAAGCAGATATTTGCGATTTACTTTTACAAGCTCTGTCCTTACCAATAGCTAAAGTTTTGGTGGAATTGCATGGTGGGCGTTTGTGGGTCGAAAGCAAACAAGAGCAAGGAAACAAATTTTACTTCACGCTACCCAAGCTGACAGAAATGCGGAGAGAAGCTTCTATGCTTGGAGTTTCGGCGGGTTCAGAATAGTGAATCTGGGGGGCCTTGGCAATGAGAGGAGGGAAGTTGCACGCATAAATTGTTCTGCTAAGAAAGGGCCTATATGTAACAAGCACTTCTGTAATGGGGGTAGATGTGTTTACAAAAAGAAATTTTTTAGCAAGATTGTTTGCATTTATACTGATATTTTTACTTGTGTTTGTTTTCAGTGTACAACTATTTGCTGGACAAAAAGGCATTGACAGCGAACAGAATTTCTTTGAAATGTCACTTGAGGAATTAGTGAAGGAGCCTTATGTGGTGGTCTCTGCTTCCCGTCAGTCCCAAAAACTTACTGAGCTGTCGGTTCCTGTGAGTGTGATTACCGCTGAGGATATTCACCATAGTGGCCTTACCAATATTCCCGAAATACTGCAATTTTATCCTGGTATCGACAAATTAAGATTAAGTCGTCACAGATGGGCCGTTGGTGTACGGGGGCTGCACGAATTCATTTCCGACCGTACGCTAATACTTATCAATGGACGTTTTGCTGAGAGTCCGTTGTTTGGCGGCACAGAATGCTACCCACTGCCGATTCTTATGGAAGACATCGAACGAATAGAAATTGTGCGTGGTCCCGGCGGAGCTGCCTGGGGCGCAAACGCTTTTAACGGTGTAATCAACATAATAACAAAAAAGCCGGAAGACGTTCTGGGCGTTTTCGGCTCAACAACAGTAACTGAATTTGGTGACAGCTACACCCACCTTCGCTGGGCAAAAAAACAGGACAAATGGAAATGGCGACAATCTGCAGGATATGAAGATTTTAAAAATTCCGACGATGCCGGCTCCGGCAAGTATAAGTCCAATACCACTGCCATAGTGGAAACTCTAATGGATTTCAGCAGTTTTACTGCAAATGACTTTCTATTAAATGCACTGTGCAGTAAATACTTTTGAAGATAAATACAGAAAAGAAAACAGTCCGAAATGAAGATAGGACAAAAACTGACTTTAGCATTTGTAGGCATTGCTCTATTGATCGGAGTTGCAGGGTATATTTCTCTTAACACAAGTCAAAAAGCATTACAAGAATCTATCGGCGAAAGCACAGTATCTTTAGCCGTC
>CAYSJK010000068.1:7327-11904 GCA_964431375.1 uncultured Pirellulales bacterium
AAACTTTGAAAAATATTGATATGACTATTTATAGTAGGATTGAAGAATTTCAAGCTTACGCTACAGGTTCAAAACCACAGGAAATTACTAAAAAATCGAACGAGGAGTTTGAAAAATTAGGTGATATTCAAAGTTATATTGCTCAAAAGGACAAAGAATGGACTTCTGCGCCAAAAGAAACTGTAACTTCCTTTATGTGGGAATTGGAGAGCAATGAGGTGGCAAGGGACTTAAAACAGCGGCTGAAATTCTATGAAGAAAAATATAGCTACAGAGTTTTTGGGGAAGTTTTTATAACAAACAAATATGGAGTAAATGTTGCCCAAACAGGAAAAACCACCGACTATTACCAGGCAGATGAACATTGGTGGCAAGTTGCAAAAAATAGTGGCCTATATATAGAAGATGTTGAATATGACAGAAGCGCTAATGTTTATTCTACCGACATCGGTATAAGAATCGACGATAAAGACCGGAATTTCTTGGGTGCCATAAAGGTCATTTTGAATATTGAAAACGTGATTGAAATAATGACAAAAGCAAAGAAAGCTTCGCCATATAAAACTACGGAGCTTAAGTTATTTGATAAAAAAGGCAAAGTGATTTTCGACACATCACAAGAGCTTAAACCTTTTAAAGACACACTTGATGAAAATATTCTTAAGCGCACAAGGGAGAAAGCAGGATATCTATTAAAAACAGGAGAAGCCGGTCAAGGTGAAGAGCTATTTGCCTATGTTCACTCAAATGGATATAGAGATTATATGGCTTTAGGATGGATCTTAGCGATAGAGCACGAAGCAAAAGAAATATTCGCTCCTGTTACCGACTTAAAAGACAGAATGTTAATTGTTCCCCTTACTGTGACTATAGTTGCCGTTCTAATAGGCCTGCTTATCTCTCGTTCTATTTCAAAACCGATAATAAAATTTAGAGATGCAGCAATTGAGATAGGCAAAGGTCGATTAGACACCACAGTAGAAATAGATTCAAAAGACGAAATTGGGGAACTGGCAAATTCTTTCAACAAAATGGCAGAGCACCTAAATGAGACAATATATAATCTCAACCGGGAAATCATCGAACGCAAAAAGGCGGAAGAAGCACTGGAAAAGCTCAACAAAGACCTGGAATCGACTGTCCAAGAACTAAGCCGCTCAAACAAGGAACTTCAAGGGTTTGCCCACATAATAGCACACGACTTAAAAGCGCCGTTGCGGGCAATAGGAACTCTGACCGACTGGTTGGCAATGGATTATACTGACAATTTTGACCAGCAAGGTAAGGAGTGGGCTAACTTAATTGTGAAAAGAGCAAAGCGGATAGACAAAGTAATTGATAGCATCTTGCTGTACTCAGAGGTTGGACGTATCGGGCTAAAGAAGAAAATAGTGGATTTGAACGTGGTGTTATCAGAAGTAATTTGTGAAATCGGGCAGCCGGAAAACATTGAGATAACTATTGAAAACAAATTGCCCACAATAATGTGTAACAGAAGACAGATGATGCTGGTATTTCAAAATCTGCTAAGCAATGCTGTAAGATATATGGACAAGCCGAAAGGTCAAATTAAAGTCGGTTGTACCGAAGAAGATAACTTCTGGAAGTTTAGTATCTGCGATAATGGACCCGGAATTGAAAAAAAGTATTTTGAAAAGATATTCAAGATATTCCAGACACTTTTGCCTCGCGATGAGCTTGAAGCTATTGGTGTCGGGCTCTCGCTGACGGAAAAAATCGTGGATTTATATGGTGGAAGGATTTGGGTTCAGTCAAAGCCAGGGGAGGGAAGCACATTTTACTTTACATTACCAGAGCAAGAAATGGGGGTTAAAGATGAGAAACTCAAAGCCGGTACTGCTTGTTGAAGATGAACGTGTCGACGCGATGATGGTCACGCGGGCACTCAAGGAGTTGAAAGTTACAAATACGTTGGTCCATACAAACAACGGAAAAGAAGCACTGGAGTATTTGAAGGATGGGAGTAATAAAAAGCCATGTGTTATTCTTTTGGATTTGAATATGCCGGAAACCAACGGAGTTGAATTTCTTAGGATTGTAAAGGCCAATGAGAAGTTGAAGGTTATTCCCATCGTAGTGTTGACTGCATCGACTGAAGAACAAGATGTTATTGAATCCTTCAACCTAAGTGTGGCTGGTTACATTGTTAAGCCCGTTGATTACAAAAAGTTTGTAGAGGCAATCAGGACGGTTGCAATGTATTGGACACTGAGTGAATTACCAGAAGAGGATTAAAACGCCAATAATTTTAGACACTGTATTTCTAACTTAAAATGGAAAAACTGGCCAATTAAACTGTAAAATGACAGATAAAAATGAAAGTTTTTTCGACTCATCTTTTAATCTATGGCAGGTTTAATAAAGAAAGGATAAACAAGCTACATAGCTTCTTAATTGGAGAGCATGCCGACTAACCTATCATCTCAAGGGTTGCTAAAGCGATAAACCTGTCATCAGCAATCTCAAAAATATTGTCAAGACCGGTCACCTTAAAAATGCCCTTGGTTTGGGCTGCTACGCCGCAAAGAACAAGCCGACGTTTAGATCTGGTTATCGGCTTGTGTAACTTCAGGAGTTTCGAGAGACTCGAAGAGGTTACAATATCCACGTCGGAAAAATCTATGACAACATCACAGTCATCTCTATCATGTACGATTTCAGCAACAGTTTCGAGCTCGTCGCTCATTTCCGGTTCCTTCGATAAATCCACAAGAATGATATTCTCTGACCAATGTTGGATTCCCATTCTAAATCCCCTTTTTAACTCGATAAAACTCTAAGATTTTTCAAATGTCGTATCGACACAAGTTTAAGTCAGATTAAGCAAAAACGCATCGAATTCTGTTCATCTTGTTTATAACTTTTCAATAAACTGCTATCGGCTTATAGCTCTTGTTTTTACAAGAAAGATTTACTTTAAGCCACTCGGTTATCGGCTCTAATAGCGACCTTTGTTAGACGTCAATAAAGGTTGCTTGCCTAAAACATCAAAAATGCAGAACGAAATATCTATTATGATAGTAAATTGATAAATTCTTGTCAACATTTTTCTGCTGTTTCGCTTGACGTCATCTTCTCTTTGAATATAATGCCTTTTTTTGGAAATTGGAGAATAAGAAAAGTAGAAAATTTTTAATGAGAAATAGTTATGAAAAAGGGATTTTTATTGATTGCCTTAACGTTGTTGCCTGTGGACAGCTTGGTTCAGGCGGGAGAAAATAAGCTGGGACTTACTTTTGATATAACTTATCTGAGCAAATGGCTCAGCAAAGGAGCTGAGGCCTATGGGCAACAAGGAGCTTTATTTAAAACTATCGACGTTGACTTTTATGGTACGGGTTTCGGCGTAAAGGTTACCCATCGAAACTGTATATCAAGTGGCTATGTTGACAAAGAAAGATTTGATTACAGACCGTATTATAAAGGACGGCTTTTTGATAATAAATCTTACAGCACAAACTTTAATATTAGTGCCGGCTATGAACACTACCCAGGACTGGCCCGAAATGTTGCTAATACTACCTGGGAGTGGATATTTGCCTTTTCCTGGCCGAATATTTTGCCCGAAGGTTTCGTACCCGGCTATATTGCTCATTACGAGTATCCAGCAGGGAGTGGCTATCGTCATAGCGGCATTACCGGCTGGGTTCATCGTTTCCGGCTGGGTTATGACCTGAATACACCGCAAATTCCTTTGCCTTTGCAGCTTTCCTCAGAAGTCGCCTATACAGACGGTCTGGGCGGTGCTGCTCATGATTGGTCATATGCTAACTTTGGTATTTCGACACAACTGAAAATACACGAAAATCTCACGTTTGTACCGGGGGTATACCAGCAAATCACAATGGACGATTCTATCAGCAAACGCAAAGATATAACGTATTGTACCTTGAGTATGAAATATAAATTCTGAGTAAAAGTTTAACCGGTCAGTTATGGGTGGAAAGTGGTGGGTTATGAAGAATCAAAGCGTCCTTTTCGGTTGACTTTTAAGAAATAATTTGATTGTTTTTCTTAAATTAAAGGGGTTGTATTAACTTAAACAATATTTAATTGTACGTAAAGGAAGTATTTATGGCAGATGAGAAAAAAGCTATTGATTCCTTTATGAGTTAGAAACGGACATTTTGCCGTCACCTGCAATTAAGACAAACGCTTAAGAAGCATCCTGCTGTCAGCCACCACACATCCTTCTCCTTCGGGATATACGATAAGTGGATTGATATCCAGTTCAGCGATCTCTGGGTGGTCGGTGAGCATCTGAGAGAGTCTAAGAATGCAATCTTTGATGGCGTCAACGTCACAGGGTGGTGCGCCACGGACTCCCTTAAGAATACTGTATGCCTTGATGGTTCGTATCATAATCTCTGCGCTTATCTCCCACATAGGTGCCAACCGGAAAGTTACATCCTTCATAGCCTCGACGAATGTCCCCCCGAGGCCAAACATACAGATCGGACCAAACTTCGAGTCCCTGACGGCACCAAGGATAATCTCCACCCCGCCCCTGGCCATCCTCTCCATAATAACACCATCTATTTTTGCTGATGGTTTAA
>CAYSJK010000069.1:0-5185 GCA_964431375.1 uncultured Pirellulales bacterium
TTGCTGTCAAGACGACAATTTTTGCCGAGCTTTGAATTCTCGCCTATTTTGCACCCACTGCCAATTACGCTGTTTTCGCCTATTTCGACATTATCGTCAATCACCACACCCGCGCCAACGAAAACACCTTTGGCTATCTTGACATTCCGTCCGAGCTTGGCAGAGGGGTCAATTCCCTCAGTGACAGGTTTCAATGTGGGCGCAAAAAAACCCAAAACTTCTATCAGGGCTTTGTCAACATTCTTTACAATCACCTGCGGCCTGGAAAAGCCGTCAACACGCTTAGCAACAATAGCCGCTGCTGCTCGCGACTTGCCCAGGGCAACTATGTGCTTATCATGCGTAACAAACGTAACATCGCTTTCACCGGCTGCCTCCACAGGTCCAACAGCACTTATCTGCCTCCCGGCGTCATCGCTTGAGCCGACCAGCTCAGCATCAAGCCTCTCTGCTAATTGTGCAACTGTCAATCTCATTACAATTTCACCGCCGAGCTTGCAAAGCTCACTAAGATAATATTGCGATTGGTAACCGGCGATTAGTTAATTGGTGAGCTATAATCAACTATTTAACCAATTACTGCCTAACCTACAATCTATGAGCTCTCGGCGTTCCCCATCGTTACTGTTCCGCGTCCAGCCGAGCTGTTACCTCATCGGTTATATCCAAACTGCTGTTACTATACAGTAATTTATGCGTACTTAGAGTCAGCATAAGCTCATCGGGGCTTGACACAGGAAAATCCACCTCCCCTTTCTCAAACACTAAAACAAGGCCTTTTTCCTCAGCCAACTCACGGACTACTTTCAGAATTTCTTTATAAAGGTCTTCGGTCCATCGCTGATCCTTCAATGCTCTCTGCTGGTTATTGAACTGCCGGCCAGCTTCAAGTTCTGCCTGTTTTTGCATTAGTTCCTTCATTTGTGCCAGATAGTCACTGCTGCCGGGTTTTAGCACTTTCAGGCCGTCTTTCTGCTGTTCAATCTCCTTCTGAAGCTTTTCCATCTCGGCATCCCACTTGCTTTGGTCGGCCATAGCGTCTTGTCTGTACTTGGCATTTTTCTTACAATCACGGAATATCTTTCGAATATTGACAACACCAATCTTTGCGACATTTTCAACGGCTTTCGGCTCAGCTGAACTGTATGCATGGCCCATAAGCAAAACTACTGCGCCTATTAAACAATATAAAGCCAATGTTTTAGTCTTCATAAATTATCCTTTCCAGATTTTTGCCCTGACTGACAATTCAATAATCAATTTAAAACATTCTTCCTATGGAGAAGCTGAAGGCTCGAGTTTCGTCCTCGTCGTCTTTCATAAATGGTGCTGCAAGTTCAAACCTCATCGGTACAGGACCAAACCACTGCGGTATCATTATCTGTACGCCCACTCCTGCCGAAGCACGATAGCCGCCGGTATCAATTACGCCGCTATCAACAAAAAATAATGCTGAAAAATTGTCGCTGAACAAAGGCAGCGTAACCTCGGCATTGGCCAGAAAAATCCAGTCACTACCTATCGGGTCTTCCCGCTGAGGATTAGGGACATTTCTCTGCAGGCCTCTTGTACTTACTCCCCGATACTGAAATCCCCTGATACTGTAAGTGCCTGTCCCGCCAGCATAAAATTTCTCGAAAGGCTGTGCATCTCCTAAAATATATCCCCCTTTCAGTTGGGTGGTCAGAACGGTTTTACGCTCCGCCAAATCCTCATAAAGCTTCTTATACCATCTGTACGTCCCGCCTGCCACACCAAAGTTTTCATCGCCGGTAACCTGTTCGTAATGCACATTAAACATGCTGCCTGCACTTGGATACAATACATCATCTCTCAAATCTCTACCGAAACCAAGCCTAACACCTACAAGAAGATTATCACCTTTAATATCAACGATTTCCTGAGGTGCATCAATTTCAAGGTCGTCGGCGTTAACATTTTCACATCTTAGACCAATACTCCTCCGCCATTTGCTTTTAAATCGCCTCTCTAATCCTACAAATCCTTTGGTGCGCTGCTCATCATAACTTTCTCTCCATCTTCCCCAGCTCGAGCCGGCCACATCAAGCGACTCCGGTTTGTCTCGAAAGTACGGCTCGGTAAATGTAATCGAATACTGGCTAACTTCGGTCCCCGGCTCAGCAGCAATCCTGAGACTCTGCCCGCCACCCTTGAATGCTCTTCCGGTTATAAACTCTTTAAAGCTCTTCGGCCAGTCGGTAATGTCGAAATTGCGCTGGTTATAAACCAGCTGTCCCATAATCGCGGCGTCGCTCGACACGGCTCCGCCTATCATTATCATTCCAGTCCGGCCCTCTTTTACATCTACCTTCACATCCTTCTGATTAGACTCTCCGCTAATTGGCGCAACAGGCCCAATCATCACCTCCTCCGCCATCATCATCCTTTTCAACTCTCTCTCCAGTTTACCACCTCCGGACTTGGGAGCTATATCAGCATTGTACAACTGGCCCGGCGAAAATTCACGCTCGTCGAGCACCCGCCTGATTACTTTATCCTGCGTACTCTCATTACCGCTTATGTCAATCTGCCCAATCCGATATTGCCTGTCCTCCGTTATATCAAACATGACATTGACAATATTGACATCAGCAATAAATTGAGGTCTTTGCTCAATTTTCGCGTCGATATAACCTCGTTCTCGATAAAACTTGCCGAGCCGCTTAGCATGCGAATCAACAATCTTCTTACTATAGGCCTGGCCCTGTTCTAATTTCAGTCCCTCCAGAAGCGCCTGCTCAGAAAAGCTCTCAGCGCCGGCAAAAATAATGTTTCTAACAATATATACCGGCCCCTCATTAATCTCGAAAATGATATGCGCTCTGCTTTTGTCTTTGGAGTAGTCTACCATTGGCTTTATGTTGTAATCGAGATAGCCCCTGTTGTAGTAGATATTTTTCAGCCGTAATACATCTTCAGCCACTTCTTCTTCAACGTAGTACCTCGGCAGAACAAGCCATCTTTTTTCTCCTATCTTTATAATCTTTTTAAGTGCCGAGCTCTTTATTACCTTGTTGCCGCTAAACCCAACTCTGGCTACTATAACTCTCGGCCCTTCGTCAATAGTATACACTACAAATCCGTCTTTAAGTTTTTCGCCGTCCAGTGCCACATCAGTAAAAGCAAAGCCTTTATTGATATAAAATTCGGAAATCGTCTCTCTATACGCTTCAGCTAAAATCGGGTCTATGCGGTCACCCACCTTAAAGCCCAGCTTCTTCCTCAGTGTTTTGTCTGTATACGCACGGTTGCCGACAAAATCAATTTTGCGAATAATGTTTTGCTCAACAACTCTTTCTGCTTCTGCCCCGGCTTCGGGAATTTTATCCTGCTCCTTATCTGAAAATCCAGGCCCTCCGAGCTGAGTGGATGAACCCAGCCCCCCCGAGGGGCGGGGTGAACATCCCATACCACAAAGCACAAGCGTTATAACAATTATTAAAAATCTTTCTCTCATCCGAGCTCCCGAATAAAAAGTCAGTTTCTTCTGTCCTCTGTCTTCCGTCAAAATGGTACCGATCGTTCCTCCACAAAAGAGGCGTTCTCAAACCGTGTATATCTTTCCATAAATCTCATCGACACAACTCCGGTCGGGCCGTTACGCTGCTTGGCTATTATCAGCTCTGCGCTGTTGTCTTGTATGTAATCTTCTTCTCCCCGATGGTAATAATCCTCGCGATGCAGCAGCATCACTACATCGGCATCCTGCTCGATACTGCCGCTTTCTCGCAGGTCGCTCATTCTCGGCTTATGACCTTCCCTGCCCTCCGGAGAGCGATTCAGCTGGCTCAGAACAACAACAGGAATATTTAACTCCCTCGCCAACGCCTTGATATATCTTGATATTGTCGTAATTTCCTGCTGACGTGATTCAACCCTGCCGCCCAAATGCATCAGCTGCAAATAATCTACTATGATAATTCGTATATCATATAAGCTTTTCATCCTCCTTGCCTTGGCGCGAAGCTCCAGCGGATTCATCGTTGAGGTGTCATCGATATAAATCGGAACATCTTTTAGTGTCTCCGACGCCATTGCCAGCTCCTGGTAATGCTCGGCACTGAGCATACCCTTTCTTACTAACTGGGTGTCAACCTTGCTAATACTGCACAAAAATCTCTCCGCCAGATGCTGTCTTCCCATCTCCAAAGAAAAAATACCAACCGAAACTTTCTCCTGAACACCCATATACTCAGCGATATTCAATGCCAGAGAGGTCTTGCCCATACTCGGCCTTCCTGCAACTACAATCATCTCTCCGTTCTGCAGACCGCACGTCTGGTCATCAAGCATATGATAACCGGTCGCCAGCCCCGTAATATGCTTTCCCTCGCGCCTCTCGATAAGCTCGTATGCCCGAGATACAAGCTCCTTTAAAGAGCTCGCCGTGCCGCTTATCTTCTTATCGGTGATGGCAAAAATCTTGCGCTCCGCCTCATCAAGTGTCTCGTTCGTCTCCGTGCTCTGCTCGTATGCCTCATCCAATATCTCTCCTGCTGCAACAATAATCTCGCGAAGCAGCATCTTGTCTTTGACAATCCCTGCATAATACATCACGTTAGCCGAAGACGGCACCGACTCCATAATCTTACCGATATACTCCACCCCACCGACCGCTTCGAGCTGCTTGCGACGCTCAAGCTCATCACGAAGAAGTACCGCGTCTATGGCCTCGCCTTTATGTTTCTCGTAAAGCGAAATTAGCGTATTAAATATGTAACGATGTTCGAGACGGTAAAAACTATCCACCCCTAATTGCTCGATAACCTCACCAATACATTCCGGGTCAATGAGCATCGAACCAAGCACAGCCGCCTCCGCCGCCAATGACTCCGGCATACTCCGGCCACCACCATACTCCTTCCCAGCCCCGCCAGCCATACCCCTGACAGACTTCGACGAGCCCCGCCCCTCCGAGGGGCTGGACGAGCTCAGCCGAGTCGGACGAACCGCCTCAACCCCGCCTCTCGGAGGGGCGGGGCTACCCCCCGAAACCGTCCCCGTTCTTCCATTAACAGCCATAATCAAGTCCTCCATAACAAATCAAACATCCTACCCGCTCATCAATTACCTGTCAAATAATTGTTTTAATTATCGTACATCACAATATTTACAACTCTCTTACCCTTACGCCCCATAAAATCGCTTCCTCTATTACAAGCCC
>CAYSJK010000069.1:5285-11873 GCA_964431375.1 uncultured Pirellulales bacterium
CAAGCCCTTCGTAAAATATATTCAAAGCAAAGCGGAGACCGATGATAAACGCCGTAAGATATAATTACTTTGCGCCCTAAGCGCATAAAAAAACAGGATTGGAGTATGAAGGGAGAGGAAAAACCCAGTCCTGCCAATTCACTTTCTTCTACCTGCGCTTTTTCTCGGCTTCGCCGAACAGAATTTGAGTTCCGAATCTACCCCGCCCCTCCGAGGGGCGGGGTGGCGCTCTGTTTCTCGGGCTCTTCCTCGTTCTCCTTAACATTTCCCTCTCCTTCCTTTTCAACCGATTTTAAATCCTGCTCTTCGGGCACGACCACGACACTGACTGTAGCGGTCAAGTCGCTGTCGAACTTAAGTTTTATAGAATGGGTACCGACCTGTTTTATATGTTCGTGCAGCTGCACCACTTCATCGGCAACTTCAAAGCCCTGTGCCCGCAGATTCTCCGCTATCTGGCCGGCGGCAATCGAGCCAAACAACACTCCCTGCTCATTAGCTTTAGCTGCCAATACTGCCTCTGCGCCTTCGACTTTTTTTACCACTTCTTCCAGCCGGCCTTTTTCTTGTATCCTTCGCTCGGCACGTTTGGCCTTGTCCTTGGCTATAGCTTTTATATTCACCTCGGTTGCCGCCTTTGCCAAACCCTGAGGCAGCAGATAGTTTCTCGCATATCCTTCATTTACTTCAACAACATCTCCAAGCCAGCCGAGCTTTTTAACATCTTCACAAAGCAAAACCTTCATCCCGTTAGATATACGTGGATGTTGTCCCATGGACTCCTTGCGGAGTACATCTCTTTTCTTATTATATTTAACCATTTTTTTCCCTTTCGAATATCTAACGGGATGAATATTTCGTCCCTCGTTTCTCTACCGTTATCCGTCGAACTGCAGGTTAACCCCGTTATGGGCTTGGCCATCCCTGACGGGAGAAAATAGTTTCATTTTTATTCAACATTTATGTCTTTCTTTATGTAGCTTTCTACCTGTGGCAGTCCTCGGGACTCCTTGCGGAGAGCTAACGAGATTAAGCAGTAAATGGTAAAAGTGCCATATATCTTGCACGTTTGATTGCTTTTTTCGCTTTTCTCTGACAGCTTGCGCAATTGCCGCTGCGTTTGCGTGAGTATATCTTGCCGCGATTAGTCAAAAGTCGTTGCAGGGTATCAATATCTTTGTAATCAATATATTTTACACCCCACCTGCAAAAACGACATTGTGTTTGCTCACGAGCACCGGCAAAACCTGTTTTTCTCCGTAACGCCGTTGTGGGGCGTCCCGCGGAGGAGTCCCTGGGACTATTATTTCTTTTTGCCATATTCTACCTTATCGTATATACATCATTCTTCCGGAGTTCCATAATCTTGACTGTCGTCAGACAGGTCTACCGCACGTCTGGCGAACAAGTTAAAACGGTATATCATCTGCCTCTGCCTTCTGCTCAGCTTGAGACTCTCCATCGATTGCATTTTGGCCAATTCGGTCGGCGCCTGCCCCGGGTGTACCGGGCAAAAACTGAAAGTTTTCGACAGTAACTCTATGCCTGCTGCGCTTCGCTCCGTCCTGAGTCGTCCAGCTTTCAAATGTTAATCTGCCCTCGACAAAAACCGGCCTGCCTTTGGTAAGGTACTTATTTATATTCTCAGCCAGCCGACCAAATGCACGACAGTCGACAAAACAAGTGTCCTCTCGCTGCTCACCATCTCTGCTCGTCCACCGGCGATTAGTCGCCAATCCAAAATCAACCACTGCTGTCTGACTCGGCGTATACGACAACTGCGGGTCACGAGTCAGATTACCCATCAGAAAAATTTTATTAAAACCTGCCATATTCAAACTCCTTTGTTCTATACCACACTCCTTCCTGCTTTCACGCCCATGCCTACGACCACCCAATGAGTGCAGGCAAGAAAGCAGGAGAACTATTTACCACTTGCGACTCGTGACATACTACTCAACCAAATTTACGGCTTCTTCTGCCTGCTCCTTATCGCTTAACTGCTCTTCTTCATCCTTTTCCGCTGCATGGTGCTCTATCTTTTGTTTTTCCGCTTTCATCGCACGAGTTTCTTTCTCAATATCTTCCTTCTCTCTCGTCTCAGCGCTTAGAATCAAAACACGCATAATTTGCTCTGAGAGCTGAACAGCTTTTTCAATCTCCCGTACCTTCCTGCCATCAGCCTTAAAGTAGCTTAGGATGTATGTACCTTTGGTCTTGCCGTCAATCTCGTAGGCCAATTTTCTTTCGTCCCACTTTCTTATCGAGACGATCTCGCCATCGGCCCTCTTTAACACCGTTTCCAGAATCGCAATAACCTTGTCCCAATCCGATGCTTGCGCAGAATCAACAAGAAACATTGCCTCATACAATTTCTTCTTAGCTGCGGTTTCCATACCAATACCTCCTGTCTAAATTAATACTTTCTTTATAACTACACATTATCAGCCAACCTGATTAACTCTGTAGCCGCGACTAATTATCCAAACCATCGTCAATTCCTGTCTCTTTCTCTCTTCCGACGTTAAACCGATTCATTGTCACTTCAATACCATATTCAACCCAGCAAAGCACAGCATCACGCGCCTTCCCAATTGCCTCATCCAGTAGTGGTTTTTCTTCTTTCGGCCTGTTAAGAACAAAATCCACCGGGTCTTCTTGTGTGCTTCGGCCGATGCCAATTCGCAAGCGTGCGAACTCATCTGAACCGAGCTTCTCTATAATGTCCGCCAGCCCGTTATGGCCACCGGCAGAACCTCTTGCCCTTATCCGAATCCTGCCCGGCTCTAAATCCATATCGTCGGTGACAACAAGCAAGTCATCCAACGCAAGATTATAAAAAACCACCGCCTTGGCAACCGGCTGGCCGCTGTTATTCATCCACTGCCATGGTTTTAACAGTATTAACTTCTTATTCGCAAATTCACCCATTCCTGTGCGGGCGCCAAATTTTTTCTTTTTTGTCTCTATCCTCAATGTCTCAGAAAGCAAATCAATCACCTTAAAGCCGGTATTGTGCCGAGTATCAACATACTCGTCTCCGGTATTACCCAGCCCGACAACCATTTTATTATCACCCATAATCTTCTTTCGTCCAATGCTGCTTATGTTTTCTCCTCTTCCGGAGGCCCCTCTTCTTCCTTAACCTCACCAATAACCTCAGGGGCAACCGGGACTTCTTCCTCAATCTCCTCAGTGGTCTTGGCTACCGCAACCAAATGACAGGCGATAATGAGCGTCTCCGGCGAGCTTACCAGTTTCACTCCCTCTGGAAGCTCAATATCACTTGCATGCAAGGCTTCGCCGACACCTAACTCCTTGACTGAAACAACAATAGACTCCGGAATATCCGTTGCCTTGCACTCAATTTCCAGATGGTTCATATGCTCTTCAATGATACCCCCCTCATGGGTCCCCTTTGCCGTACCTTTAAGCTCGATAGGAACCGACACCTTAACCGCCTCAGTCACATCAACTCTCATCATATCCACATGAATGACATCTTTACCAAGGTAGTCATATTGCAGGTCTTTAACCAACATCTTTTGTTTCTTTTTGCCTATCTGTACATCCATCAGTCGATGTCCGTGATGCAGCTCTTCGATAAAATTATGCGCATCCAGGGAAATGGCGACCGGTTCTTGCTTGTGTCCATATACAATAGCAGGAATACGGCCGGTCTTACGCAATTTTTCTGCATGCTTTGAGTTGGTTTGCTCCCGAATTTCTGCTTTGAGAATCAATTCTTTTTCCATATTTTCCCAACATTTCTAAGTACATATTTCTTCTTTTGTTTTATGGACTGTAGCTGTCAAACAGGCTGCTCACTGATTCGTTTCTATGAATTCTTTTTATCGCCTCGCCTAACATAGCTGACACAGTTAAAACCTTAATGCCGCCTGCTTCTTTGGCCTTATCATTCAACGGTATTGTGTCAGTAACAACTACTTCATCAATCGGCGCCTGTCTCAGATTCTCCAGCGCATCTCCCGCAAAAACACCGTGTGTGGCGCCGATATATATTTTCTTGGCCCCTCGCTCCTTAACCAGTTTTGCGGCACCGCAGATCGTGCCGGCTGTAGCAATAATATCATCACACATAAAGATGTTTTTGCCATTCACATCACCTATTATCTCCTGTGCCTTCACCTCGCTGCTGCCGACCCGTTTTTTATGCACAATGGCAAGTTCGCCCCCAAGATGTTCCGCATATCTTGATGCAATCTTCATATTGCCCACATCCGGCGAAACCACCGTCAGGTTACTAATTCTTTTGTCTCTGAAATACCTGCTCAATACCAGCTCGCCTGTCAGGTGGTCAACCGGTATATCAAAAAAACCCTGTAGCTGCTGTGCGTGAAGGTCTATCGTCAGGACCCTGTTGGCACCAGCAGCAACAATAATATTCGCCACCAACTTGGCTGTTATAGGTACTCGCCCTTCGGCCTTTCTATCCTGTCGGGCATAGCCAAAATAAGGAATAACCGCAGTGATTCGCTTGGCGCTGGCCCTGCGCAAACAGTCCAGGTAAATTAACAGCTCCATTAAATGCTCATCAACGGGTTTACACGTTGACTGCATGACAAAGCAGTCCCTGCCGCGAACATCATCTTCAACTCTGATGACTTTCTCGCCATCCGGAAACTTGTCGATTTTCGCGCCGCCGAGAGGCATTCTCAAATGCTTACAAACCGCAGTAGCTAACGCCGGATTACTGCTTCCGGAAAAGATTTTTATGCCTTCATTCATAAACATCTGCTTTAGTCCTTCTGACCAAGTTTATTAATGCTTTCCTGAGAGACCACCGTCCCTGCATCTATATGCGAGCCATCTTTCAACTCAAGCGGTGCTACAAGTATCGCGCCGGAACCAATGTAGCAATTATTGCCTATGTTGGTCCGGCTGATTTTCATGCCGTCGAAATTGGCTGTTATCGAGCCGGCTCCTATGTTGACATTGCGACCCACTGCAGCATCACCGATATAGCTGTGGTGCCGGGCCCGAACACCATCGGCTAAAGTCGAATTCTTTACCTCCGTAAAAACGCCTAACACAACATCATTTTCCAAAACCGTGCCGCTCCTCAAATAAGCGAACGGTCCAATTCGACAGCCCTGGCCAATTATAACCTCGCCATGAATATAGGTAAACGGCTCAATCACTGTATCTTGTCCTATTTTTGCCCGTGCATCAATCCAGGTGTTGTCAGGGTCAACTATAGTAACACCATCCTCCATCAACTGCTGCTGAATTCTCCGCTGCATAATTTTGCTCGCCACGCTAAGCTCGTTTCTGCTGTTGACTCCCATTGCTTCCTCGGGCCGCACCGCCGTTACCGCAATGACTTTTTGACCTGCCGCTATAATTAGACTCAGCACATCCGTCAGATAATACTCCTGCTTGACATTATCCGGCTTAACCTTTTCTGCCTTTTCAAAAAGATTTTTATTATCGAAAAGATAATAGCTCGGGTTCACCTCTTTAATAGCCAGTTGTTCCGGCGTGCAGTCACTGTCTTCGACAATACCCAGGATATTACCGTTTGCATCCCGGGTTATCCGTCCATATCCGGCCGGCTCATCCAGAACCGCTGTCGCAAGTGTCACCGCTGGCTGCTCAACGCTGTGCTTCTTTACTAATGCTTTCAATGTTTCAACCCGAATCAAAGGCCCATCACCACAAAGAACAAATGTCTCGCCCTCGAAATCACGCAAGTATTCTTTACAGCACAACACCGCGTGAGCTGTTCCAAGCTGCTTCTCCTGACGGACCCAGACAATATCATCGAAATTATTGAATCGTTCTTCAACATGCTCAGCGGAGAAACCAATAACAACATACATCTTTTTTACCCCAACCTCACGGCAGGCATCGAGCACATAGGCCAGCATAGGCCTGCCGCATACTTCATGCAGCACCTTCGCCATTTGCGTATTCATCCGGCTGCTAACTCCTGCTGCCAATATTATCGCTGCTCTTTCTGCCACCTTCTTATTTCCAGCCTTACATAATTAAACAATCAATAATCATTTCAAATCTACCCGGCCAGGACTTGAACCTGGAATATGGGCACCAAAAGCCCATGTGTTACCAATTACACCACCGGGTAATCGCTGTAAACCCTGTTAGAAAGCCCGCCATGTTTTTTATCCCGCTCAAAAGGCGAAGCTTCCTTTCTAACAGGGTAAATCCAAAAAATCGAATGACGAACTCTGATATTCCCTGTTCGATACTCGATATTCCTTTCAACCATCTGTCACGGAGGCCGTACTGTATCAGCCCGGTTTGGCCCTGTCGGAGGCTTGAGTCAACTATGCCGTGATTCTGTTGACCCCATATCGTGGCGCGGCCATCTTGGCCGTGCTTTCACGGGCTAAAAGCCCGTACCACATAGCTACCCCTTGCGACAGAGAAACTCAATTGTAATAAGCTATTCAACTCACTACAGAAAGTCAACCCATTTCTGTAAAAAAACAAAAATACCCCTCAATCACCCAAAGAACATTGATTATTGATTATAAACGGATAAAATAAAAAACAAATGGATAGCGGAGAACAAGCTATATGACAAAAATGCAAATCATAGCC
>CAYSJK010000070.1:0-11704 GCA_964431375.1 uncultured Pirellulales bacterium
TCCTTCGAGCAGGAATGCCAATTTTTGAAGTCATTGGGCTTCGGGATAGAGTTATGGCCCCATATAAAAGGCCAGAACGAGTGCCGATATGAGAGGCGTAATTGGCCAAGATTGGTTGCAGCCACTCAGGGCATGCTGGTTTCAATGTGCTCTCGCAATGAACGGCCCACATTAGAACAATGGAATGAGCAAATCGAGTGCGCCAAGCAGTTGAATGCACATATTGTGGTTGATTTGCGAAGCCTGGGTATCGGCGATGGCTGTGAGCTTGACGGTTTTGCTGCCGAGGTAGTCAATCTGGCTGAGCTTAACGAAGTCAAATTATGCCTCGAAACCGGCTCGCTGCCGATGCTCAATAAGGCAGGTGAAAAATTTAAGTCTCTTTGGTATTGCCTCGACACCGGCTATGCCAACCTGGACCCGGAGTTCAGCTTCAGGCAGTATGTGGATGATTTGGCCCCAAGGGTAGCCCATTTGCATCTGACCGACAATTACGGTCAAATGGACGACCATATACCACCTGGCTTGCATGGTGGTATATCACGGGAAAATTGGGATTATCTGTTAAATACTTTAAGCAAATACGACAATGATGTAGTTGGTTCGCTTGAAATGCGTCCCTGTATGCCGGCTGTTATGATACGCCAAGCCACGGAGTTTTTATTTGATGAATTGATATGGCCTAATCGACCTAAAAAGCAACCCGGCTACGCAGAGGCAATCTATAATCCAACTTAGCGCAAATCGAGAATCGGAATCCAGTTCTGTGAAAGCCCCGACACTGAATCCGTATTATATAGGCAAAGGTGTTTTATCTTTTGGCGGTTGTTTCATCTGGCTACTAAAAGCCGTATACCGGCCTTAGCTGTTCCGAAGTCGGCAGCTTATCGTAGTACTCACCTCTTGGCCCGACGTAACCAACGCCTTGTTTCTTGAGCTTTACCGGCGTAATTGAGCCATTGCTGTTAGTGACGTTGACCGTGACGGTGCCCATTTCGCTGCGGAGTTCGTCCATCTCGGCTTTGGTCTTTTTCTTGTCCTGCTCGCTGCCTATCATGTAGCCGGCGCCACCACCCACTGCTGCACCAATCAATGTTGATTCGGTACTCCTACCTGCCAGCTGGCCGATGCCGGCACCGGCTAAAGCTCCAATGCCTGCCCCTTTTTGGGCATCGCTTTCACAGCCGACAAAAAAGGCCAAGCCCAGACTCACAACAACCACGGTCAAAATCGTTATCCACTTTTTAGCCATTTTATACCTCCATAATCTTTTCTCTATATAAAGTATGAAAAAGGGTTTTGCTTCGAGTCAATCCTCAATTTTCTATTTTACTGTAGCTTAAACGAAAAAGTCAAATAAATAATCGGTTATTCCAATAAAATACGTCTGTGTCATTATTTTTGTTCGGCTATTGGGCCTTAATATCTAAAGAGGAAATAATGAAACTTTAATCGGAGGATATAATCACCTCCTTTTTTGCGCCGCTAAAAGGGCCGATAAGTGTCAATTTTGCTTATATTTTCCAACCGCTGATATAAAGGCCTCGACGTTTTCTGTCGGAACATCGGGGGGCATACCTCCGCCGCAGGACATGATAATGTGGCTTTTGTCTGTTACCGAATCCAGCGCGTCTTTCGCACTTTTCTGAACTTCTTCGGCTGTGCCGGCTGCCAGAACATCACGTGGGGGAATGTTGCCGAGCAGCGCAACGTTGTTATTTGTGAGCTGTTTCATCTCTGCCAGCGTGTGCTCGTGACTAAAATTGAACAGGTTCACGCTAATTTGTGTTAAGTATGGTGCACATACAAATCCAGGTGCGTCATTGTGGAAAAATTTTACGGTCACTTCAAGCGATTGGAAGATTCGTGTCAGGTACGGCAACGCCGTTTTCTTAAAGTCGTCATCTCCTAAAAAGCCAACAATGTCGTCGAGGACCAATATACCATCGATAGACGGGAATGTTTTTGCCTGCAGCTCGACCCAGTCTATAATAAAATCTGTCACGGTCTCAAGTAACTTTTGTGTTTCTTCAGGATTAGTACGAATGGCCATGAGAAATTCTGTGCTGCCCATAAGAAACGACGCGATATTTAACGGCCCACGGGACACCGCGAACTTAATCGCGTGGCCTGCGTTCTCAATTTGGCCTTGGTAGTGCTTTAGGCGATTAAGAACGAAAGGCGGCAGACCATCGCTTTTTGGGTTCGGCTTGTCGAGCGAATGAACAGCATTAATATCTGTGATTATTTTCTCCGCGAAAGGCATCTCGTATTCAGACCAGCGACATTTTGAACCGAAAGCAGACGGCTCCGTGCACATACCGAACTCCGACCAGAATCCGGGCAGAAATAAAACATCGGGAAACCGTTGGATGACTTTTAGATTTGCCTCAAACCACATCTGTTCGCTACTGAAGTAATCAAGGATGGACATACCTGCCCAGCTCGGAAGCCAGGGACAGTCGATAATAAACCCAACCGGCGGCGGCTCAAAAATCTCTCCATTGATTACAGCCAACAGTTTTTTCCATTGTTCATCAGTCATGCCGACACTGCCTTTCTTTTGGATTTGCAAATGATGTGGACAATTAGAATCAGCCCGAGAAAGAGGGTGATTACGAGAACGCTCCACGACTTTAATCTGGACCAGAGACTCCATATACTGACAAGTGTTGCTGTGCAAACGGAAATTGACATCAATATATTCCAGACAGCTCGTCTGCCGCCTCGCAGCATATTATCGCCGAGCACACTTTTCTGGTTAATAAGCAGCAGGAATGCAAAATATGCGATTGGAAGCAGAATGATGCAGAACACCGACGTTGGCATCGCCAGCCAGGGGGCGGGTTTTTTCCAGGAAATAGCCCCCAGAGCGCCAACTGAGACCATTAAAGCGCCAATGCGTTGAGTCCAGCCTTTCGGTGGTCGGTTGAGCAGCTCGCAGAGACAAAGACCATTGATGGCCATTAGCACTGTTGCAGCACTGATTGTCATACCGACTACGCCAAGACCAAATACAAATTGTGCTAAAAAATTACCGGTCAGTGGTGCCAGCGCCGCAGCCAGGTTAAAATTGTCACGCTTGACAATCATTGCAGCCATCTTTTTATCTGCATAAGGCAGCGATTCAATTCGCTGTTTCTTTTGTACCTCTGATAACTGAGCAAAATCCTGCTCGCCAATTTCAGATTTCAAACGTTGCGCCAGGAGATTATTGTATGGCACGACCAAATTCTGAGCAGGTTCCACTGTTACTGTCCCTCCCGGCTCATCCGGCACAAAACCCGGTGCAGCAACTGTATGGAACCGTGATGCCGATGCGATTACTACAAAGCCGGTTGCGAGGATAAACGGTATAAATAGTCCGGTTGAGAGGTCAAATATTGCAAGCCCACGGAAATCTTTGTCCCAGCCCTTGCGGAGCATCGAGTAAGGCAAAAGGAATGTCATATTGATACCGACTGCAGCAGCGGCTGCTCCTATCATAACATCGCGTTCCTGGCTAACGATTAGCTTTGTCCAAAACAGGCGAAATTGGGGAGCCACGGCCTCGATGAAGGGCTTAATCGAGTCAGCGGGCTCAGATAATAATCGCAGTCTTGGTATTAGTCCTCGCAATATCTGACCCCAGGGCAATACTCCTTCGATACTTAACTTGATAACAACGCCGAAGAAACTCAGCACAATCATACTGACGATTACCTTTATAATGATTTCAAATATTTTGACTCCTCGGCCTCCGGCGCCGTAGAACATCGTCAAAGTGATACAGATGCCTAAAAGGCAGCTGACAACCAGTATCTTGCCCCATGGGTCAGGTATAACCTGCGGTCCGACTAAATTAGGCAGCAGGTTCTGCTGAATCGCACGCGTTCCCAGGGTAAATTGCGGCATAGACCAGACCAGATTAGCTGCCATTGATGCAAACAGCCAGCTCCAGCCCAGCATCGGATTGACATGTTCGTTGATGGCTCTCAGCGGTCGCTGGCCGGTAGAAAGTGTTACATAGGCAATTGCACAAAGCATAATAATGCCCAATATCATAGCCACCGGCTGCAGCCACATGAAACTAAAGCCTGCAAAAATACCGAGATAAAGACTTGATGAAAATGATACACCTCCAAGGGTGATTCCACTTTGAAGCCAGCCCGGCCCGGACAACTTCACAAATGTCTTAAAAATTGCCCCTCGACCTTTTTGACGCGCCGCTGCCATCAATTGACGGTCTTTTTCAATGCGAGGATTCATCCCGATTGCATCGGAAGCGGCTTGATGCGTTTCGTTTGCCGGCATATTTTTTTCTCTTGGCTAATATAAGTCAAAGGCTCTATTTCGCTAACCATTGTTGTCCGGCGCAGGGACTCTGTCAATTTTTTTTTGTTGAGGAATTGCACGTGGGCGTATTCCGAACGAGCATTTCAGATACGGCTTAATGGGAGAGCTTTGTATTCAGATTTTCTGTTGTACGGGACAGGACTACTGTCGAGTGTGTATTGTTGTGTTGTCTGGGCGGTGAGTTAGACGTATTGATAAGCAGAGGAAGCTTACCTCGGGAAATACACGGCATGATATAGTCCGGAAATCATACATTATAGGGACCTTGCGGTTTTACATGTTTGTCATACTCTGTTTTTTTGCGATGTTGGTGTGCGGTATTCTTAAGCAAAAACCTCGAAATAAGACAGAAACTGGGAATTATGTGTTCGTGGTGTACGTCGGGTAGGCAAGAATAGCCTTTTGTTCTGCCGGTTTTTGTCCGAAGGCGTATTTTGATTAACCTTCGATGGGAATGAACCGATATAGTTGCTTGTAATGTTGGGATGGTAAATCTTTTATAGAAAAATAAGATGTTCGCCTCCTTTGGCAGGTAGGTAATAAAAGCATATTGTTTGGAAGGTGAGGTTGATGGGGGATTTTGTGCGAAACTTCCAATATCGTTGGCATATGCTGGTTAGACAGCGTTGTCGTAATGGTTTTTAAGGGAGAGTAACTATGACTGAGAAAATAGATAGATTTGGTCGTCGTTTTTTCATAATAGCAGTGCTGCTCTTCAGCGGACAGGTTTTTGCAGAAGGGGTTGTGCCTGATAAAGAGGCGGATTTGTTTGAATTGTCTATCGAGCAGTTGATGGAAATAGAAGTTACCTCGACTGCGACCCTGACAAAAACCAAGCCGCGTTTAGTTCCTGCTGCTGTTACAACAATCACACAGGAAGATATTCAGGCCTCAGGTGCACGTAGTCTGTTTGAGCTGCTTGACATCTACGTACCGAACCTGCAATGGATGCGGCACCACTGGGAGGCCGACGTTATGGGGCTGCGCGGGATTATTGGCGACCGCAACGATAAATATCTGCTGCTCGTTAATGGACGTGTTATGAATGAGCGCACCCACATGGGTGGGTTGAGCGAGCAGGATCTGGTTCTGCTCGGTGACATTCATCATATTGACATCGTGCGAGGTCCCGGCTCTGCTCTTTATGGTCCGGGCGCCGTATCGATGGTGATTAACATTATCACTCACAACGCTGAGACATTCCAGGGTACGGAAATAACAAGCCGCCTTGGCGCCGTTGAGGAGTTCTACTCGGGTGAGATAAGGCATGGACGGAAGTTTAAGGATGGCGACGGCGGTATCTTTGTTTTTGCAGGCATCGGCAAATATGTAGGAGCCGACAAGTACGATGCGCCTCAGATTTACCCATTTACTTTCCCTACGCAGTCAGACTATACCTGGTGGGACCCAAGTTGGGGGACTTGGTCGGAGACGCCCCCTCCAGGTAGTCTGCCCGGTGACGGCTCAAAGGCGGGAGAGCCAATGATGAATGCTCCCTTAGGTAATGACGGAGCAAGTGCCAGGGATTTGCCGCCCTTGAAGCTGCATGCTCAGATAACAAAAGGCAACTGGGATATCTGGGCGCGTTACACACGCGGCGGCAAAGAGTTCACCCCGCACACCGGCATTATGGCCCGCGACCGCTGGGGGTGGAGCGACTGGAACAATATGTGGTGGGACATCGATGCATCGACACAGATATTACCCTGGAATCCCAACTTCTACGGTTACCAGCAGGCGACCGGCTATGTCGGATATACGCAGGAACTGGCCGAAAATCTCGAAGCCGATTATACATTTAGCTATGACATGTCTGATTTTGAGCGATTCTATGGCAACTTGTTAAGTGAAGCCTATCGCGAAGACGAGTATCAAGGTAAGGCACTATTGCGATGGCAACCTAATGACCGGCACAGGATTGCCTTCGGCGGCGAGTTCTCACACCTAGAGCTGGGTATGAAGGGCCTTGGCTGGCCTGATGAGCATCCGGTCTGCGCACGATTAGGTTCTATGCCGCGCTGGTCAACCAATCTATACTCGCTGTTAGGCGAACATCAGTGGACGATTAACAACAAGTGGACAACCTTTATCGGCGCCCGGCTTGATGACCATACATATACCACCTGGATGTTCTCTCCACGTGCAGCAGTTATTTACACACCAAACCAAAAAGATACGTTTAAACTGCTGTGGTCGCGGTCGGTGCGGGCGAACTTTGAAGAAGAAATGAAAGCCCAGGCAATGGACCCCAACAGCAGCGACATCAGCGACCCCGAAATTCTCGATAGTGCAGAAATTCGCTATGAGCGACGGCACAGTAAGAACCTCGACCTCGCCGCATCGCTATTCATCCACTATAGCCTGCAAGCAATTTCATGGGATGAGAGTACTAATACAAGTAGCCTCGCCGGTACACAAAGGGATTATGGCTTCGAGCTCGAGGCCTCTTACCATACCGAGAAGACCCGCCTGACTATTTCACATGGATATACAAAACTTTATGACTTTGACATGGAGCCGGACCGAATGACGTCTCTCCCTACTGAGCCAGCCACGTATATCACCGCTGAGCCATACGGCTACGGCAACGACCTGACTAACTGGGCCAATCACATTACAAAGTTAATACTTGAGCATAAGCTTGATGAGAAGTGGACGTTCGACGCGTCGCTGCGCATTTACTGGAAATTCCCGGGGATGAAGGATTTTGACGAGTACTATCCCTACACCTGCAGGGATGCTGCCGCCTCTGGTACGTACCCTGAGGGAGGTTCCTACTCAGATCACCCAGTCATTGAGGAGGGGTGGAAGAGGGCGTATCGCGGCAACTATTACCTGAACCTCGGCCTGCAATATAAGCCGAGCAAGGACCTCACCATCGGTGTGAATGGCTACAACCTGCTCGGTATTTTCGATAAGGACCTCAACAAGCGTAACTACATAGAGACAAAGGGCGCCGGTGACTTCCGCTCACATGCTGCTGCGGTGGGTGTGAGTGTGACGTACAAATTTTAACCGAAATTGAAAGTGCAATCCGGAGGCGCGTGACCCGAAAATCTCTATAACCACTCTAACGGTTGATACCACCGGCTTACCTATGCCGCTTGGAAGCTAAAGCGTTTTAACGGGAACTTCGGCCCCCATTTTTTCAGCAGAGACATACGCGCTGTAGATAGTAAGTATGGCATCTGCCGCCAGTGAGCTGTCACTTTCTAATGGCTCATTATATGCAATGGTTCGGTAGAATGCCTCCATCTCCTGAGGATAGCCGGTAAACCAGTCTTCATCCGGCGATGGATTCGACCAGCCCTGTTTGGTGCCGGTTTTTTCCACTACATAGATATCCTTAAAATAATCATCCACCGGATTGTATGTTTTCATTGCCGTATTGGGATTGATGTTGCAGATAGTCCGGTGATTGTTTGCACAGACTTCAAGCCAGTTGTGGATGCCGCCAAGGATGATTTCAGAAGCAAAAATGTCGGCAATGGTGCCGTCCTCGAAGGTAACGTGCATAATAGAGAAATCTTCAATATCGTGGTAATCTGCGCGAAGATGTCCTTTGTCCTCGAAATTCTCCAGCCGCGTCAATGCAGCGGTTCGGGCGGATACCGACTTCGGGCGTATCGGCCTGCCGGCTCGGGCATTGCCTTCCACACGCTTAAGATAAAGTGCACCTGTCAATGGGTGACAACCCTTGCCTATCATAGCGCCACCACCGGAGAACTTCCAGAATCCATACGTTGATGCATGCGAGCCGGAATGCGCCTCTTCGCCGTGCATCCAGAGAATCTGGGCTCCGGTCTTTTCGATAATCTCCCGCTCCTTCTGTATCGAAGGTGCATAGACCCAGTTCTCTGCGTAAAGTATCCTGCCTTTGCTCTTTTTTTCTGCTTTGACCATTCGTTCGATGCTCGCTTGGGCATTATCGACCGCAATCTGCTTGGGAAATTTCTCACCATGGAAATCATCAGAATCATCACCGAAATATCCGGTAAGTGGTTTCTCTACGATTGCGAATTTGTCCTTCTCAAGAGCAGCTAATGCGATTGACTCGTGAACTATTGGCGGTGTGCACACATGGATAACATCAACTTTATCGATGAGTTTCGCCAGGCTATCATAGGCGCGAATCCCTCTCTTTTTGGCATACGCTTGTGCATGTTCGGCAGTCTTCGAAAATACACCTTCAACCTCAACATTAGTACCGTGGACCTTCTTCAGGCATTCAAAATGAAACTTCGCAGAAAACCCGCACCCAACAATTCCCGTACGAATGGTTTTCTTTTCCATATAAGACATCCTTTCTCAAAGATAAATCTATAGTACAATTCTTATATGGTTAGAACCATAAAAAATGAAATGCGATATGTCAAGACTCTGCTTTTTAACAAAGTCCTTTGGCCCTTGCTTATTCAGCCGTCAAATCGAATGGCGAGATGTAATCGCCGTGTTCGTCCCGGGCTGCTTTCAGGCGTTTGCTAACTTTGTCAAATGTATCGAAAAGTACCTGAGGCGTATCTGGTACTTTCTCTCTGTAAATCTTCTCCACGCGGTCGAGCTTGGCAAGATTTTCGGGTAAACGAATCATGAACTGCTGAATGTAATCATCCTTAGTATATTGCGTATCAAGATGTTCTTTGAACAGTTTCGCCAAATCTTCATATTTTGGTATCAGGCCGGTCGGCGTTTCGATTACATCAATGTCACCGTTTACGCGTAGCTCAGCCCAAAGAATCCAGACCTTCTTATCAGCCATACCGTTTAAGTACTTGCCGCCTTTACCCCTGAGGAAATAATTGACCGAGAAAATAAGCGGGGGATTGTCAATGCTTTTAGCGAAATCCAGATTGTTCTGGATATATCGACCCAGTGGAATTGAAAGAAAATCGAGATTTGACATCAGATTAAAACTTCTGACGCCTTCTTTACCGAGCGTTGCAGCGGTTGTTTCGGATTCCAGCGCAGCGCCTTTTATAATGATTCCTTCTGTCCAGTTAAAGGCCTGCTCAACGGGGACCCATGTGTCACTGTCGCGTCCCCCGTAAACCATACCGCCGACCAGCACACCTTCCGGGTCATCGAGCAACGGGTCGCAGTTGTTGAGGTCCGGGATGTTGAGGCAATAGCGAGCGTTTTTGTGCGATACAGTAACTTCATTGCCGTCGGCGTCGGTTTTACCTTTGTGCCATTGCCCGGAGTGGTTGATTCCTTCGGTCGGCAATTCGGCGCCCATTCCAAGCCAGTGGGGTTTATTTTGACTATCAATCAAAACATTGGAGAAAATAACTTCACAAGGGCTTGTAAGGGCTTCATAAATAATCGGGTCATCTTCTGCGTTGACATCGCGAATAATGCCGAAAATACCCTTTTCAACATTTACACAGCGGGCCTGGCCGTCTTTTTTGCGCAAGTAGGCGATGTCATCACCGACAATCGTCTGTCCGGGCAGCATTGAGGTTGACGTTTTTCCGCAGGCCGATGGAAATGCGCCGGCAAAATATGTCACGCGCCTGCCCGGGCCGTGAGCACCCATCAAGAACATATGCTCGGCAAGCCAGCCTTCTCTTGATGCTTTTTGTATAGCCAGGCGAAGAGCGAGTTTTTTCAGGCCTATTGTATTGCCGCCATACTGAGTGTTGACGCTGTAAACAAGATTTTCTTCGAGGTCGATATAAACCCGGCGCTTGTCAATATGTTTACTTACTGCGTTTTCCAGTTCTCCTTCAGAATGAATGAATCTAAAAAAGTCAGCCCCGCTGCTTCGATTTTGCGAAGCAAAAAGACGGGGGATTTTTTTGAATTGCTCGTATCCGGGCCGGTAGAGGATGATTTCACTATGAGCAACATAGGGTGAATCTGTTATCTGAATGCAGGGGATAGAAAACTCCGAATCGAGCGGTCCCAAACAGAAAAAGCAAACAAGCATCTCTTGGCCGACCATAGAGTCCTTTAAGAATGAGCGTACCTCTTCAACACCCGTCTTTTTGTCGATGGAATTAAGACTTTCGCCCAGTTCTGAGCCTGGTGGCAGTAAATATTTTGTTCTGGCCTTATCGCGGGCCTGGTCATTGTATCCATCGAAGTGACAGGTATGGCCGGGAATATCCAGCGGTATTTCTTCGCCGTTTTTTCTTGCCAGTTCACGAATGTAGGCAATATCAGCGTCTGAGCCGGTGAAAACAAAAACCGAGGCTGGCTGCGTAAGCTCAATCGAGTCAGCCACGAACTCGTGCATCTTTGGATTATCCAATGCAATGAGCCTGGAATAATTTTCAGTTGTTAATTTTTCTTTTAGCAATTCTTTTACATTATTCATACAGCACCATCACCTCTTTAATATTTAATCGAGTTCAAAAAAACCGAGAGATTGTATCCGTAGAACCAGCGGACGTCAACTTGTTTTTCGATTTTCCAAAGGGATGTTTTTAGAAAAGTACGTATTGTATTAGCTGATAGTCTCTTGACTTTATCCTGCGAGCCGTATCTTTGGCCTTGAGAAACACACTATTCAAGGCAAAAATAACCGGGGCCTATGCCGATTTCTCAGCATAGGCCCCGAACTAATACAATCCTTTACGTCATTCCCGCATAAGCGGAAATCCAATGCATAATCAATGCTGCTTTACCACGTCGGCCAGATCAGCCCCTCTTCACCCCAGTATTTGGCTAATTCGGCAATGTCCCTGAAGTCAATCGTCTGGCCACCATACAGGTTAACTCTGAATTCATAAGGTATCTGCAGCCAGTTTTCTGCCAGCACATTAAGGTCAGCATAGTCAATCGAGCAATCGCGGACAAGGTCGACTGGAAAAGAACAATCTGCTTGATACAGCCGGATATCGTCAATATACACGGTACCCGTGCCGTTTTGTGTCGGATTGTTGCAGTCACCGAAGCCGATATACATCTTCTGGACATTATCCCGTTGCACACCCGTAAAGTCGTTCAGGTCAATCCTCCACTCGGTCCAGTCGGGTGTCAGCGTTACATTGAGGTCATCGTGATAAACAATCGCGTTGCTGTCACCATCTTGGAGAATCACATACATCAACTCGGCGTCGTTGCTTGCTATACCGATATCCTGCGACTGCCAACCTCCTGAAATCGAACCGGTCATGGTGACATGGTCGATTACAGCTGTGCACATATCGCGGTCATTATGGCTGGTCACGCACAGGCCTATATACATATCCCCAGGCAACGCAGTGATCAGCAAATCTTCGCCTATCTGCAGCCACGTACCAGGTGTGCCACCGTTATCCTCTGCATGTTCGGCCCTAAATCTATAAGTGGCAGCAACAAACTCGTCATAAGTCAGTCTCACCCAGTGCGGAGCGACGTTTCCGTCTATAGTTTCTTCGTCTAT